>JBFHXJ010000066.1:0-23468 GCA_041598995.1 Woeseiaceae bacterium | reverse complement strand
TTTCTGGCTGACTTTATTCGGCACTTATGCAATCTACCTGCCGATGCACTACCTGGGCTTCCTCGGTGTGCCGCGCCGCTACTTCGCAATGGGTGACACGGCGTTCATGCCCGAATCGGCATTTACGCTGAACCAGAGCATCACGATTTCCGCGCTGATCGTCGGTGCAACGCAGCTGATATTCGTCTACAACATGATCGCCAGCCTGAAGAACGGCAAGCCATCGGGCCCCAACCCGTGGAAAGCGACGACACTCGAATGGCAGACGCCGGACACGCCGCCGAAGCACGGCAACTGGGGTCACGATCTGCCGGAGGTGCACCGCTGGGCTTACGACTACAGCGTGCCCGGCTATCCTGACGACTACATTCCGCAGAACGTGCCGGCGGGATCGTCGGCGCCGGTTCACGACCAGCACGGCGGCGCAGGCAGCGATGCGCCCGCAGGCGGGACGGCGACGTGACACTGACGCTCATTTTCCTAGCCATCATCATGGCGAGCATCATCGGCTGGCTCCTGAAGCAGTCGCTGAACACGCAGCCGTGGGAGACGAATGACCCGGCCGAGAACCGGCCGGGCCGCGGCGTCATCGACATCGATCCGGCGAAGGTCGGCCTGTTGTCGTTCATCGCGGTGGTTACCTCGCTGTTCGCCCTTTTCTTGAGCGCTTACATGATGCGCATGAAGCTCGCGGACTGGCGTCCCGTGGACGAGCCGGAACTGTTATGGCTCAACACCGTCATCCTGGTGCTCGCCAGCGTCGCATTCCAGTTGACGCGTGGCGCGGCGAGACGCGCGCAGCCGCTCACCATCAAGGTCGGCCTGGTGGTCGGCGGCGTGTGCACGATCCTGTTCCTGGCGGGTCAGTGGGTCGCGTGGCTCGAGCTCAACGGGAGCGGCTACTTCATGACCAGCAATCCGGCCAACTCCTTTTTCTATCTGCTAACCGCCATGCATGGCCTGCACTTGCTCGGCGGCCTGTGGGTATGGGGCAGGACGACACTGCGCATGTTCACCGGCGCTGACGCGCAGACTATTCGCCTGAGCGTCGAGCTGTGCACCGTGTACTGGCACTACCTGCTGCTCGTTTGGGTCGGATTGTTTGCTTTGCTTTTATTGACTTAGAAGGATGGGAATTCATGGCGGAAGCTGATGCACTAGCTGTTGGTACCAGGGGCGTCGTACAGGACTTCGCTGCGGACAGGCAGGCGTTTCATATGCCCTGGGGCAAGGCCATGATGTGGATCTTCCTGCTCTCCGACACCTTTGTCTTCGGCAGCTTCCTCACGGGATACATGAAGGTCCGCATGTCGGTCACGGACGAATGGCCCAATCCCAGCGAGGTATTCGCGCTGTCGTTCGGCGGCGACCCGATTCCGCTGATCCTGATTGCGATCATGACCTTCATCCTGATCTCCTCGAGCGGCACCATGGCGATGGCCGTCAACATGGGCTATCGCGGCGACAAGAACAAGGCTTTCTGGCTGATGATGGCCACCGCCGCGTTCGGTGCAACTTTCGTCGGTATGCAGGCCTTCGAATGGACCAAGCTCATCGTCGAGGAAGGCGTGCGGCCGTGGGGCAACCCGATGGGCGCCGCGCAATTCGGCGCGACGTTTTTCATGATCACCGGTTTTCACGGCCTGCACGTCTCGGCCGGCGTCATCTACCTGATCGTCGTCGGCCTGCGCGTCAAGAGCGGTTTCTATGACCGCACGCGGGGCAACTATGAGATGGTCGAGATCGCCGGTCTTTACTGGCACTTCGTCGATCTCGTGTGGGTATTCATATTCGCGTTTTTCTACTTGTGGTAGCTGGGAAAAGCGCACCGGTTTTGATCACCGCCTTGTTAATCTTTGGTAAGGGAAATTCCTATGGCATCTGAAGGACAACAACACCCGCTGAAGGTCTACTGGATCATGTGGGGCGCACTCTTCGTGCTGAGCGCCTTTTCCTACGCGACCGACTTCATGGATGACGGCGCGATGCGCACGTTCCTGATCCTCTTGTTCATGATGATGAAGGCCGGTGGAATCGTCTGGATTTTCATGCACATGGGCTGGGAACGCCTGGCGCTCAAATTCGCGATCCTGGTACCGCCGGTGGCGCTGCTGGTGCTGGTCTGGCTCATGGTGTACGAGGCCGACTACACCTTTTTGACGCGGATCGTGTTTTTCGGCGAGGGCGCCCCGGCGACATCCGTCCATCATTAGCCCCGGAGCCCCGGGCCTGAGCCCGTCGAAGTCTGCCGCCGTTCATCAAACCTTAAGCAACGGCCGTTATAATTGGTCGGTCAATGGGACGATCGATCGTTGTCGAAGGAGAATCCGTTGAGCAATCTAGCCAGACGCAATTTCATCAAGATGTCCGCAGGTGCGGCAGCCGGGTGTTTCGTATGTCCGGGGTCGCAGGCGCTTGCGCAGGATTTGCCAAGAATCACCGAGGACGACCCGGTTGCCGCGGCGCTCAAGTACACGCACGACGCGAGTACCGTGGACGAGGCGTCGCGCACTCAGCCACAAGCGGAACAAAACTGTCTGAACTGTGCGCAGTTGCAGGGCAACGAGGGCGACGAGTGGCGTCCGTGCGCGATCTTTATCGGCAAGCTCGTCAACGTCAACGGCTGGTGTTCCGTCTGGGTTCCCATACCCTGAATTGATCTTCGATAAGTTCACGACGCCGGTTCGCTAATTCGAACCGGCGTCGTCGCGCGTACTCAGCATCAGCCGATACATTTCATTCCGCTTCCTGCCGGTAATCCTGGCGGCAACGTCGGCTGCCTGGCGGCCTGGCAGCACCGCGGCAAGTTCGCGAAGCAGGTGATTCAGGTCGACGCCGGTAACCGGCGACGCCGCCGATGCCTGCCCTGCGACGGCCAGCACGAACTCGCCTTTCATCCTTATGCGTTCGTCGGCCGCCATGCGTTTGAGCTCGCCGAGCGTTGCCGCCACGCACTGTTCATTGAGTTTGGTGAGTTCGCGGCCGATGAACGCGCGCCTGTCCGGACCGAAAATGAGCTCCAGATCGTGAAGGCAGGCGTCGATGCGATGTACCGCCTCGAAAAAGACCATCGTGCGTGACTCCCCCACAAGCGCGTCGAGCCTCTTGCGGCGCGCTGCTTTTCTTGCCGGCAGGAAGCCTTCGAAACAGAAACGGTCGGTCGGCAGCCCTGTGACGGACAATGCGGCAATGACGGCGCTTGCACCCGGTACCGGCGACACACGAATCCGATGCTCGTGCGCGGCAGCGAGCAGCCGGTAACCGGGATCGCTGATGAGCGGTGTTCCTGCATCACTCACGAGCGCGATGCTTTGTCCTTCGAGCAGCTTGCCGATGAGCCTGGACACGAGTGCTTCCTCATTGTGCTCGTGCAGAGCAAAAAGCGGCGTTTTGATGCCGAAATGCGATAGCAATCGCCTGCTGTGACGCGTATCCTCGGCGGCAATTAGGTCAACCTGATCAAGAACTTGCCGCGCCCGCGGCGACAGGTCGTCGAGATTACCGATGGGTGTCGCCACGACGAAAAGCGTGCTCTCGGTCAATCTCTTGATCCCGTATTCAGGTAATCTTGCGACAATGAAAAGTCCGGTAGACATCGTGCCCGTATGTAGGCTCGACAGGCAAGCCGCATGAACAAATTCCACAAGCGCTGTGGTAGCGCGCTGCTGCTGCTCCTTGCCATCACGATGCTGTCCGCGTGCGCCACCGGCGACATCGGGGGACGCGTGCGGGGAGAATCACGTGCCGAGCAGGAAGCAAGTAGCGGACTTCACGCCGATGCGGCAGGCACCTACATCGGCCTGGCGGCGGGCGAATCCGGTGACGAGCAAACCCGACTCACACTGCTGGCGATCGAGCAATGGCTTTACGCAGGCGACGCGCGTCGCGCGCGCAACGCCCTGCGCAATATACCGATACCCAGAGAGGGTGAGCTGCTCTGGTTATGGAGCACCGGGGCCGCGGCGCTTCGACTGTGGGAAGGTCAGCCGGACCGCGCGCTCGACCTGCTCGAACCGTTGAGCCGACAGCCGCTGCCACGCGAATACCGCGTCCGCGTAGAGGCGCTGCGCGCCGACGCCTGGTTCCAGAAAGGCCAGCCGGCGCGCGCGATAGACATTTATCTGCAGCTCGAGAATTCGCTCGACGAATTCGGCGTCGTGCAAAACCGGCGCAGGCTATGGGCCGGACTGAAGGTCAGCGACGCTGCGACCCTGCGGGACACCGCGTCGAGGACGGCGGACAGGGACATCCGGGGCTGGCTCGAGCTCGGCGCGCTCGCGAATTCGACCGGGGAACAGGGCATCGGCTGGTCAAACGGTGTGGTGCGATGGCGGGAAGCCTACATCGACCACCCGGCCATCGGCATGCTGGACGAGATGGACCTGCCCGACGGCGGGGCGCTGTCGTTTCCCCGGCAGATCGCGCTCCTGTTGCCGTTGTCGGGAAGCACCGCCGCAGCCGGCAATGCGATCCGGAACGGCTTTCTCGGCGCCTATTTCAGCGCCGCTGCCGGACTCAGTGATGCCCAGCAGGTGCGGGTTTACGACGTCGAGGACGCGGGCGGCGCGGTGGCCGCCTACCGGACTGCAGTGCGCGAGGGCGCCGAATTCGTCGTCGGCCCATTGCAACGCTCGAACGTGTCGGCATTGGCGGCCGAATCGCTGTTGCCGGTCCCCGTACTCGCGCTCAACTACCTGCCGGATGACTTGGTCGCGCCGCCCGGTTTTTACCAGTTTGCGCTGGCGCCCGAAGACGAGGCCCGTGCTGCGGCAGTCCGGGCGATCGACGACGGCCTGACGCGGGGCGTCGCCCTTGTGCCCAGTTCCGAATGGGGGCGCCGCGTCCTGACAAGCTTTGCCAGCGAGTTCGAGAACGCAGGCGGCCTGCTCCTGGATTACAGAAGCTACGAACCCTCGGTACAGGACTTTTCATTCGAGATCCAGCAACTGATGGCCCTGTCCGAGAGCGTGCAGCGGTATCAACGCATGCGGACCCTGGTCGGCGGACCATTACAGTTCGATCCACGGCGACGACAGGACGTCGATTTCGTATTCCTCGCCGCCGACGCCAAGGCGGGCCGGCTGATCAAATCGCAGTTGAAGTTCCACTACTCGGGTGACTTACCGGTCTACTCGACCTCGTTCATCTATTCGATGGACGGTCGCTCCGACACCGACCTGAATGACATTATGTTCGCGGAGACGCCGTGGGTCGTCGATCCCCCCGCATGGATCGCCGATTTTCCCGGGCTCTACAACGAATTCTGGCCCGCCGAGAAACGACTGGCTCGGTTGCACGCGATGGGCTATGACGCCTACCATCTCGTCGGCGGGCTGTTCCCGGCGCGCACCGGCCCGATGGGGGAGATCGTCGGCGCGACGGGTACCTTGTATCTTGACGACGATGGTCGGATACACCGCAAACTGGCTTGGGCGAGGTTTGTGCGTGGCCGTCCCGAGCCATTGCCGGCGCAGGACAAGTTCCTGTATATGCTCGATGAACTGAGTCCCGATTCGAGTTTTTAAGTCAATCGATGGCGGGATCATCGGCTGCTGCGATCGGCGATCGCTTCGAAAAACTGGCGCTCGAGCACCTGCTGTCGAACGGGCTCAAAGTCATCGCCGCCAACTACCGTTGCCGCTTCGGTGAAATCGACATCGTCATGCTCGATCGCGACTGCGTGGTATTTGTCGAGGTGCGCTACCGGCAACAAAACCGATTTGCAACGGCAGCCGCTTCGATCGATCGCATCAAGCAGCGAAAGCTGACGCGAGCTGCTGCCGTATTCCTGGCACGAAATCCGCAATACAGCGACAGTCCGATGCGCTTCGACGTGGTCGCGATCGATGCGGCGCCCGATGATCGATGCAAGCTACAATGGCTCAAGGACGCATTCAGGGTGGACGGGTGATGGACGCAGAATTCCTTGTAAAAGAACACTTTACGGAGAGTATGGCGACCAAGCAGGCAGCCGCCGAGGTGCTTCTGCCCGCCATCGCGCGCGCCGGCGCGCTCATCAGTCAGTCGTTGCTCGACGAAGGACGGATATTCAGTTGCGGCAACGGCGGATCGGCGGCCGACTCGCAGCATTTTGCCGCGGAACTTATCAATCGCTTCGAAATGGAGCGGCCGGGCCTGCCGGCGGTTGCGTTGACGACGGACTCCTCGGCATTGACGTCGATCGCCAACGATTACAGCTATGACGACGTGTTCGCCAAGCAAATTACTGCGCTCGGTCGTGACAATGATGTGCTGCTCGCGATTTCCACGTCCGGCAATTCGGAGAATGTCAACCGCGCTATCGATGCCGCGCACGAGAGAGGAGTGAAAGTGGTCGCACTGAGCGGCCGGGACGGTGGACGTATGGCGCGCCTGTTGCGGGATGATGATGTCGAGATCAGGGTACCCGCCGAGCGCACCGCACGCATCCAGGAAGTCCACATCCTCGTATTGCACTGCCTGTGCGACCTGATCGATCGCACCTTGCTCGGCGGCGACTGACGATGCCGGCTTCAGAACTTTATTTGACGACCTTGAGGTGCGAGCGGCTGCTGCGCGGCCTTTCCTGATCTTCCGGCCCGTCCGGTGGTTCCGGCCGATCGGCACCGTGCGAGAAGATCATGCCCTGCCCCGTCTCCTTGGCGTAGATGCCAAGCACTGCCGCGACCGGCACCCAAACGTCGAACGGCACACCGCTGAATCGCGCGCGGAAACTCACGGCCGCGTTCGTCATCTTGAGATTGTGTGCGGCCGAATGGCTGATGTTGAGGATGATCTTGCCGTCCTTGATGTGTTCGCGCGGTACGGTAACCCCATCGACGCCGGCATCGATAACGATATGCGGCGTGTGACCGTTGTCGCCCATCCATTCGTGCATAGCCCGAATCAGGTACGGACGCTTCGACCGGCTGGGACCATTCATGCCGCCACCCCGGCCGAGCTCAGGTTTTTGCTGCGGCAGTGCATCGTCGATGAATTCCTTTCGCCAGGCGTTTCAAGCCGCTTCCGGCAGCCTGCATGATACCCGCGAGGGCTGCAAGCGCTAGAGTCTCATTTCCTGTTCCAGCTCGGTGAGACTCTCCTGGAACGAGCGGCGCTCGAAGACGCGCTTCATGTACATTTCGATCGGCTCTGCCTGGGAACCCAGCTCGATGCCGTACACCGGCAGACGCCACAGAATCGGTGCAATACTGCAATCGACGAGCGAAAACTCGTCACTCAGGAAATAACGCTTGGCACTGAAGAGTTCGACGCTCGCCAGGATGCTCTCCCTGAGCATTTTTCTGGATTTGGTCGCCGGCTTGCGGTCGCCGTCAGCCTCGAATTGTTCTGCGAGCTGATACCAGTCCGTCTCGATGCGAAACAGCGCCAGGCGAAACTGGGCCCGTGTCACCGGATCGACCGGCATCAGAGGCGGATGCGGAAAACGCTCGTCGAGGTACTCGATAATGACGCGCGAGTCGTACAACACGAGATCCCGATCCACGAGTGTCGGAACCGTGTGATACGGATTCAGGTCCATGAGATCTTCCGGCAGATCCGGACCCTCGATATCGGCTATATCGATGTTGATATTCTTTTCGGCCAGGACCAGGCGCGTGCGGTGGCTGTGTATGCACGTGGCCTTCGAAAACAATGTCATCACGGATCGTCGGTTGGCAATCACTGCCATAGTGCGGTCCTCTTCGGCGATATTGTCACTGTGCTAATCCTACGACGGTACTGATCCGGCTTGACTGGCGAAGGCCGTGTCATTGACAAATCGACTAACTGACATCCTTCCAGATCTCTTTCTTCAGGAGCGAAGCGAAGATCAGGAAAACTGCCAGAAAAGCCAGTACCCATGCACCCACTCGGCGCCGCGTGGATCGGACAGGCTCGCTGATAAATTCCAGGAAATTGACGGTATCGCGAACAAAACTGTCGAACTCGTCGGCCGACATAGAACCGGAAGTCACTGGCTCGAAATATTCGAATACGGTTGTCCCGTGTTCATCTTCGCTGAACACGGCTTTCTGGAATCCTTGTAGCTCCCATAAGACATGCGGCATGCTCGTGCCTGCGAGTACGCGATTGTCGACGCCGGTCGGGCTGTCGGAGTCGACATAAAAACCCTTCAGAAAGTTGTATATGTAATCGGTTGTCTTGGCCCGCGCCGTTAACGATAAATCGGGTGGCGAAGTGCCAAACCAGCGTGCCGCATCATCGGCGCTCATATTGTTTTGAATGGTCTCGAAAGTTTTTTCCGCGTTGAACATGAGGTTTTCGATCATCACCGCATCGGTCAATTCCAGATCATCCGCAATGCTGTTGTATCGAACGTATTTCGCGGAATGGCACCCCGCGCAATAATTCATGAAATTGCGCGCACCGCGTTGCAGTGAATGAACGTCCGCGGGGTCGTTTCCGGCCGGTTCCAATACCGGGTCGTTCGCGCCTGACGCCACTCCACTCGCAAGGAATGCGACCAGCAGGGACGCGATAGTTCTTGCGCTAACCATGGTACACGACTCTCGCAGGCACCGGCTTGGTCCTGTCGATCACCGTGTAATACGGCATCAACAGGAAAAAGCCGAAGTAAATTGTCGTGAAGATCCTGGCCATGATGACGTAGACCCGTTCCGCAGGCTGCAGTCCCAGCCAGCCAAGGACAATGAAACTTACTACAAACAGCGTCAGCGCCAGCTTGTAAATCCAGCCCCGGTAGCGAATCGACCTCACCCGCGAGCGGTCCAGCCAAGGCAGGAACAACGGCAAAAGCACGGCAGTGGCCATCAGGATCGCGCCCCAGAGCTTGTCGGGCACGGCGCGCAGAATTGCGTAGTAAGGCGTGAAATACCACACCGGAGCGATGTGTTCGGGCGTCGCCAGCGTGTTGGCTGCCTCGAAATTCGCATGTTCCAGGAAATAACCGCCCATGTCCGGTGCGAAGAACACGACACCAAAGAACACCATCAGGAAAACGATAATCCCGACCAGATCTTTCGACGTGTGATAGGGATGGAACGCGATACCATCGAGCGGTACGCCGTCGGGACCCTTGTGCTCCTTGATCTCGATGCCATCGGGATTGTTGGAACCGACGTGATGAAGTGCAACGATGTGCACGAACACCAGCATGATCATTGCCAGCGGAATCAGGACCACGTGCAGAGCGAAGAATCGATTCAGGGTGATGTCGGAAATCGAATAATCGCCCCGGATGTACTCGACTACGGAGTCGCCGATTGCCGGAATCGCGCCGAACAGGGAAATGATCACCTGTGCGCCCCAGTACGACATCTGGCCCCACGGTAACAGATAACCTGCGAAAGCTTCCGCGAAAGTCAGGAAGAATATGAGCATGCCGATAATCCAGATAAGCTCTCGCGGTTTCTGATACGAACCGTACAGCATGGCACGGAACATGTGCAGGTAAATAACAATAAAGAAAAACGATGCGCCAGTGGAATGCATGTAACGAAGCAGCCAGCCCCATTCAACATCGCGCATGATGTATTCTACCGATGCAAATGCCTCTTCCGCCGACGGCTTGTAATTCATGGTGAGGAACACGCCGGTCACTATCTGCATGACCAGCACCAGCATAGCGAGGACGCCGAAAACGTACCACCAGTTGAAATTCTTTGAGGCGTAATACTCGGTGGCATGCACCTTCATCGTTTCCGTGAATGGAAAACGATCGTCGATCCACTTCAGGAAGCCGCCTTTTGGAATGCCGATTTCGGATTCGATGCGCGCCATTATGATACGTCCGTTTCTATGCCGATCATGATGACATCCTCGCGCAGGAACCTGTATGGCGGCACGCGCAGGTTCGTCGGTGCGGGTACCCCTTTATAGACTCGCCCGGCAAGGTCGAATCGCGAACCATGGCAGGGACAGAAGAAACCGCCGAACCAATCGTCAGCGGGCCCGACCTGGAATTCGGGTAATGGGGCGCAACCGAGATGCGTGCAGGAGCCCTCGACGACGAGAAACTCCGGCTTAAGCGAACGATGCTCGTTGACGGCAAACTCGGGTTGTTGTTCCTTGTTTTCCGAAGCCGGATCACGCAGCAAATCGGTGACCTGATTCAGACGTGACAGCATTCCCTGATCCCGCCGCAGCACAAAGATCACGCGGCCGCGCCACATGACACGCACCATCTCGCCAGGCTCCAGGTTGCCTACGGGCACCTCTACCGGGGCGCCAAGCGCCAGCGCACGGGCGCTCGGCTTCAACGATGCAAGAAACGGAACGACGGCAAAGGCCAACCCTACGCCGCCGGTCACGGCCGTTGCCATGGTCAGGAAATGACGTCTTTTTTCATCAACGTCGTTGGTCATCAAACACTCCCAATCTCCGCGCACCATGCCGGCGAGAGCTTGTACCCGGGCGACCAACGATGCGCGATTGCGGGTGCCTTACAGCCTGCCAACGCATATGTATCGCCTGTGCCGTGCCTGCCTGAATTACGCATCCCTTGCAGCGAATTGACAGGATCTCTCACGTGGACGGTTTGTTGCTTTCTTCGATTACTTAAAGATTTGCAGCAGGCCCGATTTGCCGTCAGGATGATGGCTGACCCGGGACTGGGTGCGGAATCAGTGGCGGATTATACACGCGGCCGTACAAAATTGGCTAGGCAGTATAACGGTGTCGAGTCGCCCTCCGCGACCAGGAAAACGAGCGATTGAACACTTTGCGGTGGCACCTTGGAACGACTAAAACCGGTATTGATATTCCTCGTGCAGTCGGTCGTGGTCGGGCTCGCCGCAGCCTTCGTCATCGTCCTCGTTCGACCGCAGTTACTGCCCGCCCTGGACCCGGCCAGGGGCCCGGTCTCCGGGCCGCCGGCGAGCTACGCCGACGCCGTCGACATCGCCGGGCCCGCCGTCGCCAACATCTATACGCGGCGACTCGTCGCCGCCAACGACACTGCCGGAGGATCCGACAGATTCCTCCTGAAAACGAGCCTTGGATCGGCCGTGGTCATCGACAGCGAAGGCTACCTGGTGACGAACTATCATGTCGTCGCCGATGCGACGGAGATTCGCCTCCAGATGTCCGACGGTCGGATCGCGAACCCCGATATCATCGGCGTCGACCGCGAAACGGACCTTGCGGTTCTCAAGGTCGACCTCGGACCGTTGCCGGCCATCCCGCTCGGCAGGTCGGACCAGTTGCGAATCGGCGACGTGGTGCTGGCAATCGGAAATCCGTACGGCCTCAGCAAGACGGTTACCCAGGGCATCGTCAGCGCGACGGGTCGCGGCCTGCTGGGACTGCTGACGTTCGAGAACTTCATCCAGACCGATGCGGCCATCAACGAAGGGAATTCTGGCGGCGCCCTCATCAACAGCAGGGGCGAACTGGTGGGCATAAACACCGCCGTTCTTGCCCAGGATGCAGGAACAGAGGGGATTGGTTTCGCCATACCCGTCGACCTGGTTCGCGGCGTCGTCGAAGAGATAAAGAAACACGGCCGCGTCATACGCGGCTGGCTCGGTCTGCGTCCGGACGAATTGAGCCGAGCGGAATCGGCAGCGCTGGGACTCGATCCGAATGTCGGTATTCTTCTGAGTTCGGTGTTGAACGGCGGGCCGGCGGCCACGGCCGGACTGCGATCCGGCGATGTGATACTAGCCATCGATGGTGAGCCGATTCGCTCGCGCCAGCAGGCACTGCTGCTTACGGCGAGAATGAACCCCGGCGAAACGGTCGAAGTCGAATGCTGGCGTGACGGGAATCGCTTTACCGCCATGCTCACTGTCGCCGAGCGGCCCGAATTCGCCACGGATAATTGAAAAGCCTGTCGGCTAACTGGGCACTCTCCTGATCACAGCGCCGAGCGTTGCGAGTTTTTCCTCGATTCGTTCGTAACCGCGATCGATATGGTAAATGCGGTCGACGAGTGTTTGACCGCTCGCCGCGAGGCCCGCGAGCACGAGCCCCGCTGACGCGCGCAGGTCGGTCGCCATGACCGGCGCCGCCGCGAGTGTATCGATACCGTGGCAGATCGCGCGGTTTCCCTTGATTCGGATGTCGGCGCCCATGCGCTGCAGTTCGAGCACGTGCTGGAAGCGGTTCTCGAAAATGGTTTCCGTCACTGTGCCGACGCCTTCAGAAATCGCGTTCAAGGCGCAGAACTGCGCCTGCATGTCAGTGGGAAAGCCCGGGTACGGTGCGGTAACGATGTCAACCGCCCTCGGTCGCCGGCCGTGCATGTCGAGCTCGATCCAGTCGCTACCTGCCTGGAGCTCGGCGCCGGCTTCCTCGAGTTTTTCGGCAACCGCCTTGAGGCTCCACGGCGCGGCGTCAGTCAGCCGCACTTTTCCACCTGTGATCGCCGCAGCGACCAGGTAGGTGCCGGTCTCGATACGATCCGGCATGACCACGTAATCGGCGCCGCGGAGTCTTTCCACACCTTCTATTCTGATTTCCCCGCTGCCTGCTCCCGAAATTCTTGCGCCCATTGCATTCAGAAAATCTGCCACGTCGCTGATTTCCGGTTCCTGCGCCGCATTCTCGAGAATGGTCTCACCTTCGGCGAGCGCCGCGGCCATCATGAGATTCTCGGTACCCGTCACCGTGACGGTCTCGAACGAGATACGAGCGCCCTTGAGGCGATCCGCTCTTGCGCGAATGAATCCCCGTTCAACCGTAATCCTGGCCCCCATGGCTTCGAGGCCCTGCACGTGCAGGTTCACCGGTCGCGTGCCTATCGCGCATCCGCCGGGCAGGGAAACGTCGGCTTCACCATAACGTGCGAGGAGCGGTCCTAATACGAGTATCGATGCGCGCATCGTCTTGACGAGCTCGTAGGGTGCCCGGCGCTCCGTTACCGAGCTGCTATCGACCTCGACCGCGAGCTTTTCATCGAAGGTGACCTGCGCACCCATGCTCTGCAGCAAGGTAATCGTCGTTGCCACATCCTTGAGCTGCGGCACGTTGCGGATCACCACCGGCTCGGTCGCAAGCAGCGTGCCCGCGAGAATCGGCAATGCAGCATTCTTGGCGCCGGATATCGAGACGCAACCCTGAAGCGGCTTGCCGCCGCTGATGAGCAGCTTGTCCACTACCCGGCGGACTCCCGCTCGCGCCACTCTTCGGGCGTGTAGGCACGTATCGACATCGCGTGAATCTCGTTACCCATCCTGTTACCGAGACATTGGTAAACGCGCTGGTGACGCGCCAGCGGCCGCAGTCCGGCAAAAACCTCCGATATCACCAGCGCCGCATAATGCGTATTGTCGTCACTCCACACCTCAACCTCGGCACCCGGAAGACCGTCGTCGATCAGGGCCTTGATTTCTGCGGGGTCCATATTCGCCTTGCTCCGAAGCTCCTGAAAGGCGCGCAGTGTAACAAAACATTGCCGCCGGCCATTGTGTATGATTGGCATCCCAAATGGGACAACCGTGCAAAGCGCTGCGCAGACCTCTGATACAAGACGGCGAGCAACCGGATCTTACAACCTGAATACCTGATATATGCTTGGCAATGCGTTCGAAGTAATTGTCGGCTTGCTGCTCTTGATCTGGGGCGCCGACCGATTCGTCTACGGAGCGGCCGCCACGGCCCGCAATCTCGGTGTTCCTCCACTGCTGATCGGCCTCACCATCGTGGCGCTTGCCACGTCGGCACCGGAAATCCTCGTCTCTCTCGTCGCCGCACTGCGCGATGAGTCCGACCTCGCCATCGGTAACGCCATCGGCTCCAATATCGCGAATATCGGGCTGGTGCTGGGCGTGGTGGCGTTGTTTCGCCCTGTCGAGCTGAAGTCGGCGACCCTGCGACGCGAGATGCCGGCGTTACTCGCCGTTTCTCTGCTGACGGTGTCGTTGTTCCTCGACTCGCACCTGAGCCGCGAAGATGGTCTGGTCTTGTTGGCGGGACTCGTCATCGTCATGATCTGGCTGTCGCGACTCGGCATTCGCTCGTCAGCCACCGATCCGCTGCAGATGGAGTTCGATGCCGAGATACCGCGACATATGAGCATGCGGCTGGCAATTTTCTGGCTTATCGTCGGCATCGGCACGCTGCTGGCCGGCGCCGAATTGATGGTGGATGGCGCGATCGAAATCGCCAAGGCGCTCGGCGTATCCGAGGTCGTGATCGGCATTACGCTGGTAGCGATTGCGACAAGCCTCCCCGAACTGGCAGTTTCAGCGGTCAGCGCGTTCCGCGGCGAGTACGGCCTCGCGATCGGCAACATTGTTGGCTCCAACATCTTCAATATGCTGGCGGTCATCGGCGTCGCCGCGTCGATTCAGCCGGCAGCGTTGCCTCAGTCGGTACTCTCGCTGCACATTTTCGTCATGGTCGCATTCACGCTGGTGCTTTTCGCGATGACCTACGAGTACGAAGGCAGAGGGCAAATCACGCGCGCCGAGGGATTTGGGCTGATCGTTGCCTACGCGGCATATCAGGCTTATGTCATCGTGCAAAACGTTTAGCCGGCAACTACTTCCGGGCTAGAATTCGCGTTCGCGTCCTATTGGAGCCCGCCTTTGAAGGACACCTCTACCAAAGACTTGCTTCTGCTTGCACAGAAAGTCCTGAGCATAGAATCGGCCGCCGTAGAGCAGCTGAAATCCCGCATTGACGACTCATTCGCCGCGGCCTGCAGGCTTTGCCTCAATACGAATGGCCGGGTCGTAGTTACAGGAATGGGCAAGTCGGGTCACATTGCCCGCAAGATCGCGGCGACGCTCGCCAGTACCGGGACGCCATCATTCTTCATGCACCCGGCAGAAGCCAGTCACGGAGACCTCGGCATGATTACCGAAAATGACGTGCTGCTAGCCGTTTCCTACTCTGGCGAAACTCAGGAAGTCGTGACGATCTTGCCGCTTGTAAAACGCATGGGCGCGAAACTGATTTCCATGACCGGCAGCCCGGGCTCTACGCTCGCCAACGCGGCAAACGTTCACCTTGACGTAAGTGTCAGAGAGGAGGCATGCCCCCTGAATCTCGCGCCGACGGCCAGCACGACCGCGACGCTGGCGATGGGTGACGCAATGGCCGTCGCGATACTCGAAAGTCGCGGATTTACCGAACAGGACTTCGCGCTGTCGCATCCGAGCGGCAGCCTGGGTAAACACTTGATCCACCTTCGGAGAGTCGAGGATGTCATGCGCACCGGAGACAAGATTCCCGCCGTCAGAACCGACGTCAGCCTGCGCGACAGTCTCGTTGAAATGTCGCAGAAAAGTCTGGGTATGACGGCTATCGTTGACAGCGATCGCCGCATACTCGGCATTTTTACGGACGGCGACCTGCGAAGGGCACTGGATGCCGGCATCAACGTGCACGAAACGAAAATCGGCGAGATCATGCATCGCGATTGCATCACGGTCAGGCCTGAAACGATGGCGGCCGAAGCGGTGCACACGTTGGAGGAACACAAGATTACGGCGCTCCTCGTCGAAGACGATGACGGCATACTCGTGGGTGCGCTGAACATCCATGATCTTTTCCATGCGGGCGTGATGTGAAATCGGCTGGAGGGCGAGACATTCCTAGGAATCTCGAGCTGGTCGTATTCGACGTTGACGGGGTCCTTACCGATGGCCGTATCTCAATGTCGGATGACGGCAAGGAATCGAAAGTATTCCATACCCAGGACGGATTCGGCATCCGTCGCCTCATCGATGCGGGCATGAAAGTCGCGGTAATCAGCGGCAGGCGATCGAACGCCGTCGAAAAAAGAATGTCAGAGCTTGGTGTGCGGCATGTGATGCTCGGCTGCGACGACAAGGTTGTCGCATTTGAGCGGCTCATCGACGCCCTTGGTGTCGAGGCGAGAAATGCAGCGTATGTCGGCGACGACGTGCCCGATATCCCATTGTTACGCTACGCGGGCTTTGCAATCGCCGTAGCGAATGCGGTTAGCGAAGTGAAGGCGGAATGCGCATTGACCACGATCGCTAGTGGCGGGCAGGGTGCTGTTAGAGAGATCTGCGACCTGATCCTCGCGTCGCGGCGGAAGATTGAAGACAATTGCGAATGAACGCGCGAAACGTTTCAACATTTATCGTGTTGCTGTTTATCGCATCCGGAACGTGGTACATGGCCCGCTCCTTGCGATCGACGGAAACCACGGAAGCGGTGTCAAATGGTACGCTGGAGGGCTTTTACCTGAAGTCGGCGCGGATTCTGGGGACCGATACGGACGGTCGCTTGCTGTATGAGATAGCAGCCGATTTTGTGCAACAGAAGGTCAACAACGAAATTGCCATGCAAAATGTGCAAATCAATTATTCGGCGGGTTCGGAGGTGCCGTGGACGATCAATGCCGACGAAGCGACGATAAGCAACGACCAGCGCCTGGTCAGACTCAGCGGCCACGTGATTGCGGTCAGCAATGCGGGATTTGAGGGACAGGTCACGGAGATTCGGACCCCACACCTGGATATTGAACCAATGGCATACAGAGCAGAGACGGACAGTCGGGTGCAGATACGCATTGGCTCGCGCAGTCTGACAGCGACCGGCATGCTAGCATTGCTGCAGGAAAACCAGTTGCAATTGAGATCCAATGTCAGCGGCAAATTCGTTCCCTAAAGGCCTGCAAGGGAAAATGTACGATGCAAACATTTTCCGGCCGGGATTCTTGCTGCGCTGCGCAGGCGCGGCACTGAGCGCTATGCTCCTCGGTAACATCGTGCACGCACAGATCAGCGACCTGAGGCTACCGATCTCGCTCGATGCCGACTCGACGGATTACGACGGCAAGAGTTCCATGCTGATGTTTAGCGGCCTGCGACTGACACAGGGCAGTATCGGTATCGAGGCTGATGAAGGTCGCGCCAGCAAGCTCGATTTCGAAGACAGTGTCTGGCATTTTGCCGGCAACGTCGTCATAGATACGGAAAACGGTCACATCGAGAGCGACACGGCGGACCTCAGGTTTGCCGGTCACCAGCTTCGATTCGCCACGATTACCGGATCGCCCGCCTCATTCGAGATGCGGCGACCGGGCAGCGACAAGGTTACCTACGCGGAAGCAGGGCGCCTCGAATACAATTTCGATACAGGTATCGTCGCATTTTCGGAGCAGGCCGTCATTACCGAGGGAGGCAACCAGATTTCCAGCAATTACCTCGTCTACAACATAAGAGAGCAGCGCATCAACGCGCAATCGAGTGGCGAGGGAGACGAGAAAGTCAGGATTATCTATACACCAGCCGCAACGGTGTCGCCGTCCGAAGAGACTCAGGACAACGCCGTGGCGCCGCAGGACGAGGAGCCGCCGGCAGAGTCCGTACCGGAAGATAATGACGTCGGCGTACCTGATCGAACCGGAGATTTTTTCGGGTGAGCATTCTTAGCGTTCAGGATATTTCCAAGCGCTACAAATTTCGCGAAGTTGTCAAAGGAATCTCGCTCGAAATAACCAGTGGCGAAGTCGTTGGCCTCCTGGGCCCGAACGGCGCCGGAAAAACCACGGCTTTTTACATGATCGTCGGCCTGATCGCGTGCGACCGCGGTCGGATTCTCCTCGATGGTCAGGACCTGACCTACTTGCCGATGCACCGCAGGGCTGCATTGGGCCTCGGCTATCTGCCGCAGGAAGCGTCGATATTCCGCAAATTAACGGTCGAGCAGAACATACTCGCGATTCTCGAAAACCGTGAGGAACTCGACCGGGCCGGACGCGAGCAGGAGCTTGATCAGTTACTCGACGAGCTGCATGTCGGCCATGTTCGAACGAGCCTCGGCATCAGCCTGTCCGGCGGCGAAAGGCGCCGCGTCGAGATCGCCAGGGCGCTGGCCGCCAATCCTCGCTTCGTCCTGCTCGACGAGCCGTTCGCCGGCGTCGATCCGATTTCCGTTCTCGATATTCAGAGAATAATCAGACACTTATGTGAACGCGAGATCGGCGTACTGATCACTGACCATAATGTAAGGGAAACCCTCGGAATTTGCTCGAGAGCCTATATACTGAACGACGGAAGCCAGATCGCCGCAGGATCTCCGGAGGAGATTCTGGAAAATCAGCACGTTCGGGAAGTGTATCTCGGACAGGAGTTCAGACTCTGAGTCAGAATCGCACGAACACCGTCTGCCCGATGCAATCTGCGGGACCCGGGAATTCGCCGGACAAGATGGGCGGCGAAACGATTCAGGACAAGATCCATCCATGCTGAAACCTTCACTGCAATTAAAGCACGTCCAGACGCTGACGATGACGCCGCAACTGCAGCAGGCTATCCGACTGCTGCAATTGCCGGTGCTCGATCTCAATGCGCAGATTCAGGACGCGCTCGAAGAAAACATCATGCTGGAGATGGAAGACCTGCCGGATGTGCCGAAGACCAGCAATGATACGGTTTCCGAAATAGAAACGATCAAGGCCGAGGACAGTTGGCACACCGCATCGGCAGATCGTGGGCGTGATGGCAGTACGTACAGCGAAGGACGCCCGATCAACGATTATGCCGACACGAGCGGGCAATCGTTGCGCGAGCACTTGCTTTGGCAGCTGGAACTGGAAGATTTCGGTCCGCGTGAGGCAATGATCGGCGAGGCACTGATCGATGCGATCAACGATGATGGATACCTGATCGTCGATCCCGAGGATATCAAGGAATCGTTCGACCCCGAGGTCCGCGTGTCGCGGAAGGAGATCGAATCCGCGCTTAAGAAGGTACAGCGGCTCGACCCGGTCGGGATTGGCGCGCGTTCGCTTTCAGAATGCCTCGTGTTGCAGCTCAGGCAGCTGGAGGCCTCCACGCCCGGGCTCAGTCTTGCGATCCGCCTCGCACAGGATCACCTCGATCTCATTGCCAGTCAGGAATTTGGTGAATTGCGAAGAAGCCTGCGGACCTCCGAGGCGGATCTCGACCAGGCAATCGCGCTGGTCAGGAGCTGCAATCCGAAACCCGGACTGGCGGTGAGTCCGGCGGCGCCCGAATACATCGTTCCCGACGTATTCGTGCGCAAGGTCGATAACCGATGGCAGGTCGAGATCAGTTCCTCCGGTATTCCGCGCCTGTCTGTCAATCAGCAATATGCCAAACTGCTCCGGGGAAATGGCAATCATGCCGCGTTGCGCACGCAATTGCAGGAGGCGCGCTGGCTGGTGCGCAGCCTGGAAATCCGTAATGAAACCCTGATGAAGGTGGCGACCTGTATTGTGTCGCGGCAAAAAGAGTTCCTCGAGCATGGCGACGAGGCCATGAAGCCGCTAGTATTGAGAGACGTTGCCGAATCGATTGGCATGCATGAATCGACCATCTCGCGAGTTACTACGAACAAATACATGCATACGCCGCGCGGTGTCTTTGAATTCAAATACTTTTTCTCCAGCCACCTGTCCACGGTTGACGGCGAAGACCAGTCATCGATTTCCGTACGGGCAAAGATTCGCAAACTCATCGGCGGCGAGAATCCCGCCAAGCCGCTGAGTGACAGCAAGATTGCAAAAATGCTTGCAGACAAAGGTATAAACGTCGCACGTCGGACCGTTGCGAAATACCGCGAGGCGATGAAGATACCTTCATCAAGCGAAAGAAAAGTGAGAAAACGAAAATAGATAATGAAACTGTTGCCAGAGCAACGAGGAGGTCCGTAAACCGACGATGCAGTAACATCAGGGACACAGCAGTCTTCCGGCTATGCCGGAATGTCTCGTCAAAAATATTGATCGCAGGAGAACATCATGCAGCTTAGCGTTACCGGACATCACGTCGAAGTGTCCGCACCACTGAGAGAGTATGTAGCAAATAAATTGGAGAAGATCGGCAGACATTTTGACTATGTTACAGACGTGCATTGTATTTTGACGGTGGAGAAATTAAGACATAAGGCAGAAGCAACGGTGAGTGTGAATGGCGGCAAAATTTATGCCGATGCAACTGAAGACGATATGTATGCCGCAATCGACGGGCTTGTCGACAAACTGGATCGCCAAATAAAGAAACACAAAGAAAAACTTGTGGACCATCACGCTCGGGACTCCCAGAAGAGAAATTACGGCTGAGCAAAGATACTGATTTCCTGGCAGAGGCATTCCGCCGGATTATGTGCGGTTGCCTCATGCTCGCCCGGCGCCTGTCGCAAACCAGTGCACCACAATGATCCTCGAAAACATCATTCAACCCGACAACGTTCTGTGCAACGTGACTGCGCGCAGCAAAAAGCATTGCCTGGAAATCCTCAGCGAACTGCTCACCCGAACGAACCCGGATATCTCTAACGAAGAAGCGTTTGCCAAACTCATCGAGCGGGAAAGGCTCGGCTGTACCTCGCTCGATAAGGGCATCGCCTTTCCACACTGTCGCGTGGCGGGGGTCAAACAGAGTACCGGTGCGCTAATAAAGCTCCTCGAACCGGTGGATTTCGATGCCATCGACGGCGAGGACGTCGATCTCGTGTTCGGACTCATGGTGCCATCGGAGATCGATGCGGCCGTTCATGCCGAGATAGAGGACATTGCCGAATTTCTTCGCGACGAAGCATTGCGGGCGAGATTGCGGAACGCCAAGAGCAGCAGTGAGCTGTATGACGCCTTGATGGCGGGTCAACACGAACCGGGTCGCAAATTGCTCGGGCGATGAGCGACAAAAAACGCCTGATCGTCGTCAGCGGCATGTCCGGTTCCGGAAAGTCCGTCGCGCTCCACGCCCTGGAAGATCTCGGCTACTATTGCATAGACAACTTGCCGGCAGCGCTCCTCAAATCGTTGCTTGATGAGGTTTCTCAAACGGACGAACAAGGTGCTACCCGGATCGCGGTTGGTGTCGACGCGCGGAACCGGCTACGCGATCTCGAGGCGCTTCCCGGCCTGATTGCCGATTTGCAGCAGAGCAATGTACAGACCGATATTCTGTTTCTGCAGGCAAGCGACGATATTCTCCTCAAACGATACAGTGAAACCCGGCGGCGGCACCCTCTTGCGGTCAAGGGAACCGAGCTGCGCGATGCGATTGCAACTGAGCGCGAGCTGCTCGGGCAGGTCATCAATGCTGCCGACCTGATCATAGACACGTCCCGCACGAGCGTTTATGAACTGGCCGACGCGATTCGCGAGCGCGTTGACCGCCGCAAGAACAATATGCTCTCGGTGTTGATCGAATCATTCGGTTTCAAGCATGGAATCCCGGCAGACGCCGATTTCGTTTTCGACCTCAGGTGTCTTCCCAACCCGTATTGGAATCCCGAGTTGCGTGGCCTCACGGGATGTGACACCGCCGTCGCCGCATTCCTCGATGCACAGCCCGATTTCACGCAGATGTACGAGGATATTCTCGCTTTCCTCAAAGCCTGGATTCCCAAATATGTCAGCTTTGATCGGAGTTACCTCACTGTCGCGCTCGGCTGTACCGGCGGCCTGCATCGGTCGGTGTACATGACCGAGAAACTGGCAACGGCGCTCAAGCAGACGCACGAACCGGTCCACAAGATCCACAACGAGCTCCCGCAACCTGCCGCCGTCGGCGACCAGGAGTCAATGCGGGGCGCGAGCTGAGCCGAAAGCCGGGAAGCGAATCGGGTATTTCTCGGCCAGCGATTCCGCGGGCCCGCTAGCACAGTTTTCGAGCTAGAATGCGCCTCGATCGTCGCAGGGGTCCGCACAATGGCTGCGAGAGAACACACACAAGCAAATCTTTCACTACTCCGCGAGAAACTCGACAGTGGCGGAATGCGTTCCGCTCGCATGCTGATCCGCAGTCTGCATCCGTCGGAACTCGCGCGGCTGCTCGAATCACTCCCTCTGCGAGAACGAGCCGTGATCTGGGAGATGGTCGATCCCGAGCTCGAAGGCGACGTACTGGTCGAACTGGCGGACGAGGTTCGCGACGGACTGATCGAGGGAATGCCTGCAGAGGAACTCAAAATCGCCGTCGGCGGTATGGAGTTGGACGATCTTGCCGATTTGCTTGTCGACTTGCCGGAAACGCTGACTCAGGAAGTCCTTCGTTCGCTGGACCAGCAGGAACGCGAACGTTTGGATGCGGTGATGTCTTACGGCGAGGATTCGGCGGGCGGCCTGATGAACGTCGATATCGTCACTGTGCGACCCGACGTCACGCTCGAGGTCGTGCTGCGATACCTGAAAGCGCGCGGCGAGATTCCCGACGGCACCGACGCGATATACGTCGTCAATCGCGATAACGAGTATTTCGGCTCGCTGTTTCTGTCGCGCCTTTTGACCCTCGATCCAGGACAGTCCGTCGCCGACGCGATGTCGACCGACATTCAGCCGATTCCGGCGCACACGCCGTCCGAGGAGGTCGTATGGGAATTCGAGAATCGAGACCTGCTTTCGGCGCCGGTGGTCGATGACGACAATCGGCTGGTCGGCCGTATCACGATCGACGATATCGTCGACGTCATTCGCGATGAGGCGGAACACTCCCTGATGGGAGCAGCCGGCCTCGACGAGGAAGACGACATGTTTGCACCGGTCGTGAAAAGCGCGCGACGCCGTGCGCTGTGGCTGGGCGTCAATCTCATGACCGCCTTTGTCGCAGCCGCCGTCGTGGATCTGTTCCAGACGACGCTGGACAAGATCGTGTTGCTCGCCGTGCTGATGCCGGTCGTGCCGAGCATGGGTGGTGTCGCCGGCAGCCAGTCGCTCGTGGTCACCACGCGGGCAATTGCCCTGGGGCAGATCGATCGGACCAACATGGCCGGTATTCTGCAGAAGGAATCGATGGTCGGCTTGTTGAACGGCATCGCCTGGGCCTCGGTGGTGGCAGTGGCGACCTATGTCTGGTTCCGCGACTGGCGAATCGGCGGCGTTATCGCCGCGGCAATGATCATCAATCTGTTCGTCGCGGCGCTCGCCGGCTTCGTCGTGCCGCTGACGCTGAAGCGCATGAAAATCGACCCGGCACTCGCGGGCGGTGTCGTCCTGACGACGATCACGGACGTCATCGGTTACATGTCGTTTCTGGGGCTCGGTGCCATCTTCCTGCTGTGAACGGTGTCAGTACCCCGGCCACGTCTGCCGCAGATCCGTGAGGTCCTGCGTAATCCAGTCCGGCGCGGTCAATCTCGGCACTTTCTTTCCGGTAATAAAATCAAGCAGCTGATCCCTTTGCGACATGGCGTCGTTATAACCGAGCTCTATGAGTTCCCGTGTGTAGGCCTGTTCGAATAGCAGGAAACTCAACAGTCTGTTTTCATTGTGGTTGCGACCACCGATGCCACGCAGTAATGCGCGTAGCGGCAGCGGCATTTCGCGCCTGTGTTTATAGGCTATCGCGCGCAGATCCTTGCTCGGAACGATGATCATCGTATCGATGGGTCGCATCCGTGCCAGCACCCCATTACGTCGGGCTGGCGGCACCGCATCGACGAGCTGATTGATACGAATCATGCGTTCCAGGTCTGAGTACAGCCCATCCAGGAATAATGTGTCGAGCATGTAGCCGGCAATTTGCGTGAAACTGGGGAAACTCTGCTGACGATGCGGATCGGTGCTCGGATGCCCCGTTTCGTCGCGAACTCCGACGACCAGGATCCTGTCG
>JBFHXJ010000065.1:0-23706 GCA_041598995.1 Woeseiaceae bacterium | reverse complement strand
GGCGGAACCCGAACCGGTCGATGCGGCGGCGAGCGAGTCGGTGCCGTTACCTGACCGGGTCGAGACCGCGCTCGCCACCGAAACCGCTTCCCTGGCGACGGCGGTTGCCGCAACGGTGCCTCAGGAAGCCGCGTCAATGCTCGTGCCGCAGGTCAACGTGGAGCTCGTCTATTCGGGTGATTGCTGGACCGAGGTCAGGGATGCTGCGGGCCGCAGTCTTTTCTTCGACCTCGGCACTGAGGGCCGGGTAGTCACGCTTGCGGGAGACGAACCACTCGAGGTTGTCCTTGGCGCCAGTGACAACGTGAGCATCGCCGTCGAGGGGAGGGACTATCCGATTCCGGATACTGCCCGGCGGGGCCGCATGGCCAGGCTCACGATTCACAGCCGATAAGATGCGATCACCGATCCAAACGGGGCGCGACAGTGACGCCGTGCCGGGGACGAAGTGCAGTGAAGCCTAAAGCCGTACGTGGCATGAACGACATCCTGCCGGATGTCTGTGGTACCTGGCGTTACCTTGAAATGATCGTGCGGGATGTCGTCGAATCGTACGGCTATCGCGAAATTCGCCTGCCGCTCGTCGAGTACACGGAACTCTTCAGTCGCTCCATCGGCGAGGACACGGATATCGTCGAGAAGGAAATGTACACCTTCGACGACCGCAACGGCGAGAGCCTGACCCTGCGCCCGGAAGCGACTGCCAGCATGGTCCGTGCGGGCATCAACAACGGACTCTTTTACAACCAGCGGCAGAAATTATGGACGGCCGGGCCGATGTTCCGCTACGAAAAGCCGCAAAAAGGCCGATATCGACAATTCCACCAGTTCGATGTGGAGGCGATCGGCTACGAGGGACCGGACGTCGACGCCGAACTCATCATCCTTTGCGCGCGCATGTGGCAGCGAATCGGTCTCTCCCACCTGAGCCTCGAAATCAACTGTCTCGGCAATGCAGACACACGCGCGCGCTACCGCGAGGAGCTGGTCGGCTACTTTTCGGCCGTGAAAAGCAGGCTCGATAGGGATAGTATTCGCCGCCTCGGTACCAACCCGCTACGGATCCTGGACAGCAAAGCCCCGGAAATGCAGGGATTGATTGCCGAGGCGCCGGTGATGCTCGAATTCCTCGACGAGCGATCGTCGAGGCATTTCGCCGGCGTTCAATCGCTGCTGGATGCCGCCGGGATAGCGTACGTCGTCAATCCCCGCCTGGTGCGCGGGCTCGACTACTACAATCTCACGGTGTTCGAGTGGCTGACCGACGCGCTCGGCGCACAGGGTGCCGTATGCGCAGGCGGGCGCTACGATGGCCTGGTCGAGAAGCTCGGCGGGCGGCCGACGCCGGCGATCGGCTGGGCAATGGGCATCGAACGACTGGTGGCGCTGTACGAGGCCTGCGGCGGCAAGCCGCGGCTCGACGAGCCGGACGTGTATATCGTGGCAGTCGGAGAGGCGGCTGTCGGTTGCGGTTTCGAGCTGGCTGAAAAGCTCCGGGATGCATTGCCGGCCGTGCGGGTCGAGCTGAACCTCGGCGGCGGCAATTTCAGGTCACAGCTCAAGCGGGCCGACAAGAGCGGCGCGACTTTCGCCGTCATTCTTGGCGAGGACGAGATAGCCCGGGGCGAGGCTGGCTTGAAACCATTGCGCGGCGACGAGGCTCAAACGAGAGTGCCGCTCGACAAGCTCGCCGAAACGCTGGGCCGGCACTTTTGAAGTGAGAATCTGGAAGATACTGTGAACGATCGATCCGAAAAGGAACAAATTGAAGAGCTAAGGGCGTGGTGGGCTGAAAACGGCCGCTTCGTGATTGCCGGCGTCGTGCTCGGCGTGGCGGCGATCTTCGGCTGGAATCAGTGGCAATCGAGCATCCAGTCGACACAGGTGAACGCATCGAACCGCTACGAAGAACTCATGGCTGCCGTTGGTGACGGCAACGCCGAGGCAGCGGAAGCCGCGGCGCATGATCTTTACACGAATTATCAGCGCACGGTGTACCCGGACCAGGCTCGCCTGGCGATGGCCAGGCTGTACATGGACAAAGGCCGGGATCAGGATGCAGCCGACACGCTCCGCGAGGTTCTTGCGACGGGCAGGAACGAAGAGATCCAGATGGTCGCGCGGCTGCGACTCGCCAAGATCCTGCTGTATCAGGACAAACCCGCTGACGTCGTCGCGCTGCTGAAAGACCATGTCGAAGGCGGCTTCGCGGCGCGTTACAACGAGATACTAGGCGATGCCTATGCCGCCGCAGGCAATTACGCGGAGGCCGAACGGGCCTACCGGGCCGCACTCGAGGAAAGCCGCAATCTGCGCACCATCGACAACAACCTCATCCGTCTGAAACTCAACGATTTGCCGGATCCGACGGAGCCGGCGCAGGCCTCGGCCGGCGACGACCCGCCAGATGATGCGGGCGAAATCGACGAACCGGCGGATGCAGCCGGACAGGCGGCAGAACCCGCGCCGCCGGATGACGCCGCGCCGGAGACCGGAACGGAACGATGATTTCCGCGATATCGCAGCGGGCCGGAACGCCGAGGCCGCCGCCGCCCGTGCATCGCATGGCGCTCGTCTTTCTCGCCGCGACCGCGATAGCCGGTTGCGGCATTTTCGGCGACGATGACGAGGAGCTCGGCCCCGCCGAGCTTCTGGACTTCGAGGAGACACTCGACGTCCGGCGTGTCTGGTCGACCAAGGTCGGCGACGGTACGGAATTTCTGCGCATCGCACTGAGCCCCGCGGGCGACGGCAATCGTGTCTACGCCGCATCCTATGACGGCAAGGTGACCGCCTACGATCCGCAGGACGGCAAACGGATCTGGCGGACGGACGTCGACGCCGTATTGTCGGCGGGTCCCGGTGTCGGTGGCGGCATCGTCGTTGTCGCGGGATACGACGGTGACCTCATCGCGCTGTCCGCCGAGGACGGCGCCGAGGTATGGCGGATCAACATCGCCGCAGAATCACTGGCGCGGCCGCTGATTGGCAATAATTCCGTTGTCGTCTACACCATCGACGGCAGATTGCGCGTTTATTCCGCTTTCGACGGCACGGAACGCTGGTCGATCGAGAAAAGCCTCCCGGCCTTGACATTGCGCGGCTCGGCGCCGCCGATCATCGTCGGTTCGACGATCATTGCCGGTTTCGACAACGGTCGACTCCTGGCGATAAACGTCGACGATGGCACAGAGCACTGGGAAGCCATCCTCACGCCGCCGTCGGGGCGCTCCGACCTCGACCGCCTGGCTGACGTCGACGGCACGATGGCCGTCGTCGGCCAGGACGTGTATGCGACCGGCTATAACGGCCGCGTCGCCTCGCTGGCCGTTGAGTCGGGACAGGTACTTTGGGCGCGGGAGTTATCCGGGCTGTCGGGTCTTGCCGCTGACTGGAACAACGTCTACATGGTCGGCGAGCAGGGCGAGCTCATTGCGTTGCTGCGGCGAAACGGCAATGACGTGTGGCGCCAGGAAGCTCTGTTGCGACGCGAACCGACGGCGCCGGTCGTGTTCGGCACGGCCGTCGTCGTCGGCGATTTTGAAGGCTACGTCCACTTCTTCAACAACTTCGACGGCAGGCCGGTCGCACGGAGACGTGTCGGCAAGGGCATGATCTCGCATGCACCGGTCGTGATCGGCGGACGCCTCTACGTGCAAAGCGAGTCGGGTACGCTCTCGGCTTTCGAGATACGGGTGCCGCAACGTCCGGCCGAAACGGCCAGCGCAAACAATTAGAACCTATCTCATGATTCCCCGTGAGCCGCATTTTGCGTCCTGGAGCCTCGCATCTCATTCCGCAAAAGCCGCTGTGCGGCCACGCGCTATCATGAGTTAGGTTCTTAATAATGGTCGAAACGAAATGCTCCCCGTTATCGCACTCGTCGGTCGGCCCAATGTCGGCAAGTCGACGCTCTTCAATCGCCTGACGCGGACGCGAGACGCACTCGTCGCCGACTATCCCGGCCTTACGCGCGATCGTCAGTACGGCTTCGGCAGGCTGGGTCCGGTACCGTATCTCGTCGTCGACACGGGCGGCGTCGCGGGCGGCGAGGCCGGCATCCGCGAGCTGATGGTCAAGCAGACGATGCGCGCCCTGGAAGAGGCGGACGTGGCGATCGTCATGGTCGATGGCCGCAGCGGACTGACGGCCGCCGACGAGCACGTCGCCGAACTCGCGAGAAAACACGCAAGAAAAATCTGGCTCGCCGTCAACAAGGCCGAAGGGCTCGAGTCCGACATCGTCGCTGCAGATTTTCACCGGCTCGGTCTCGGCGAGCCGGTCGTGATATCGGCGACGCACGGCGACCGGATCGCTGCGCTGATGGACGAGGTCCTGGCGCCGTTTACCGAGCGGGCGGACGCCGAACCGGCCGCAACAGAAAAGCACGGGAAGGCGCTGCGTGTAGCGGTGATCGGCCGGCCCAACGTCGGCAAGTCGACCCTGATCAACCGCCTGATTGGCGAAGAGCGGTTGCTCGTTTACGACGAGCCCGGAACGACCCGAGACAGCGTCGCGGTACCGTTCGAGCGTGACGGCAAGCGTTACGAACTCATCGACACCGCCGGCATGCGTCGCAAATCGAAAGTACACGACGCAGTGGAGAAGTTCAGCATCGTCAAAGCATTGCAGGCGATGGAACGCGCACAGGTCGTCATCGTCATGCTCGACGCCCGGGAGGGCATCACCGAGCAGGACGCCAGCCTGATCGGTCTTGCCGTCGAACGTGGACGCGCCCTCGTGGTCGCGATCAACAAGTGGGACGGCCTGAGCCATGATGACCGGCGCCACGTCAAGGACGAACTCGACCGGCGCCTGCCATTTCTGGACTTCGCGGAGCGCTTCACGATCTCCGCATTGCATGGCACCGGCGTCGGAGAACTGTTGCCGGCCGTGGAGCGTGCCTTTTCTGCCGCCACACGCGATCTGCCAACGGCCGATCTGAATCGCGAATTACAGGATGCGGTGACCGCGCATGCGCCGCCCCAGATACGGGGCCGCCGTATCAGGCTGCGCTACGCGCACCAGGGTGGCCGCAATCCGCCCGTTATCGTCATCCACGGAAACCAGACCGAGAGACTCCCGGATGCGTATCGCCGCTACCTCGTTAACCGCTTCCGCGAGGCATTCAAGCTCAAGGGCACGCCGGTACGAATCTCCTTCAAGACCGGGGATAATCCGTACAAGGGCAAGCGCAACAAGCTGACGCCGAGGCAGCAACAAAAACGAAGGCGCCTGTTGAAGCATGCCAAGAGATAGCCACGGATGAGCAAACCCTCCAAGATCTGCCAGGTCGAAGGCCGCTTCGCGATGCACCGCGGTGGCTTCCTCGAGTCGCCGCAGATCGCCTACGAGACCTGGGGCGAGCTCTCGGGCAAAGGCGACAATGCGATCCTCATATTTACCGGCCTGTCCCCGTCTGCCCACGCCGCGTCGTCACCGGAAAACCCGGCAGCCGGCTGGTGGGAAGACATGATCGGATCGGGCCTGCCGCTCGATACCGACCGCTACTTCGTGATCTGCATCAATTCGCTCGGCAGCTGTTTCGGCTCGACGGGTCCCGCGAGCATCAACCCCGCGACCGGCGAACGGTACCGTCTCGATTTTCCGGTGCTGACGCTGGAGGATGTCGCCGAAGGTGGTTACGAGGTGTGCAAGCACTTAGGGCTCGAAAAAGTCCACACGACTATAGGTCCGTCGATGGGCGGCATGAGCGCGCTGGGATTTTGCTTGCGCCATCCGGGAATGAGCGACCGCTTGCTGTCAATTTCGTCGGCGACCCGCGCAACGCCGTTCGCGATCGCCGTGCGCTCGCTGCAACGGGAAATGATCACCAAGGATCGGAAGTGGTTAAACGGCAATTACGACACAGACGATCCACCGGTCACCGGTCAGCGGCTCGCGAGGAAGCTCGGCATGATGACTTACCGCTCACCCCAGGAATGGGAACAACGTTTCGGCCGCGAGCGCATATCGTTCGAGCAACACGCGGAGAATCCGTTTTACGGTGACTTTGCCGTCGAGAGCTACCTCGAGAATCATGCCAACAAATTCACCGGGCAATTCGATGCGAACTGTTATCTCTACCTGTCGCGCGCCTCGGATCTCTTCGACCTCGCGGAGTACGGCGGCTCGCTCGAAAGCGGCTTCTCAATTCTCAAACTGAAGCGCGCGCTGGTCATCGCTGTGACGACCGACATCCTTTTTCCCTTGCACCAGCAGAAGGAACTGGCGGAGGGCTTGAAGGCGGTCGTCCCCAACGTCGAGTTCATTAGGCTCGACTGCATCAAGGGCCACGATTCCTTCCTCGTCGACATGGATGCCTTCCGCCCGGTGATCGGTCGCTTTTTCGAGACCTTCATTTAGCGCCTCTCTGACAGGTGAGCCGCGTTTGTGATGCATTCGCCGGAATAGGCAGCGGTACTCGCTTGCTTCCGTTATCGCGGCTGATAGTAACTGGCCACCAATTGACCGAGAAAGCGGCCGAGTCTTTCGCTTTGCGCTTGCCTGGCGTCGGGCCACAGAACCTGACTGCCGACGTATGCGGCGTATTCGAGCCTTGCTATCTTATCGGCGACTCTCTGGGTCAAACCCGCCTCCCGATATAAGGAAGCCAGGTATCGCAGTCGCTCTGCATCGACCAGGCTGACTTTGGAGCGCACGCCGGAATTGCTGGCGGCCAGCCGTCGAACGCCGATTTCGACACGAGGATCCAATTCTGATGCGAGTTGATTGAGCCGCCGCAGTTTCTCTTGCGGCGCACCCTTGCGCGACTCCGCGATCGGTCGTTTGACGAAGATGCGGTGCCACTCATCGACGAGCGCCTCCAGATAGCCCTGATGATCGTGGAAGTGGTGATAGAAGCTTCCGCGTGTGCGGTTTGCCTTCTCACACAGACGTTCAATGGTGAGCGCACCCGGACCTGCGGTTGCGATGATTTGTAAGCCGAGTGCGAGCCAATCGGCTCGGGTAAGGCGCCGCATCGACCTCAGAGCCACAGTCCGAGCGATCCGAAAATCGCTATCGGCAAGAATAAAGCCCATTGTGGCAAGCGAAGCGGGGACTGGCGCTTCCAGACGACGAGCGCAAGGCTCCAAACGGCAAAGGCCGCCGCGAGGACCGTCATCATCAGCACCAGCTCGCGGCCACCCGTTCCGGCAGCGCCCATATAGAAACCGACGGGCATGAGTGCCAGGACGATGGAAACGATGTGCCAGCAATAGTAGCTGGTCAATTTGGGTACATCCGCGAGATTCGCATCTAACAACGGCCTGGCGATGAAGCGTCCGCCGACGAAGACGTGAATTGCGCAGGTCAGTGCGGAGAGAACTGCCGCGATGATCAAAAACACGTTCATGTAAAGAAGCCGCTTATACAGTCCAAATTATACCATACCGAATGGTATGTAAATAGCATTGATGTGAATGGTTTACGGTGTCCGGTACGCACCGTGTTGTGAACTGATGCTGGCCGTCGACCTGCAGGGGGCGGGTCGACGGTTGTAACATGCAGTCACGTGGCTGTATGCGGGTCGGCGCCGGTAACGGCGGGGTTAGTGCTGCCTGAACGCGTCGCTGTGCTCCGGGCTCCGCATTTGTCCTTGGGATGGTAGCGAGATTTCAGCTTTGGATCGCAAGCAGGGGACCGAAAAGCCGGGTGACTCGAGCTCGATTGGTGACGAAGCGCCGACGCGCCTGGAGGTTCGTCTGCTCGGCGCAGTCGAGATCATCCTTGACGGCACGCGTCTCAGGGCCTTCAACGCTCTTCGCTTGCAAAAGTTTCTCGCGTTAATTGTATTGCGTAGAGAGGCACAGCACCGCTCGCGACTCGCATTCGAACTGTGGCCGGACTCAAATGAAAGTCAGGCACGCACCAACTTGAGAAAATTGCTCCACGAGTTCCGTCACGCGCTTCCCGATTTCCAGGATTTCATCGCGACCGACAACGAGACGGTTGGCTGGATTGCGAGCGGCCCGAGCGGAGTCGATGTGATCAGATTTCGCAATGCTGTCGCGACGGGTGATCTCGAGCTGGCCGCGCGCCTCTATGCGGGGGATCTGTTACCAGCGTGCTATGACGACTGGGTACTGGCTGAGAGAGCGAAACTTCGGGCCGAGGCACATGAAGTACTTGTGCGCCTGACGGATCTGGCCATGGAGCGCGGCGATCACAAGGCCGCGGTGCGGCAGGCGCAACGCATTATCGAATTCGACCCGACCGACGAATCGGCCGTTCGAATTCAAATGGAGGCGCAAATCGCGCTTGGTCAACGCGCCGCGGCGTTGCGTGCGTACCATCGCTATGCAGAGGCACTCGAGCGCGATCTGGGGGTGTCGCCCGGCGAGATGATCGGTAACTTGTACCAGGAGCTCCGCGTCGGCGTGCACGAACATGACGACGTGCAGCCCGCGCCAGCCGTCGCCGAATCGCCATTTGTCGGGCGCGACGACGAGTGGAAGCAGCTCCGTAAGACATGGCGCACCGCGCTCGAGGGTGGGCCACATCTCTTGCTGATGACAGGGGAGCCGGGCATCGGGAAGTCGCGACTCGCCCTCGAACTCGGTCGCTATGTGCGGGGACAGGGATACGCGGTGGCATCGGCTCGCGCATACGAGGCCGCGGGCAGATTGCCGTGGGGTCCCGTTGTCGACCTGCTCAGGTCCGATGCGATGCGAAGCTTTGTCGAGACGCTCGACACGGTGTGGCGGGTCGAGCTTGCCCGGCTACTCCCGGAACTGCTCGGCGGCGCGGAACCGCGCGAATCCGGCGCTTCGGGCGACCCGACTCAGCGGCACCGCCTGTTCGATGCCGTGAGCCGGGCCATCGTCGCCGGCGATCGCCCGCGGCTGCTGATCATCGACGACCTGCAATGGTGTGATGCCGAGACCATCGAATTGATTGGATATGTCGTCCGCAGCGGACGGCATACGCCGCTGCTCGTCGTCGGTACGGTACGCTTGGAAGAGGTTCCTCGGCAACATGCACTGGTCGGTCTCGTCGACGCCCTGTCCCACGATCAGGCAGTTACTACCGTATCTCTCGAACGTTTCGACGAAGCCGCCACCGCGATGCTCGCGGCGACGCTCCGCGGTGAAGACGCGATTGATCCGAAACTCGCGGCGCGACTCTGGCGCGAAACCGAAGGTAATCCACTTTTTGTCATCGAAGCGCTGCGCGTCGGGATCTCCGCGAACGGGAATCGGGCGGTGCTCACACCCACGATGCGGGCGCTGCTAAGCGCCCGGCTGGGGCAACTGAGGGACGGCGCCCGGCGGCTGGCCGAGGTGGCGGCTGTCATCGGCCGGTCGTTCTCCTTCGATCTCATGGTGGCTGCTACCGGTCTTGATGAGCTCGAACTCGTCGATCACGTCGACGAGCTCTGGCGGCGACGGATTATCCGCGATCAGGGAATTAATTATGATTTCAGTCACGACAAGCTGCGTGCGGTTGCCCTGGAGATGATCAGCCCGGCGCGCCGACGGCAACTGCACCGGGTCGTTGCCGAGGCGATCGCTGCTGGCAGCCGCGATGGGGTCGAAGCGGCCAGCGCGCAGTTGGCCGCGCATTACGACCAGGCCGGCATGGTCGAACCGGCCATCGATAGCTATCGCGTGGCAGGAGCCCGGGCAGTGACGGTCTCGGCCCTCGATGAAGCCGTGTCCATGTATCGGCGAGCACTGTCCCTGCTCGCAGAGCTGCCGGCGTCCCGCGACCGGGATGCGCTTGAACTCGACATCCGTATCGCGCTGGGATCACCACTCGTTGCGCTCGAAGGATACGGATCCAGGGCGGCGCACCAGCTTTATGAGCGAGCGCTCTCGCTTTGCCGCAAGCTTCAGCGAATCGTTGACGCGCCGATTCTCCGTGGCCTCGGTCTTGCCCGCCTGCAGGGCTGCCGCTTCGATGAATGCAGCGAACTCGGTCAAGCACTCTTGCATCACGAGAGTCACGATCCGATCACCAGGACCGAGGGCCGATATCTGCTCGGCGTCAGCGCGTTCTGGCGTGGTGATCTTGCTGCATCACAACGCTACCTCGAGGGCGCCATCGATGCCTATGACGCGTCCCATCGCGATCAGCATCTGGCGCTGTACGCCCAGGACCCGAAAGCGGTTTGCCTGGTGCGGCTGGCCTGGATCGAGCTGTGGGCCGGAGATGCTGGCCGGGCTGACGAGACGGCCCGAGCTGCCCTGCAATACGCGGTCGACCTGGACCATCTGATGACGCTGGGTTACGTCATCACCTATGCGGCGATCATCGCGGCCGAATCCGAGGACCTCGCCCGCCTCACCGAGCTTCTCGCGGAGGCCGACGTCGTGTGGCGGCGCCTCTCGGAGCGCTACCTCAAGGTGGTCCTGGAGGCCCTTCGGGGCTGGCTCCACGTCTGCGCAGGAACGGCTCGCGGCGTCGAATCGATCGAGCGATCGGTGGCGCGCTTGCGCACCGATGGAGAGACCCTTCACCTGAGCTACGCATTGCTCCTTCTGGCCCGCGCCCGGTCTAAAACCCACGCGTTCCACGAAGCCCGCGCGGCCAGTCGCGAGGGACTCGCCTGGTCACAGAATTGCAATCAGCGGTATCTCGAGGCCGAACTCATGCGAATCGACGGTGAGCTGGCCTACCGCAATGGAGAGACCGAAGCCGCCGCAGCTTTGCTGCGCAAGGCGGTCGAGACAGCCAGGGCGCAAGGGGCTGGCTGGCTGGAGCTACGGGCGCTCCATGCTCTCGCCAGCCGATATACGGGTGCATCTGTGCGCAAACAGCTTGCTGAGCTCGTCGCGGCCATGCCCTCGGGACATGAGCTACCGGCGTTCCGGGCAGCAGCAGACCTTCTTGGCAAGTCCGCTTGAGCGGGAACGCTTGGGGAACGCCGTCAAGCGCATTCTTCGTGCAACCAACAAGAGGAACATACCATGCAGGGCATTATTGAGGCATTGAGCGAGTCGGTACGGGGTCGGGTTATCACCGCCTCGGATGCTGATTACGACGACGCTCGCCAGGTCTACAACGCCATGCACGATCGAAGGCCCCGCGCCATCATCCAGTGCGCGGATTCCGCCGACGTAATGGCGGTTATCACCAGCGCAAGAGACACAGGCCTCGATCTCGCGATTCGTGGCGGCGGACACAGCGTTCCCGGATTTGGCACGGTAGACGGCGGCCTGGTGATCGATCTGTCGGGCATGAACAACGTGTGGGTCGATCCCCGCAAGAAAGTCGCTCGGGTCGGCGGCGGCGCGACCTGGGGCGATGTGGACCACGCGACGTACCCGTTTGGCCTGGCCGCGCCCGGCGGCATCATCTCGACAACCGGAGTCGGTGGGCTGACGCTCGGTGGCGGGATCGGCTACCTGACACGTGGCGTCGGGCTCACCATCGACAATTTGTTGTCGGCCGATATCGTGCTCGCCGACGGCAGGCAGATTACGGCGAGCGATTACCAGAACGAGGACCTGTTCTGGGCCCTACGCGGCGGCGGCGGAAATTTCGGTGTCGTCGTCAGTTTCGAGTTTCAGCTGCACAAAGTCGGTGACATCGTCGGCGGCCCATTGTTTTACGAGTTCGACGATGCCACGGCGGTCCTGCAGTGCTACCGCGAACTCATCGCCGAGGCGCCCGAAGAGCTCGGTTGTTTTTTCGGTTGGCAGATTGCGCCCGAGCTGCCGTTCATACCCGACGATCGGATCGGCGACCTGTTCTGCGTGCTGGTGACCTGCTGGAACGGTCCGCACGAGGAGGCTGAGAAAGTCATCAAGCCGTTACGCGATGTGGCCGAGGTGAAGGCGGAGCTTTTCGAGGTGATGCCTTTTCCCGCATTGAACAGCGCCTTCGACGGCTCGGTCCCGAAGGGCATGCAGCATTACTGGAAAGCCGACTTCATCACTGAACTGACGGACGAGGCGATCGCTGCACACGTCGAGCACGGTGCGAAGACGCCGCACATCAGCTCGAGCATGCATCTTCATCCCATCAACGGCGCCGCGCAACGGGTCGGCGCCGACGAGACCGCTTTCGGACATAGAGACAAGAACTTTTCGCCGGTCGTCGCAGGTATCTGGGACGATCCTGCCGACAATGAGGCCAACATCAGGTGGGTGAAAGACTATTACGCCGCCATCCATCCGCACTCGGGGACCGACGGCGGCTATGTCAACTTCATGTCCGACGACGACGATCAGCGAGCGCCCGCAAATTATGGCGCGAATTACGAACGGCTGGCGGCAGTCAAGGCGTCCTACGACCCGGACAACATTTTTCATGTCAACCAGAACATCGCGCCGGCGAACAGCGGCTGAGAATCGCGGCTTTCGACCGGCCAGGAGGACCATCCACATGAGTGACAGATGGCTTTTTAAAAGTGAAACCTACGACAACTGTAACTGTGCGATCAATTGCGGCTGCCAGTTCAACTTGCCGAGCACTCACGGTTACTGTCAGTCCGCCTATACCGGCCACATCGTTGAAGGCTATTTCAACGAAACGCCACTCGCGGGACTAAAGTGGGCGGCGCTGTACAAGTGGCCGGGCGAAATAAAAGACGGAAACGGTAAACGTTTGATCGTCATTGACGTGCGTGCAGATAAAGCGCAACGGAACGCCCTCGAAACCATTATCTCGGGTGAAGCGTGCGCGCCGCTCAGCAACGTCTTTTCCGTCTTCGCGTCCACGTGCTCGGAATTCTGCGAGACATTGTTCCTGCCGATCGAACTGGAAGCCGATATGGAACTCAGAACGGCCAGGGTCCTGATCCCCGGAATCTTGAAGGGCAGTGGCAAGCCAATCATCAACGAGTTCAACAGCGAACCCTTCCACATTGCGCTGGCCCGCTCGGACGGAAGTTTTGAATTCACGTATGCCGAGATCGGACTCGGGACAACTTCGGTGAGCGGCGATATGGAGATGACATTCGAAGACAGCTATGCACATTACTGTGTGCACCATTTCGATCAGGACGGACTGGTCCGCGAAAGACCAAGGCATACAGCGTGGCTCGATTCGTAATCGTGCTTTGGTAACTTGCGATGGTCGTGCCTTTCGACACCACACTCGAGGCAGTGATACGGCGTGACCGATCGATCGTCTTGACTGCGCTCGTACTTGTGATTGCTCTGTCTTGGGCGTATCTGTTTGGCGGTGCAGGCATGGGCATATCGGGTGTCGAGATGACCCGTATGTCACAGATCGAGCTGGCGGGAAACGACGCCGGCCATCGATTGATGACGCACGCGGCCTGGTCGCCCGGTTATGCCGTCCTGATGTTCTGCATGTGGTGGATCATGATGATGGCGATGATGCTGCCGAGCGCCGCACCAATGATTCTCTTGTTTGCGACGATCAATCGCAGGCAGCGCGAAATGGCCCGTCCACATGTCGCGACGAGTATTTTCGTCGTTGGCTATGTCACCGCCTGGGCCGGTTTCAGCCTGGTTGCGGTTGTCCTGCAATGGGGCTTTGACCGCACCGGCATTCTTTCGCCGATGCTGATTGCGAGCAATGCAGTTTTCGCGAGCGTCCTACTCCTCGCGGCGGGCGTTTATCAGCTTACTCCGGTCAAGCACGCCTGTCTTCGGCATTGCCGCTCACCACTCGCCTTCCTCAGTGCCGAATGGCGTCCGGGCGCCGCTGGTGCGCTGCGCATGGGCCTGTTGCATGGCGCGTTCTGCATCGGCTGCTGCTGGTTCCTGATGGGGCTGATGTTCTTTGGCGGTGCGATGAACCTCTACTGGATCGCAGGCCTGGCGCTTTACCTGCTGTGTGAAAAGAGTCTCCCGGCCGGGCACTGGCTCGGCTGTGTGGCCGGCGTCACCCTGATCGTCTGGGGCATCGCAACGCTGGCGCTCGGTTTCTGAAATCAAGAAGGCAGGATCGCCGGCGCACAGGATTGTCAGTACTAGTCCGCAATCAGTAAGGCCGGGTCGACGGCGGTGCCGTTCAGATAGGTTGCGAAGTGCAGATGCGCGCCGGTCACGCGGCCGGTCGCGCCGACCTTGCCGATGGCTGTACCGGTTGATACGGGCTCACCTTGCTCGACGTCGATTGCACTCAGGTGGCAATAGAGGCTCACGAAGCCCTGACCGTGATCGATCATGACGGTGTTGCCGTTGAAGAAAAAATCGCCGGTCGCCGTCACCAGGCCGCCCAGCGGCGCATTGACCACGGTCCCGGTGACGGCGGCGATATCCATGCCTTTATGCGGCGAGCGCGGTTGCTCGTTGAAAAAGCGCCTTAGCCCGAAGCTGGAGCTGCGGCGCCCGTCCACGGGCGCCTTGAGAATCACGTCAGTCAGCGGCGCGTCGCGCCAGTTGTTGAGCGCCGCATCGATGATTTCTCGTTCGGCAAATATTCGCTCGAGCTCCTCGGAACTCGGTTCGACATATTTGTGGTTAACGGTCAGGTGCTGTTCATCGTACTTGTTTTCCCGAAGATCGAGAAAGACCTCACGCGCCGGCGCGTGAGGTTCAGAAACGATGACGGTGAGCTCGCCGGGCGCCGCCTGCTCGAGCGGTATTCCTATGACGGCCATCCATTCGTTTACCGCCCTGAGGACAAGCGCCTGGTTGCCGTTGACCGTAACCGACGGCCGTTCCGTAGACGGGATTCGCACGACGGCGATACCGCCCGGCCACGGCGAGTGCTCCGGTATCGCCAGGGCGCTGGTGGCAGGCAATGCGGTGAAAATAAATAACAGGCTACGAAGCATCGTCCTCGTCCGCCTTTGACTCATTCACGGTTGCGCGCAGAGCGCCGCGGGCGAGTTGCGCGCGGATGGATGCGCCCGGGCTCACCTTCGTGGCGTCGGTCAGTATCGCACCCGTCTCTTCATCACTCACGATCGCGTAACCGCGATCCAGCGTCGCCAGCGGACTCACGGATTCCAGAGCTCGCGCCGCGAGCTTTAACCTGATGTTCAGCCGCTGCACGGATGAAGCTGCAGATCCGTTCAGACGTTGTTGCAATGTCGACAGCCGGTGCATCGACTGTTGGACACCGATCGCGGGCGAGCGTTGCAGCAAACGGTAGCGCGTTGATTCGAACAGGTGGGCGCGGTTCGCAAGATCGTGACGGATCGTGCCCGCGAGAATCTGCCGCAGGTTCCTGAGCCAGTCACTTTGCCGCGCGACCGTGGCGGCGGGACTCGACTGCGTCAGGCGGCGGGCCAGCCAGTCTACGGTCTGAAACCTGTCCTCGAGATAGCGCCTTCCAAGCATGCCGATGCGCGCCGCGGTCGCCGTCAGGCCGCGCAGCCACTCGGCCTGGTCGGGCACAACGAGTTCCGCCGCGCCCGAAGGCGTCGGCGCCCTGAGATCCGCAACGAAATCCGCGATCGTAAAGTCGATCTCGTGGCCGACTGCGCTGATGACCGGTATCGGGCAGTCGTAGATCGCCCTCGCGACGATCTCTTCGTTGAAAGGCCAGAGGTCCTCGAGGGAACCGCCGCCGCGGGCCAGGACCAGCACGTCGCATTCCCCGCGCCGGACCGCCTTCGCGATGGCCTCACAAATCAAAGGCGCGGCCGTGTCTCCCTGCACCAGGGTCGGGTAAATGACGACCGGCACTGCGGGGAAGCGCCTTCTCAGCACGGTGAGCATGTCGCGCACCGCGGCGCCGGTCGGCGAGGTCACGATACCGATCCTCTCCGGCAGCCCGGGGAGATCCTGTTTCGCTTCGTCGTCGAAAAGGCCCTCTGCATGCAGCTTCTTCTTGAGGGCCTCGAAGCGCCGGCGCAGCTCACCTTCGCCGGCCTCCTCGAGCTGCTCGACGATCAGCTGGTAGTCGCCCCGCGCCTCGTAGATGCTGACGCGGCCGAATACGAGTACCTGGTCACCGTCGGCGAGTCTTGTCGTTGGCCCGCGCTGGCGCTGGCGAAAAAAGGCACAGCGGATCTGCGACGACTCGTCCTTCAAGGTGAAATACACGTGGCCCGAGGGTGGCCGGGCGAGGTTCGATATCTCGCCGATGACCCAGAGCCTCGGCACGCCCGCCTCGAGCAGCGCTTTGACCTGCCGGTTGAGCTCGGACACGCTGATGGCAGTTTGCGCGGGGCTTAGATCGATCGGGTCATCCATCGCGACAGTATAGTGGGGTCAGAGCCCGGAGGCTCTGACCCCCTCCGCGTTTACCCGAAAATCGGCCGCGCGTAGAATTGACGGTTTAACCTCACAAAAGCAATAATCGCCAATGCGCATCGCCAGCGAAGCACTGACATTCGACGATGTACTCCTCAAGCCGGAATACTCAGATGTGCTGCCGCGCGAAGTCGACCTGACGACTGACCTGACTACCGGCATCGAACTCAGTATTCCGCTCATCTCAGCCGCCATGGACACGGTCACCGAGTCGAGGCTCGCGATCGCACTGGCTCAGGAAGGCGGCATCGGCATCATCCACAGGAACATGACGGCGGAGAAACAGGCGCAAGAGGTACTGCTGGTCAAGAAATACGAGAGTGGCATCATTCGCGATCCGATTACCGTGTCGCCGGACATGTCGATCCGCGAGGTCATCGAACTCACGAAGGCAATGAAGATATCCGGCGTGCCGGTTGTCGAGGGCAAGGCGACCGTCGGCATCGTGACACATCGCGACCTGCGCTTCGAAACAAACCTCGCTGCTCCCGTGTCCACGGTCATGACGCCGCAAGAAAGGCTAATCACGGTGCGCGAAGGCGCGGCCGACGAGGAAGTGATGTCGCTCCTGCACAAGCACCGCATCGAGAAGGTGCTCGTCGTCACCGACAATTTCGAACTGAAGGGCATGATCACGGCGAAAGACTTTCAGAAGGCCTTCGATTTCCCGCGCGCCTGCAAGGATGAGCGCGGCGCATTGCGTGTCGGTGCGGCTGTCGGCACGGGTTACGACACAGATGAGCGCGTCGAGGCACTTGTGAATGCGGGAGTCGACGTCATCGTCGTCGATACCTCGCACGGTTTCTCGAAAGGCGTCTTAGAGCGCATTAAGCGCACCAAGAAAAAATATCCGGACATGCAGGTGATCGGCGGCAACGTCATCGCAGGGGATGCCGCGGAGGCATTGATGAAAGCGGGTGCCGACGGCATCAAGGTCGGCATCGGTCCGGGATCCATATGCACCACCCGCGTTATCGCCGGCGTTGGCGTGCCGCAGGTATCGGCGGTCGCCGAGGTGGCCGAGGCGCTGAAGAAAACGAAAGTGCCCCTGATATCTGACGGCGGCATCCGCTACTCGGGCGACATCGCGAAGGCGCTCGCCGCCGGCGCGCATTGCGTCATGATCGGCAGCCTGTTTGCCGGCACCGAAGAATCCCCCGGCGAGGTCGAGTTGTACCAGGGACGCTCCTACAAATCGTATCGCGGCATGGGCTCGGTCGGCGCGATGGGGCAGAAGCATGGTTCGGCGGATCGCTACTACCAGGACGCCACCGAGGAACTCGAAAAGCTCGTGCCCGAAGGGATCGAAGGCCGCGTCGCGTACAAGGGCAGCATGGTGGCAATCGTGCACCAACTGATCGGCGGTGTGCGAGCCGCAATGGGATATACGGGAAGTCACGACATCAAAGAAATGCGCACGCGACCGAAGTTTGTGAAGATCACGGCTGCCGGCATGAAGGAAAGCCACGTGCACGATGTGGCGATCACCAAGGAATCACCGAATTACCGCACGGGTAGCTGACCAGTCACGCTTTAACCATGTCCCAGGCCCTCGATATCTCCGCGGCACCGCAGGCCGACATCCACGCGCATCGCGTGTTGATCCTCGATTTCGGTGGACAGTACACACAACTCATTGCGCGTCGCGTGCGCGAGAGCGGCGTGTATTCGGAGATCCATCCCTGGGACATGGACGAGAGTGCGCTGCATGAGTTCGCGCCTTCGGGAATCGTGCTCTCCGGCGGCCCGGACTCGGTAAATGTCGACGATCCGCCGCGGGTGTCGCAAGCGGTGTTCGAACTGGAAGTGCCAGTGCTCGGCATCTGCTACGGCATGCAGGCGATGGCGGCGCAACTCGGCGGCAAGGTCGAGGCATCGGCACATCGCGAATTCGGCTATGCCGAGATCACGCCACTCGATTCGGAATTGTTGGCAGAGCTCAATGACGGCAACGCCGATGAACCGCTGCTCAAGGTCTGGATGAGTCACGGCGATCGCGTCGAAGCGCTGCCGGACGGATTCAGGGTGACGGCCAGGAGCGTCAACTCGCCGCTCGCGGCCATGGAAGATCCGGCTCGCAAGTATTACGGCGTGCAGTTTCACCCAGAGGTCACGCATACCCCGCAAGGGCAGGCGATCATCGACCGCTTCGTGCGCACGATCTGCGGCTGTCCGGGCAACTGGACGCCCGGCAACATCGTCGCTGACAGCATAGCGACCGTGCGCTCGACGGTCGGCGAGGGCAGGGTATTGCTCGGACTCTCGGGCGGCGTCGATTCCTCGGTGGTCGCGGCGCTGTTGCACGAGGCGATCGGTGATCAGCTCACCTGCGTGTTCGTCGATACCGGCTTGTTGCGGCATCACGAGGGCGATCAGGTCATGGAGACGTTTGCGCGGCATCTGGGCGTCAACGTCGTCCGCGTCGATGCCGCCGCGCGCTTTTACGCGGCGCTCGCGGGCGTCAGCGACCCTGAGGAAAAGCGCAAGATCATCGGCCGAAACTTCATCGAGGTGTTCGACGAGGAGGCGCACAAGCTTGAAAGCATCGAGTGGCTCGCGCAGGGCACGATCTACCCCGACGTCATCGAGTCTGCCGGCGCCAAGACCGGTAAGGCGCACGTCATCAAGTCGCACCACAATGTGGGCGGGCTACCGGAAAAAATGCGTATGAAGCTCGTCGAACCACTGCGCGAGCTGTTCAAGGACGAAGTGCGAAAGATCGGACTCGAACTCGGTTTGCCGAAGGAAATCGTCATGCGACACCCGTTTCCCGGCCCGGGTCTCGGCGTCCGTGTCATCGGCGAGGTGAAACCGGCGTTCGTCAAGCTCCTGCAGCTCGCCGATGACATTTTTATCGAAGAACTCAGGAAGCACGACCTGTACGACAAGACCAGCCAGGCATTTGCCGTGTTCCTGCCGGTCCGCAGCGTGGGTGTCATGGGGGATGGCAGGAAATACGACTACGTAATCTCCCTGCGCGCCGTGGAAACAGTTGATTTCATGACCGCTCGCTGGGCGAGACTGCCCTACGAGTTCCTGGAGCACGTGAGCCTGCGCATCATCAATGAGGTCGACGGCATATCGCGCGTTACTTACGACATCTCGGGCAAGCCGCCCGCGACGATCGAATGGGAATGAGTGACTGGAGCGAACTCGACCAGAAATTCATGCGGGCCGCGCGAGCCGAGGCAAGAATTGCCGCATCCGTCGGCGAAGTACCGGTCGGTGCCGTCGTCGTCAGGAACGGTGAAGCCATCGGCGCCGGCCTGAATCGCTCGATCCAGGATGCCGATCCGACCGCGCATGCCGAAATCGTCGCCATCCGCGCGGCCGCCAAGGCGGAGCAGAATTACCGGCTCAGCGGTGCAACCCTGTACGTAACGCTCGAACCCTGCGCGATGTGTGTCGGTGCCATGATTCAGGCGCGCATCGCGCGCCTCGTGTTCGGCGCCTACGACGAGAAAGCCGGTGCTGCAGGGAGCGTGCTCGACCTGACGGACAATCGCCGGCTCAATCACCGCATCGAAGTCAACGGCGGACTGCAGCAGGCGGAATGCGCCGGCCAGCTGAGCCGCTTCTTTGCATCACGCCGGACAGGTGACTGATACGAGTTCGACGGTCAGGCGATGATGTCCGTCGCAGGCGTGACGTCACTTTCTTCCTCGGCCTCTTCCGGTCCGGGTTCTTGCTCGGTCAGCCATTGGATGATGTTGTAGTAGTTGCGGATATTATTGACGTACAACACCGGTTCCCAGCCGCGCGCATAGCCATACGGCACGCGGGAATACCACTTCGGCTTGGCCAGAAGCGGTAGCGCCTCCGCGAGATCCAGCCATTTGTCCGGATCGCCTCCCTGCCACTCGACGATTTGCCTTGCATCCTTGATGTGATTGAAGCCGACGTTATAGGCGGCGAGCGCGAACCAGGTCCTGTCGGGCTCGTCGACGCTGTCCGGGATGCGCTCGATCTGGCGTGCGAGGAATCTCGCGCCACCGAAGATACTGCTCGCCGGGTCCATGCGGTCTTCGATGTCCAGGTAATCGGCCGTCGCCTCCGTCAACATCATGATGCCGCGAACACCCGTCGGCGAAACCGCGTGCGAACGCCAGTGCGATTCCTGGTAGCCAAGCGCGGCAAGCAATCGCCAGTCCAGGCCGGTATCCCCGGCGGCCGTCTCGAACATCTCCCGGTACCTCGGCAGTCGGCTTTCGAAGTGACGGATGAAAGCGCGAGTGCCGACATAGTCGAATTTCTCGGTATGACCGAAATAGCGATCGTTCACCTGGGCAATAAAGCCGGCGCGCCCCGCACGGATCAGGTATTCGTCCGCCCGCGCCAGGAGGGAATCGCCGTGGTCCTTCTTGAACGCCCAGGCGATCGGGTCATTCACGCGCAGGTCCAGGGCGATCCTGAGGTCCGGGTAGAAGTGCCGCTGGATATTGAAAGAGGTGCTGTCGGCGATCGTGAAATCGAGCTCACCCTGCGCCACCTTCTCGAGCAGATCGGCCACTTCGACGTCCGCGTTTTCCGACCAGCTAAGCTCCGGATAGATGGCGCTCAGGGACTCCATCATGTCCGAATGACTGCTCGATGCGACAACCTCGATATGACTGCCGATTGTGTCTTCAATCGAATGCGGTTTACCGGAACCGAGCTTGTAAATCAGATGCATGTCGACCGAGTTATACGGGTGACTGAAGCTCAGGTATTCGCGCCGCGATTCGGTCATCGACAGACCGGCTGCCGCCATGTGCACTTTGCCTTCGCTGACGCGGGGTAGGATCTCAGAAATATTTTCGACCGTTTCGATGACGAGCGTGACACCGAGCTCCTCCGCGAAGCCGACGACCAGATCGTACTCGGGGCCCGCCGGACCGTCGGGGGTAATGAAGTAAGTGGTTGGGGCGTCGCGTGTCACGACGCGCAGCTCACCCCGCTGGATCACCTGTTCCAGCATCGAGGGTGGCGACGAGCAGGTGCCAATCAGCGTCGCCAGAACTGCGATGAACAAAAGTCGCAAATCAAGTCTCCGTCGGCCATGCGCTGCGACCGGCAGCGAGTAAGCCCTTTTCATATTGACCTGCCGCTATCCTTCGAATTCCTTTTTCAGCAGCTGTTCGATCGCCTATATTCCACAGGTAGTATCTTAAAATCAATAACTTATGACTTCCGTGTTTCCTGTGACGCCGTCTACACTACCTCAGCCGGGGCCGCATTGCAGCGCCCCCGTTCGCAGTGGATTGGGTGATCGAGGTCACCTTGCGGGCCGTAACTCCCAGCCGCCCAGATTGCCTGTTTAAGTTGCGTGAGAGGATCACATAATAAATGTCTGATACTGTTGGCAAGCGAAAACGACAGACGTACCGTGTGGATAGACGCAGCCAGAGCGGTCATCAGGGACCTTGCCCAATGGGCATATCAGGAATTGCCGAAAGAATTATTTAAATTTTTTTCTTCCAGAAAAAAACTGAAACTGTTTTGCGCAAGCGTTTTCAAAATATGTCGCATTCGGGCGACAGACTAAATGGGTAACGCCGAAAATTACATCGCAAAAGTCGTGAATGAGTAAATCGGATTGACGTAGACGCAAACAGCTTTTGAAAATCAGAAAATGGAGAGGTGCCGGAGTGGTCGAACGGGGCGCACTCGACAAATCGGCAGGATTGCCGATTTGGACGCATGAGCGCAGCGAATGCGCCTGCAGGGCGATCGCCAGGGATGGCGATCGTCAAATGCGTTGTCGGTTCGAGTAGTCAAAAAATTGTGGAGAGGTGCCGGAGTGGTCGAACGGGGCGCACTCGAAATGCGTTGTCCCCTTGCGGGGACCGGGGGTTCGAATCCCTCCCTCTCCGCCAGTAATCAAAAAAGGGGGCCGCAGGGTCCGTTTTTTGATTACCAGCAGAGGGATGAGGATGAGAACCCCGGTTCGACAAAATCGCGAAGCGATTTTGGACGCCGGAGGCGCCCCGAAGGGGTGAGAATCGCCGTGAGGCGATTCGAATCAATCCCTCCCTCTCCGCCACTAATCAAAAAAGGGGCCCGCAGGGTCCCTTTTTTGATTACCAGCAGAGGGATGAGGATGAGAACCCCGGTTCGACAAAATCGCGAAGCGATTTTGGACGCCGGAGGCGCCCCGCAGGGGTGAGAATCGCCGTGTAGCGATTCGAATCAATCTTTCCCTCTCCGCCAAGAAAATAAAGGCGTATTCGCCGAGCCATTAACTTGGCAAGCGTTTTTCGCTACTCGATGCGCGTCCGCCTTTTGGGTTCGATTGCTGCCTCCGTGTTGCCCTGGCTTCCTGTTGTACTGCGTCGAAAGCGCTGAGCAGACGCGCTTTTTGCAAGACTTGTGCGTCTGGCCGGATGGCGCGGCGGCCATACGTAAGTTCCGAGAGTCACAGCGAAAGGTCAGCGTGTTGTAATCCCAGGGCAGGTAGCGAGTGCACAGCATGCAGGACACGAAGGAGAACGCGAGAATGGCAATATTCATGAGGAAGCTCCTGAGCTTCGCGTTAATCGCCATGGTGCAGGTAGCCGTATTTGCCCAGGATGAATCCGCGTCGATGGAGGAGGCTATCGATACGCTTGACCAGATGGCCACAGAGGTGAGCGATTTCGTCGGTCACGTCCGTTTCGATGAGGACGATGTGAGAAGCCTGATCGATCTCTGGGATGAGTTCAGTGATTTCGGGAGTAACTACGACGATGACGACGCTACGATGGATTTCGATGCAATTCTGAGCGACGGTGAGTATCGTCGCTGGGCCGCATCTCATAATCTCGATGCCAAAGACTGGATGCAAAAAACGGTGCGAATAACGATGGTGCTTTATCGCGAACAGATGCTTGCGGCGGCCGCAATGATGCCCGACCAGATGGCGCAGCAACTGGCGATGATCGAACAGCAGCGTGATCAACTGGGTGAAGAAATGTACCAGCAAATGCGGCAAGGAATGGAGGCGACCGCCGCATACAGCAAAACGGTGATCGAGAGCGCCCGGCGCCTGCCCGAACCGACGGCTGTCGAAAAATCAATACTTGAGAAGTACCGTGACGAGCTCATGGTTATCATGGAGCCGGGCGACGAGGATGAGGGATACGGTGAGTACGAAGAGTACGGGGACGACGAAGATTACGAGCAGCAAAACTAGAAGGAATGGCTCGATCGGGAAACTTCATTCACGAATTGCATCGGCGACGTCGTCGCACCTCTGACGGAGGCAAGACCTCACAGCCTTAGCGAGCCACGATCGTTTAATTTAAGGTACGACGACGATCGTAAGCCCGTGTGTGAATGCTGCGGATACGCGCCGCACGTCGTCGACATCTGTTTGGTCAAGCCGTTCGAGTAGTGACGCGTAAGTAATCAGTTCGCCGAACCATAACCAATCCCGCGCAAGCACTGTCGCAAGTTCTGTATTACTCTGCGCAGCGCTGATCGCGCGACCGAGCAAATGGTTTTTCGCCTCGTCGACTTCGGCAGGCGTCGGCGGCTCTTGTTCGAGCCGCTGCAATTCCGCGTGGAGTAACTGCTTTAGCGCGTCGACCTTGGCAGGGTCGACGCCAACGTCGAGGGTTAT
>JBFHXJ010000064.1:0-24010 GCA_041598995.1 Woeseiaceae bacterium | reverse complement strand
TACGGCGTTTCCGTGTTGAGCGGAATCGACGCCATGTCTTTTTCGGGATCGAATTTCATCAATTCGATGACCCGCATCATGGCGTCGATGTACGCTTCGATCGCCTCGGGTGATTTGTCCTCGAGACGCGCAAACAAGAGATCGTGCCGCTCGGCGAAATTGAGCGCACCCTCGCCTCTCAGGAAATCGATCTTCTCCCGGTCGAGCCCCCGAACTTTCGCTGCGATATTGTCGGGCAGATCGACCGGTGCGAACTCTCGCTCTTGGGCGCTGGCGGCAACTGCGCAAGCACACAAAGTCAAGACTGCCAATGCCTGACAAGCGTATCTCTTCATTTATTCACCCGAAGCGCGTTATTCGCACATCCAATTGCCGGTGCCTTTATTACAGTGATCCGGCGGGCCACGTTGTTCCCATAACTCAGTGACACCATTCGATTTGACATAGTCGAGATACCTTGGGCTTTGCCTGTAACCGGAATCGAAGTGCATCAATCCCTGGTGTTCGAGGGTATCGGCATTCGTCCAAGCTGCATCAGTATCCGAGAGAACTTCGATTGCATTCCAGTAGTCATCAATGAATCCGAAATACAGATACCAAAAATAGGGTCGCCTCAACTCGTCTACATTTGTCGCCCGTGCGATTTCCTGTTCGATATGCGCATCGAGGTATGCTTTACCGTTGTCGGGATTACGAACATTCTCGACGAATGGTCTGGCTTCCGCCGGATTTTCGCCTGTGGCCACGTAGACTCGTTCAATCATTGCAATTGCTGCTTCGTCCTGACCGCTAATTAGCAGATCTGCGGCCATCTCATACATTGAATACGTATCTCCCATATCGATCGCCTTTTCCCAGGCTTCGTAAGCCTCTTCGCGGCGACCGGCCGCCAGTAGTGCCTCTCCTTTCCGCCAGTAACCGGTTGTCGATAGCGGTTCCAACTCGACGTACTTGTCGGCATACGCAATGGCTTCATTGAAGTATCCTGTCAATAGCAGATCGTACTGTAATGCGTTGATAGCCATCACAAATCCCGGCTCCTCATGAGCAAGCTCTTCCAGTGCCGCAATCTCCTCAAACCAAGACCAATTATCGGGATTTGCGGTCGTCGCGAATGTCCGGGCTACCGGCAGAGTCGGGTCCAGGTCTAGTGCCTTCTTTGCCGCGTCATACGCTTTCAGCTGTGCGGCCGGTGCATCAAGGGTCCAAGCGGCCTCAAACCAGAAAAAGACGGCTTTGAGCTCATAGGCTTTGGCAAAATTGCTGTCACGTGAAATCGCCCGGTCCAGCAGGGCCTGAGCGGCCGCGAGGTTGATAGTGCTTTCGGCATTCTGTAATGACAAAGCTTCAACGTAATAGGCATAGGCGTCCACATCATCCGTAGGCCGGTCCGCACCCTGAATAAGGTGCAATTTGAGCGCTCCTGTAATCGCGTTCGCGACACTGTCCTGGATGTCGAAAATATCGGCCATCTCCCGATCATAGGTCTCAGACCAGATGTGAAATCCATCCGCCACGTTTATGAGCTGTGCAGTAACCCGGAGGCGATCGCCCGATCGACGTACCGAGCCTTCGAGAACTTTCGTGACGCCGAGCGCGTCGCCGATTTCTCGAAGGTCTTCGTTCCTGCCCTTGAATGCGAACGACGATGTCCGCCCGGCAACTTTGAGGTCCGGAATTTTCGCCAGCAGATTCAAGAGTTCTTCGGAAAGTCCGTCCGCAAAATAGTCATTGTCATCGGACATGTTGACGAAAGGCAGCACGGCGATCGATTGCGATTCCGTCGCGATGATCTCCTCCGAATCGATTGGTGGTGCAGTCAACAGAAATTTGTCAATCAGCAAAAAGCCAACCGCGATGACCAATACGCCGATGATGATGAAATCGAGCTTGCGGCCCGTCTGAGTGGTAATCGACTGGCTGCGATCGACGTTCTTCTCGAGCTTGATGCCCTCGGGCGTCACCTCGAAGGCCCAGGCGAAGAACAAGGCCAGAGGCAATCCCAGGACCAATACGAACAATACGGATTTGAGGACCCAGGCCGGCGCATCAAACGCGTCAAATGCGATCTCGGAAACCTGGGCGAGCAGCCAGCCGACGATTACGTAGGCAATACCTACGCGAAATACGTTCCGTCGTTTCAGCTCGGCGAAGAAAGACACTTGTTGTAATTCCATCCCCCTGAATGGCCACATGATACCGGCAAAAAAGGTGTGAATGCCCAATATTTCCGCTAACTTGCGGCTATGACAGGCGGAGGCTGGCAATTCTGGATCGACCGCGGCGGCACCTTTACCGACGTCGTCGCACACGGCCCCGACGGTTCGATCGGTACTGCAAAACTGCTGTCGACAAATCCCGGACAGTACGAAGATGCGGCCGCCGAAGGGATCCGCCGGATAGTCACCGATTGGCCGGATAAAATGCCTATCGAAGCCGTGAAGATGGGTACAACGGTAGCAACCAACGCGCTGCTGGAACGCCGCGGAACGCCGACTGCCCTCATCGTGACCGAGGGATTTGCCGATGCGCTCGCGATCGGCTACCAGAATCGGCCGGACATCTTCGCCCTCAACATCGTCAAGCCCGAGCCGCTTTACGCGCGTGTAATCGAAGCTCGAGAGCGAATCAATTCCGCGGGTGATGTCATCGAGCCACTCGATGAAAAGACGCTTGCAACTGCATTGAATGCTTGCAGCAGCGATGGCATTACCGCCGTCGCGATCTGCCTGATGCACGGATACGTATACCCGCAACACGAAAACAGAATCGCGGAAATTGCAAAAGATGTCGGACTGCGGCAGGTCTCCATATCGCACGATGTCGAATCGCTGATCAAGTTCGTGAGCCGTGCGGAAACAACGCTTGCGGACGCCTACCTCACGCCGGTTCTGAACGACTACATCAACGGATTGAGAGCTTCCCTGAAAAAGATCGCGACGCCGAACCGGCTGCTGTTCATGCAGAGCAACGGCGGGCTCGTGCTCGCAGACAACTTCCGCGGCAAGAACAGCATCCTGTCGGGACCGGCCGCCGGCGTCGTCGGCATGGTGGAAACGGCATCCAGGGCCGGGTTCGAAAGACTCATCGGCTTCGACATGGGCGGCACCTCGACCGACGTATCCGCCTGGAGCGGCGAATACGAGCGCAGCAACGAATCCGAGGTCGCAGGTGTACGCCTGCGCGCGCCGATGATGAAGATTCACACGATTGCGGCGGGCGGCGGCTCGATACTCGAGTACCGCGACCAGCGTTACCAGGTCGGGCCGGATTCGGCCGGCGCCGACCCGGGGCCGGCCTGTTACCGCCGCGGCGGTCCGCTCGCGGTTACCGATGCCAACGTCCTGCTCGGGCGCATCCCGGTCGGGCATTTCCCGAATGTCTTCGGCCCGCAAGCCGACCAGCCACTGGACGTCGAAGTCGCCCGCAAACGATTCGCCGAGCTTGCGGAGCGAATCTCGGCAGACACGGGTTCGGCGGTAGCTCCGGAAGCCGTCGCCGAGGGATTCCTCACGGTCGCGGTCGAGAACATGGCAAACGCGATTCGCAAGATCACGATCGAGCGCGGCGAGGACGTACGCGACTTCGTGCTCTGCTCGTTCGGCGGAGCGGCGGGGCAACACGCCTGCAGAGTCGCCGAAGTGCTCGGCATGAAGAAGATCTGGCTGCATCCGATGGCGGGCGTTTTGTCCGCCTACGGCATGGGTCTTTCGGACATCCGCGTCGAGAAACAGCAGTCGGTCGATATACCGTTCGGCAAAGGGTCAATGCAGTCCATTCAACCGGATCTCGAGCGCTTGCAAGCGGACTGCGATGCGTCGCTCGCGGCACAGCATGTCCCGGAACAACACCGCAAATTTCACGCGACCATCGGCATGCGCATCAGCGGCTCGGACACGATCCTCGATGTGCAACACGGCAGTGTCGATCAAATGGCAGAGGCTTTTTCAGACATGTATCGGAGCCGTTTCGGCGCGGAGCCGGATTCGGAACGCCTGCTCATTTCGACCTTGCGCGTCGAGGGCACCGGCATCGAACAGGTATTCAGCGATCCCGACATTGAATCGAAGGGTTCGACGACGGCCGCAGGCAGCAGCAGGATGTGGATCTCCGGTGAATGGCGAGACGTCCCCGTCTACGAACGCGAGCAGCTCGGCAGCGGCAACCGAATCGACGGTCCCGCCATCGTCGCGGAAGCTAACGCCACCACCGTCATCGACGACGGCTGGTCGGGGTCCGTCAACAAAAAGGGTCACCTCCTGCTGCAAAGGGGTCAGAGCCCGGCTCTGACCCCGGACGAGGCAGGCGACGAATCGTCACCCGATCCGGTCAGGCTCGAGGTTTTCAATCGCCTCTTCATGCACATCGCGGAGCAGATGGGCACGGTGCTGCAGTACACGGCGCTGTCCGTCAACATCCGCGAACGGCTCGATTTCTCCTGCGCCCTGTTCGACGGCCAGGGCAGGCTCGTCTCCAATGCGCCGCACATGCCCGTGCACCTGGGCTCGATGGGCGAAAGCGTGCGCAGCGTGATCGCTGCGAAGGGCCGCGAGCTCAAGTCGGGCGACGCCATCATGCTGAACTCACCGTACAACGGCGGCACACACCTGCCCGACATCACTGTCGTCACGCCGTGGTTCGCCGGCGCGGACGAGCCGCTCTTCTTCCTCGCATCGCGCGCCCATCACGCCGACATCGGCGGCATCACGCCGGGCTCGATGCCGTCCGAGAGCCGCCACATCGATGAGGAAGGCGTACTGATCGACAACTTCTGGCTGGTGCGAGACGGCAAGTTTCAAATCGAGTCGTTGCAGGAACTGCTGGCCGGCGCAAAGTATCCGGCGCGAAACCCGCAGCAGAACATCGCCGACCTGAAGGCGCAGCTCGCCGCGAACCGGCAGGGGATCCGGCAGCTCGAGAAGGCGGTCGAACGCTACGGCATGCCGACGGTACAGAATTATCTCGGATTCGTGCGCGAGAATGCCGCGAGCAGTGTTCGCCGCCTGCTTGGCAAACTAAGAGATGGTGAATTCGAATACGAACTCGACTCCGGCGAAGTCATTCATGCGCGAATATCCGTCGATCACAACAAACCGGAGGCGATGGTGGATTTCGCAGGCACCTCGCCCCAGTCGAAGACCAATTTCAATGCCCCCGAAGCCGTGACGCGTGCGGCGGTGCTGTACGTATTCCGCAGCCTGATCGAGGAAGAGATCCCGATGAACGAGGGCTGCCTGGAGCCGCTGCGAATAAAGATACCGAAAGACAGCATCCTGAGTCCCTCCTATCCGGCCGCCGTGGTTGCCGGAAACGTCGAGACCTCACAGTGCGTGACCGATTGCCTGTATGGCGCGCTCGGCGCGCTCGCCGCCTCGCAGGGAACGATGAACAACTTCACGTTCGGCAACGACAGGGTGCAATACTACGAGACCGTCTGCGGCGGCGCTGGCGCCGGCTCCGGTTTTCACGGTGCGGATGCCGTGCACACGCACATGACGAACTCGCGCCTCACCGACCCCGAAGTCTTCGAGCAATACTTCCCGGTCATCGTCGAATCATTCGCCATAAGAAAGGGATCGGGTGGGGCCGGAAAATGGCACGGCGGCGACGGCGCCGTCCGACGCATACGATTCACCGACGCCGTGGATGCCGCAATACTCTCCAATCACCGCCGTATTGCGCCTTTCGGCGTCGATGGTGGTCAAGCTGCCAAAACCGGCAGTAATCGGATCGTCAGGGCCGATGGCACGGAGGAGCGGCTGTCCGCAACCGCGACCGTCAAACTCGCTGCAGGGGACACATTTATCATAGAAACACCGGGCGGTGGAGGTTTCGGCGATCCCGACCAATGATGCGTTCGCGCCTTGACGCGTCAACGCAATTCAATGCGCTAAAGGCTACGCTTCGACATTGACGCCGCGCCAGAAGGCGATCCGGCCTTTGATGTGATTGGCTGCATCCTTTGTTTCCGGATAGTACCAGGCGGCGTTCTCGTTTCGCTCGCCGTCGACGACGATGTCGTAGTAACTCGCCGTACCCTTCCATGGGCAATGCGAATGATGGTCGCTGCCCTCGAAGAATTCGCGATTGATCGAATCTGGCGGGAAGTAGTGGTTGCCTTCGACGACGATGGTATCGTCGCTTGCAGCAATTATTTTTCCGTTCCAGCTTGCTTTCATCTTATTGGTAATCGCGGCTGAAGCCGCTTCGCATTATATTCGGTCCATCGTGGGCGCGGCTATGTGTGCATGGAGGTACTTATGTCGCGGAGGACACGACGTCCGAGAGCGACGAGCCGCGATCAGGCTGCCCGTTCACTACCTTTCCGAGATTGGGTGCACTCGTCGAACACAGGTGCGAAGGCTGTCGTTGCGACGCGGCAGCCCGTCAAGGTCTGATGCAGGGTCAGCGAAACGGGCTCTTCGGCACCGGCAGGATGGAACGCGAGAATCACTGTCACGCCGCGATTCTTGTTCGCCGGCCTTGCATGGAGCCCGGCGTCGCACTGAACGACGAACAAGTCGTCCTCGAATGCTCCTTCATCTGCCAGGCCACTCATGTACGCGTGGACCAGACTGTTGACGCGTTCGGCGACGGCGGTCGTGTTCGGCGCGAACACGGTCCAGCGCGTCGCGAGATCGATCGAGTTGGTGATGTACAGGCAAAGCCGCATCACGGTCAGGCTCGAGAAATTGTCTTCAAGCTGCGCGTCGCGGGCGAGCGTGACAGAGCCACACACGGTGGAACGTCCCGCCGTGCGTCCGGCGATGACGTTGATACCTTCCTTAACGAGCATTTGTGCGTCGTCGATGGAGATCTTTTCGGCCGGAACCAGGTTGCCGCGGAGGCCATAACCGAGCTGGTCCAGGTCCTGCCAGGGACCGTGCTGACGGTCGAGTTTGCACAAAAGGCCTGCAATCGCGGCACCGACGACCCGCGGCGGTGCCTGGTCTTCGCTCTTGTCATAGACCCGCGGGTAGTAAGTCAATATGTTCGGGCTCGAATAGTCGAAAGCACGCATGCCTTCGATTGCTCTCTGCACGCTTTTCCACGCGCGCGGCGGGTCCATGATGAGCATCGCACCCCGCTTGCGGCAATAAAGCTCCGCGGCCACGATGGCAGCGGGCCCCGGATCGTGGTCGCGTGCCGGCGGCGGCAGGTAGAGGAGATCGAAGTGATCGACCTCATCCAATGCGAATATGCCGGTGCCACGATACGCGCAACCAACAAGATCGTAGTCGGTCAGCGAAAAACCGTCGGTGCCGGGCTGGGCGTGCTCGATGTAGCGTTCGTTCGTCTTTGCCGGTCGTCCTCCCGGCATCGGCATCTGTGCGCGAATCAGGGTCGAATTCGTCAGTTCGTCGCCGATGAAGCCACTCTCGCCTTCCTCGCAGGTCAGTTCGCGGTAGATCTCCTGGTCGAGCACGATACCGGTGTCCGGCGCGATGCGCTGAATGGTCATATTGAATCGCTGCTCGTTGATGTCGATACCGTCGTAATCGATCGCTGCACGGATACGCTCGGTCGAGCCGGGTTCGAGCGCGCGCAGGACCAGGAAACCGCCGACGGCGGGCAACGCGATCATGGCGCTGCGCGCATTGTTCGCGACACGCACGACAAAGAGCCGTTGGCCGCCGTGATCGAAGAATTGCTTGACTGACGGGCCCAAGCTGCTGCGCTGCCAGATACCGCCGAAGCGGCGATGAAACTCGCTATAACTCTTGATGAGTACGGGTCTGTTGAGGGGACCTCGGAGAGCACGGCCGACGAATGCAGCCGTGGAGTCAGTCGTTACGTCGATGGGGCGATCCATCGGCGCGATCTCTGTGACCGTAATGCCCAGGTCTAGAGCATCTGACAATCCTGTCTCCGCGCTAGTGAATCAGATTACTGTGGGGATTCTAATGACAGCGCGCATTAGATGCTAATGTTGCGTTAGTTGAGTGCTTTGATGGTATGTCGAACAGGGATTACCTCGGAGAAAGATTTCCGGTGCTTGCCGAGCGGCTGCCGAGGACGCATCTTGCCCGCTTGCCGACACCGGTGCGCGAGATCAACGTCGAGCTCGACTCTGGCGAGCGAAAAATTTCCGTGAAATGTGATGACCTTACGGGCGTTATCTACGGCGGGAATAAGGTGCGCAAGCTCGAATACATATTGCCCAGCGCGCGCGAAAAGCGCTGCAAACGGGTTGCAACCTTCGGCGCCGTCGGCTCGAATTCGGCGCTCGCCACTGCCCTGTATGCCAGGCAGGTCGGATTCGAGTGCAGCTGTTTCCTCATGCACCAGGCGAAAACCGCGATGATTCCCGCGACACTGAACGTGCATATTCAGAACGGCACCGAGCTCATCCGTTACGGCGGGCCTTATGCGAAGCGAATCAAAACCCTGCGGGAGCATCTCTGGGGCCGGCACGCCTGGGTCGTGCCAATGGGCGGCTCGTCCTGGCGTGGTACGGTCGGCTTCGTCGCGGCGGGCCTCGAACTCGCTGCGCAGATCGCCAAAGGCGAGATCGCAAAACCGGACAGATTATACGTCGGCACCGGGACCATGGGCACGGCAGTCGGTATCGCGCTCGGACTGGCGATCGCGGAGCTCGATACGGATGTGCACGCGGTGCGCGCGTCCGTGACCGATATCACCAATGAATACCTGATGAACAAACTCGCGGAAAAAACGGTGACGATGATGCGCCGTTTCGACGAGTCGGTACCGGCCAATCTTGCCGGCCGGATGAAAGTCCGCATTCGTCACGGCTTCTTCGGCGACGGCTACGCACAGTCGACGCCGGAGGCGGACGCAGCGATCGCGTTTGCGAAAAAGCAGCTCGACTTGAGGCTCGAATCGACATATACCGGCAAGGCGATGGCCGCATTGCTTGCAGACTTGAGGGCGCCGGCCGCCGAGGACCTGCACGTTCTTTTCTGGAACACCTATTACGCGATGCCGATTACCGTGCCGACGGATCGCCCACTGGATCGGAAATTGCTTCCGGAGGAGTTCTTAAGGTATTTCGAATAAATTCTTATGCTGATTCGGTGTTCGATTTCCGTTTCGGCGATTGCACGGACTTGTCCGACCGACGCTCGTGTTCCTCCTCGGCTTCCTTTCGCTCCTGCTTTTTGCGATTGACCTCATCGATCATGAGGTCGAGCCATTCACTCATCGCCGGTGATCGCTTCGGCCGGGTTCGCCGCTTCGGGTGATTCCTCCAATAGGGCTCGCACCTCCTCGATCGACGGCATATTCGGGTCCGGCTCGACCGTATTGCGCACCACGCGCGCACGTGCATAGACCTCGCTTATATCGGACTTCAGTACGCGAACCGGGACACCGCTGGCATAACTGGCAACTTCGCGCGCCTCGTTCCTTTCCTTCACATTATTGAATGCTCCGGATTCATGGCGTATCTGTTCGAATATTTTTTGCATACGCTCGCCGGGTGTAATTGCGTCGTCCGCGAGCGGCAGATGGCTCTCGAAGTACAGCTCGCCGTCACGCCAGCCGGCGAGGTAGGGCTCGTTGATGATGGTCACCGGTTCACCGATCTCCACCATTTCGTACAGCGTTTCGATATTCTCCGGGTAGAGGCGAACGCAGCCGTGGCTAACGCGCATGCCGACACCGTAGGGCTGGTTGGTGCCATGGATCAGGTAGCCGGACATCGCAAGTTTCAGCACACGGTGGCCTAAAGGGTTGTCGGGGCCCGGCTGCACGACCGCCGGCGCCGCGTACCCGAGTTCCTCGTTCTCCCGTCGGACAGATGCGGGCACATACCACACCGGGTCCTTCGCTTTCGCCACGACCTCGGTAGCACCCAACGGCGTCTGCCAGCCGATGCGACCGATGCCGATGGGATAGGTCAGCACCTGTACAGGATGACCTTCGGCGACTTTTGGAAAATAGAAAAGGCGTTTCGATGCGATATTCAGGACGAGCCCTCGACGCGGAACATCGGGCAGCACGTACTGTGTCGGCAGAAGCACTGGCACGTTCTCGCCAGGCAGCCAAGGGTCAACATCCGGGTTGGCGGCAACCAGTTCGTCGAAGCCGAGCCCGTACTCGCGCGCGAGATCGGAAAAGGTGTTGTCTTTAGTCGTGTATACAATCTGCGGCTCGCCGATGACCGACTGCTCGGGCGAATCGAGGACGAAGAAATTACGATTGAGCGGTTCGAGCAAATCCCTCTCGGCAACCGGCGGAACTGCAGTGATGTCGGTGCCACCACCCAGCGGTGCAAGAAAGTCCTGGAGCGCCGTGCAGGCGCCCAGCAATACAGTCGCCGCCAGGATAGCGACGATTCGAATGTTCGGTGAATTCCTCAAAATGACGCCTGTTATGCTTGACTCGATCGAATTTTCGCAAAATTCCCGGGTGGTCTCTATGTCGCTTTTTGGCAAATTCTCAAAAACAGCGGCCAGCGTACATCGCGCGTCCCCTCACCCCATGCCGTCTTGAGTTCCTGCTCGTAGACTGCGACTGGATCCTGGCCCGTCGCCTTCATGTATCGCTGCGTGCCGGACCAGGTGCGCATGTAAGCAAGCATCTGTTCGACCGTCCACTCGAGTTGCAGCTCGAATGCCCTGACCGGAATTTCCGGCATCGGCAAAGTAAAGTCCCGATAGTGGTTCTCGACGAATTTTCTCTCGGGCGCCCAGTAGGATGCCGTTTCCGTGTATGCCTTTTCGATGACGTCCTTACATTCGGCAGGCAGGCTGGTTCGGTCGTAGACCCAGGTTGCCAGGACACCGCCCGGTTTCAATACACGGCGGGCTTCGGTAAAAAATCGCTGCGTGTCGAACCAGTGCAGGGCTTGTGCGACCGTAATGAGATCGACTGAGTCGCTTTCGAGGCCTGATTCTTCGGCGCTCGCGACGCGGAATTCTATCTTCGGATGCGCCTGTGCCACTGCAATCTGATTTTCGCTCGCATCGCTTGCAATAACCTTGTCGAAGTAAGGCGTGAGGGAGCGTGCGGCCTGGCCGTTCCCGGTCGCGCAGTCCCAGGCGAGTTCGTGCCCGGCACAAAGCGTCGCGAGATAAGTGAACAGCGAATCGGGATAGACCGGGCGCGCCGCCGCATAGCTGCCGGCATGCCCGGAGAAATGATCCTTGAAAACTATGCGACTACCGCGTGCAGTTCGGTTGGCGCCCTGCCGCTTTGGCCTCATTGTAATATTTGAGCGCCGTCGGATACTGATCGATCAGCGATTCGATTCGCGTTTCTCCGGAAGGATGCGTCGACATGTATTCGGGAATCTTCGCCTCGTTTTTCGCATTCATGTTCTTCCAGAGCTCGACACTTTCGCGCGGATCGAAGCCGGCTTTGGCCATGTACTGCAGGCCGATGACGTCGGCCTCGGACTCCTGCTTGCGGCTGAACGGATTGGAAAGTCCGAGTGTCGCCGCGGTCGACAAGGCGCCATAGGTGCCCGCCGTGCGATTGTAGTAACCGCCGCCGAGGATGTAGGCCAGCACTTCGACACCGTAATCGGTCAGTTCGCCGCGTGACGCGCGTTCATTCGCGTGATGCGCCGTCACGTGTGCCACCTCGTGGCCAATGACTGCAGCCAGCTGATGCTGGTTCTGCGCGACACTCAGGATACCGGCCTTGACCACCATTTTGCCGCCCGGCATGACGAATGCGTTGATATCCGGCTGATTGACGATCGCGAGCTCCCAGTACATCGCGGCATCCTTGCCTTCGAGGACGCCGACGATGGCGTCGGCGACGCAGGCAACATAATCGATCGTGGGGCGATCCTGCACGAGCGGAGCCTGTTCGCGGATGATCTGCATCTGCCTCGCCCCTTCCTGCGCAAGCATAGCCTCGGATTTCAATGTCAATTGCGCTCGCCCGGTCGGCGTCGTCGAGCAGGCCGTTGTTATGGTCGCCAGAAACAATACAGAAATCAGGAATTTGTAGATCGAGTTCATCGCGGTAGCTCCCACAAGCTCTGCCGAATTATAGCCAAGTCGACGGCAGATCGCGGCCCAGGCGGAAAATTGTAATCCTGTTACTCAGACCGGGCTACGGTTTGAGGGTTCCCGGCTGGGGTCTGCGCGGCGGAAATATGCGTAGCGAGAAAGTGCCACGGCGAGGACAGTTTTCCGATCTCTCGAGGCGCATACGACTGCAGGGATGCAGGAGATAGAGCGAAGCAGCAGCCAGAGCCGGGTTGTTCTACGCAACGAGAGAGATCGGAAAAATGAACCGCTGTGGTGCGTTCGCACGACTACACGGACGTAGGAGTTAGGGCAGCGCAGGAGCAGTTGCCGAGAAGGAATTCTTTACGCCGCGCAGACGCCTACCGCGGCAGGCGTGTCTCGAAGCGGCGCCGCCAGTACCGGTTGTCGATACGGTCGAGTACGTTGTCGACGCTCGACAGCAAGCGGCGCTGCAGCGGCATCTTCATCTTGTAGGCCACCCGGTAGAGATCGCGGTCCTTCGCCAGTTCGGCGAGGAGTTCGTCGCTCGTTTTCAGCTCGTCGACGAGCCCGAGCTCGATGGCCCTTGCCCCATACCAGTGTTCTCCGGTCGCGATTTTCTCGAGATCGAGGACGGGACGGTACTTGCTCACCGCACTTTTGAACAAGGCATGCACGTCCTCGAGTTCTTCCTTCAGCTTGGCCCGGTCCTCGTCCGTGTTCTTGCCGAATATCGTGACCGTCCTTTTGTATTTGCCCGCGGTGATCTGTTCGAAGCCGATGCCATGATTGTCCAGCATGCGGTTGAAGTTTGGCATTTGCGCAATGACGCCGATCGAACCGAGGATTGCGAATGGTGCCGCCACGATCCTGCTCGCTACGCAGGCCATCAGGTAACCCCCGCTTGCCGCCACTTTGTCCACCGCGACTGTCAACGGGATTTCCTTGTCACGAATGCGAATGAGCTGTGATGCCGCCAGGCCGTGCTCGTGCACCATGCCGCCAAAATTCTCCAGCCGCACGACGACCTGATCATCGGGCGTCGCGACTTCGAGCACCGCGCTGACTTCCTCGCGCAGGGACGGTACCGCGCTCGCTTTGAGATCGCCCTTGAAGTCGATGACGAACGCGCGCGAACGTTTGTCCCTGGACTTTGCATCGGCCTTGTCGCGTGCTTTCTCCGCCTTGGCTACGGCTTTCCAGTCCCCTTTCTTCATGACTGCCCGTTTCAATGCGGCGGCGAGCTGGCGGTATTTCTTGTTGAGACTCTCGACCTCGAGGCCTTCCTGCTGGGCCGCTTTTTTTCCGGCGGCGGCAGCGAATCCGATCACGAGGACGACGGCCGCAACGATGGTGATTGCTTTTAAGAGGAACAGGCCGTAATCGGCGAGAAATTCAGTCATTGGATCACTTGTGACGCGTTGTCGCCGGTGCCGTCAAACGGCAATGCCGACATTGTTTTTTTGTAGGGCCCGCTCTGCGCGGTAACTCGATCGTACCAGTGGTCCTGCAACGACCTCGAGGAAACCGATATCCAATCCCTCGCGCCGGTACGCGGCGAACTCGTCGGGGGTAACGTAACGTTCGATCGCCAGGTGGTTCGGTGTCGGGCGAAGGTACTGCCCGAGCGTCAGGATGTCGACGCCAGCAGCGTACAGATCGTGCATCGTTGCCATGATCTCGTCGTCGCGCTCACCAAGGCCCAGCATCAGGCTGGACTTGGTGAGCACGTCCGGCCGGTGTCTTTTCGCATGCTCGAGCACGTCGATCGTTTGCTGATACCCGGCGCGTGGATCGCGCACCGGATGCGTCAGGCGCTTGACCGTTTCGATATTCTGCGCAAAGACATCGACGCCCGAATCCACGACTGTTTCGACGTCTGTCAATACGCCCCTGAAATCGGGCGTAAGCGCCTCGACGGCCGTGTTGGGATTCATCTTCTTGATCTCGCGGACGCAAGCCGCATAGTGAGCAGCACCGCCGTCCTCGAGATCGTCACGATCCACCGAGGTAATGACGATGTAATTGAGATTCATGAGCTTGACGGCCCGCGCGGTATTCAAAGGTTCCTCGGGATCGAGCCAGCCGCGCGGATTGCCCGTGTCGACCGCACAGAAGCGACATGCCCTCGTGCAAACGGAGCCCATCACCATGATGGTCGCGGTGCCGTGGTTCCAGCATTCGCCGATGTTGGGGCACATCGATTCTTCGCAGACCGTGCTCAGCCGGTGATCGCGCACCGTCTGCCGCACGCTCGCATAGCCGGGACCGGATGGCATCTTCGCCCGCAACCAGGCGGGCTTGTCTCCATACCGGATGCCGGGCGTATTTCGATTCGACTTGATGCCGTTCTTAATCGCCGAAAATCCTTGCTCGGTCTGGTACTTCCTGCCGCTTTCGACAATCGGTATGCCGCGCAGATGTCTGCTCTTCTCGCTCATGCGTAGTCCGGGTAATCAAACAGGCGCATTTTGACACAGGTGTCGGAACATGTGTGAATCGAAAGGAAATGCGGGCAATCTGCCTGCGATCTCCGGAAGAGGTTTGTGGCAGGGGCAGATTGGTCTTTAGTCCGCCGCCAAGACGGGTGGCAAGACCAAGACAAAAAAAGCCCGGTACTAAGACCGGGCGAATCAGGGGGAAAGAATGTAAACGCCAGAAGTACGTGTTCGTTAGTGCAACCTTGACCAGCTAACGAGCTTTACAGCGCTCTGTTGCAGGTCGAAATTCTTTGCCAATACGGCCTCGATGTCTGCCACGTCCGAGTTCTGATCCATCGGCCGGCTGAGCTCGACCACGCCGCTGAATTCGTTACCGCCGCGATAATCTGCGTCGGTGAGTCGGAACTGTGTGTAGTACTTTGCAGACATGGGCAAAGATTACGCTTTGCCTGCCCTGAGGTCTGTGAGCCAAACCACAAATCGGGAGGCCGCCTCACGTGATGCTCAGAATGGTGACCTGGATCACAAGATGCGGGATTGGCTGATCACCGGGTGACGATTTCGGTCACCGTATTTTCCGCCGATTTACTCGCGAGACGCGCAAATCGAGCGTAGAATCCGGCCCTTGCGACATAAGTGGTTGTGGATAAAGAGATCCAATCCACAGTTTTGGGCAACCGGGATATGTAATATCGCTTTATTGTCGTAATCGCGTCTAAATCATTGTTTTTTTGAACTATCGGTACTACAAAATGGCCTTTAAAAGCAGTTTTGTCAGATCACTCCTGCTCGCGGTTTTGGTCCTGTCGGCAGGATTCGCCATGGCGCAGAATGAGCTGCGCAATACCTTCTTCAAGGATGCGGACGCGGCCCGCGCCGCGGCCGACGCCGTCAACGCCTACCTCCTGGCACCGCGCAGTTACGGGGCGGCCACCAAGGACTACGAAGCGGCGGACGACGGACTCGCACGCGGTCGCAACATCGAATATGTTCGCGACAAAGCCGCCAGCGCCGTGCGCCATTACAATACCGCGACGACTGCCGCCGAGCTGGCGAAGACCGTTTTGTCGCAGGTATTGAAGAGTCGTCAGGATGCCGCTAATGCGAAAGCGCCGGAATTGTCACCGGATATCTGGGACAGGGCGCAACGCGAATTTGGTTCGGCGATCCGCTACCTGGAACGCGGCGATCTCAAAAACGCAAAACGTAAGGACATCGAAGCAACGAGTCTTTACCGTGACGCCGAACTGGTCGCCATTAAGGCACAATATCTCACTGAGACACGGCGGCTGCTTGCCGATGCCGATCGCGCACGCGTCGGCCGTTACGCGCCGATCACACTTGGCAGAGCGCAAGAGTTGCTGGCGGAAGCGGAAAAAGAGCTCAACGAAAACCGCTACGACACTGACCGGCCGCGCAGTCTTGCCCGGCAGGCAAATTACGAAGCCAAGCACGCGATTTATCTTTCAGAAGTCGTCAGAGACGTGCGCGACAAGGACCTGACGGTCGAGCAGCTGATTTTGCAATGGGAAGAACCGCTGAACCGGATTTCCGGTGCAGCCGACATCGTACCGGCGATGGCGACCGGGCCTGCCGCGCTGACCGAGGAGCTGGTCACGTTTATCGAGAACCAGCAGAACGAACTCCAGAGCCTGCAGCAGGAGACCCAGGCCGGCAACTTGCGCATGGCGGATATGGAAGAAGAACTGCGAGTGCTCGATGAGCGGCTCGGCGGCGCCACTGCGGAGCGGACGGCGCTCGTGCAGCGGCTCGAGGCGCAGGCGCGCATCAAGGAACAGTTCGAGCAGGTCGAAAAGATGTTTACGCGCAATGAGGCACGCGTATTCCGTGAGGGCAACAATGTAATCCTGCGACTGGTTGGACTGACTTTCGCCAGCGGACAGTCGGAGATTCAACAGAATGCCTATCCCCTTCTGCAGAAAGTCGAGAGAGCAATCGACGTTTTCCCGCGCAGTGAGTTGGTTATCGAGGGTCACACGGATTCTTACGGCGGTGACGAATCCAACCAGATCCTGTCGCAAAAACGCGCGGAATCCGTGCAGCGTTACATGATCAATGCGATGCGAATTCCGAGCTACCGCCTGATCGCGACGGGTTACGGCGAGATGCATCCGGTCGCCAATAACGAGACCGAGGCGGGTCGGGCAAGAAACCGACGCATAGACATCGTGATCAAGCCGAACCTCGATCCGGCTTAAGAAACCTCTTTCCACCAATCGCGAACTACCGTTGCGGTTATCTCGTTGACGAGGTAACCGTATTCGGTGTGCACGTTCAAAACGCCCTGCATCCGGAAGTAATTGTAGGTCTCGAGATCGACGATATTCTCGACCAAGCCTAGCTGAAGCATCTCGCCGAAATCGTTGCTCAGGGTCATGTCGATCGCCGTTAATTCACCGATGGCTGCGATATTGGTCCAGCGCCGGATGTTCGTCGGGTAGCGCTCGACGCCTTCCCGGTCGAAGCCTTTGAGTCTTTTCTGTATGAGGCGCTGACCGAGCGGGCTGCCGGTTGTGAGGAAGTGATCGACCATCAGTTCTTCATGCGGCTCGTGAGAAAGTTGCCACAAGCTGTCGTAAGCGATGACTGAACCCATGCTGTGGCCGTACACAAGAATCGGGCGCCCCGCGCTTGCGGCCGCACGAAGCCTCAATTTCACTTCGCGGCGGATGATCTCGGCAATGTCGTCGACGTTCTTCGCATAACGCCTGAGATCACGAAGCTGTAGCTCGACATCCTCGTTCGCGACCTGGGGTATCAGGAAAGGCAGGTGATCCGCTGCCCGATAAAGCCAGCGGATAATGCGGCGTTTCACGGACGTCGCCAACTCTTTGTCCTCCGGGCTCGGCTCTGTTTTTTCGAGAACCGCGCCGATATCGTCGAGATCCAAGTTGATATCGCGATGTTCGCCGTAGAAGTCGTAGGTCCAGCTGACGAGGTCAAAAAAATGCGCGTCGCGCAACATCTCATCTGCGATTGCCGGATCTATGCGCCGCACGCCCTCCAGCATGCAGCGAAGAATCTGTTCGCGATGCTGCGACGCTTCCGGCTTGGGCTTCAGCCCCGGGATATAAAGGATGAGTGGACCGCGAGACACGTTCGTCAGTTTGCCTTGTTGATGTCCCTGACGGCCGGCTCGAGAAGCTGGCTGAGTTCTGCGATCGTCGTTACGACGGCGTCGGGCGCCGGCAGCTCAGCCGGCCATGCGTCGCCGTTGCGATTGATCCAAGCCGTGCGCAAGCCGGCCTCACGTGCGCCGTTGACGTCGGTTTCCGGATGATCACCTACGTGCAGAACCGCCTCGCTCGAGTAACCGCTCCGCGCGATCGCCTGCTCGAATATCTGCCGTGCCGGTTTGGCAAAACCCGCTTCCGCCGCGGCCACGACATCGTAGAAGAAGTGCCGGATACCTATCTTCACAAGGTCGGCATTGCCATTGGTGAGCGCTACGAGGGTAAAGTCGTCGGCGAGCTTCGTCAGGCCGGGCATGACGTCGGGAAAGAGTTCGACGTCGTTTCGGGCGCGATCGAAGACGTCGAATGCCGGCTCCACCAGGTCTGTCGAATAACCGGCACCGATCGCTACCTGCTCGAGCACTTTTTTTCTGAGGAAGCGGAAGTCGTGACTCTTGTCGTGGTGTTCTTCTACGATGGCTTCACGCAACTCGATGAGTGTCTCAGGCGCGAACATCCCGGGAATGCGCGGGTAGTTTTCCTCAAGCCACTCCCACAGCATTGCCTCAGCCCGCCGTATGACCGGATCGATCGCCCAGAGCGTATTGTCGAGATCGAGCGTAATGGCGCGAATGCGATGCAAGATATGTTCCGCGATAGAAATCTGGCAGCATTGTGGTCTCATTATGAGCCGCAGTTCAACTGGAGAGCTGACTTAACCATGAAATACCTGCACACGATGGTCCGCGTCACCGACATCGACGATTCACTGGATTTCTATTGCAACAAGCTGGGCCTCAGGGAGCTGAAACGCTACGAAAACGAGAAGGGTCGATTCACGCTCGTGTTCCTGGCCGCACCCGGGGATGAGGATGCGCAGGTCGAACTTACCTACAACTGGGACCCGGAGGAGTACACCGAAGGCCGGAACTTCGGCCACCTCGCTTACGCCGTCGACGACATATACGCGGTGTGCCAGCGCCTCATGGACGCGGGCGTAACGATCAATCGCCCGCCGCACGACGGCCGCATGGCCTTCGTTCGCTCGCCAGACAATATCTCCATCGAGTTACTGCAACGTGGCGACCCGTTGCCTCCTGCCGAGCCTTGGAGTTCGATGGGCAACACCGGGCATTGGTGATCGTGGCGCAAGTCCGACCTGCGGACTAAAGATCAATTCTCACCAATCAACACAGTCTTTATTATCTACGCGGGAGAATTGGGCATCAAAGGCGGCAGTGCGTCGGTCGGTTTTTGTTCTTTTTCGTCCTGCAGCACCGTGATCGTGCGCAGCGATTTTGCAAGCGCTTCGCGGTCGAACGAATCGTCACTCGGTCCGTAGTCGGCGCGGCACAACGCCTCGAGTTGCGCGGCTAACGGCATGGCGACGCGCTGTGCGAAGTCGCCGATATTCAGCGGTGGATCGTCGGGCCATTCCAGTCTGCCCCAGCGAATCAATGCGGCACGAATGCCGGGGCCATCGCCTGCTTTCGCGGCCTTGCGAGCTTCCTTCAACAACTTCGCCTGCTGCTTGTAAATCGGCGGCGGCGCCGGCTCTTTTGCTTCTCGTTTTACCGCGGGGCGGCGCGACCACCACCAGGCGACGACCGTCAGCAGCCACAGGCCGGCCAGCGCCTCACTGACTCGGCGCCAGAAGCTCGACTGCACAACGACGCTGCCAGTCGCAGGGGATTCCTGTTCCGGCACCCGCTCTTCGGTAACGACTGGCGGCGGGACCGCAGCGCCGGCAGACGGCAAGATTTCGATCAACGTTCCCGGCAGGCTTGCGACCCGCCAGGCACCTGCATCGATATCCCACCATGGCAGTTCTAATTCGGGCAATTCCACGCGGCCCGGTGAAATGCCGATCATTGCGTACTGGTCCTTACGCATGGCGCGTATGCCGGATGCATCCGCCGAGTCCCGTAGTTCAGGCTTGTCCGGATAGATCTTGAGCGTATCGGCGACGGCGGGATCGATGACCGGAATCTGCGTCGAGAGCTGGCCTAAAGCAGTTACCGTGATGTGACGCGTAATCGGCTCGCCGGCCGGCAAGCTAGCGGGTTCGCGCGACCAGTCTTCGCGCAAGGTAACATCACGCGCCGGGAACCAGACGGCATCGGGGTATTGCTCCGGCGGCGGCGGAATCGGATTGACCATCACCGCGAGCGCTTCGGACTCGAAGATTTTGCGGCCCGTGATGCGTCCGTCGCGCAGCACCCGTGCTTCGAATCTCGCTGGCTCGATCGATATCTGCCCACTCTCCTGCGGAAACAACGCGTAAACGCGTTCGACCACGTTGTAGGCTTTGCCGTTCAGGATCGATTCGTAGCTTCTTTCCTCGCCCGCGACTTCCTGTAATACCTCGACGCCGCGAACGACCGGCTCGCTCAGGCGCGGCTGGCGGGTCGCCACCGCACGATAGACCTTGACCGTATAGAGCAACTGCGCCTGCACGAAGGTCTCCGTTTGATCGACCTCGGTCGTGACGAATATGTCGGCTTCGCCGGGCACGGCGGTCGACGGAGCACGCACCCTGATCGGCACCGGCTCGCTCTGCTCGTTGCCGATGATGATCGGCGGGATGACCAGGTCGCCCTCGCGCCGCGCCATCAGGATATAGGTCCAGGTACGCGAGCGGCTAATCTGTCCGTTGACGATGGTGGTGTTGCTCAACTGGCTCCGCTGCCCGACATAGAAGTCTTGCTCGAGCGCCGAGGCATCCGGTTCCAGGTCGATCGCCGTGTCCACGGTGATCTTCAGGGTGAACGATTCATTCAGCTCGATGTCGGCGCGATCGACGCTGGCGACGACCGCCGCCCACGTGCCATTCGACAACGCGAGGACCAGCGCCGCACAGGTGCTCCATAACGCGATTCGCTTGCACGTCACCATGGCCGCACCTCGTCATCGGGCCACAGGTTGTTGCCATCCTGGTCGCGACCCTGACGCTGGTACTGATAGCGGAACTTGCGGCGCAGCAATCCGCCGGGATCGTCGGGAATACGTCGCAACCACTGCTCCATCGCCTGGCGCTGTTCCTGTGCGCGGCGCATGGCCTCGGCATCCACCTGGCTCATGCCTTGCTGCTCCTGCGATGCGCCCGCCTGCTTTTCCGCCTCCTGTGCGGCGCGTTCGAGTTCCTGCTGCATCGCCTCGAGATCGTCCTGATTGACGTTTTCCTGGTCGCGTACCGAAGACTCGCCCTCGGCGCCCGGATCACCGCTCGACGCCTGCTGGCTGGATTCATCGGACTGACTCTGTCCTTCCGATTGCTGCGCGCCACCGCCGGACTCGGACGAATTTTGCTGGTCGCCCTGTTCACCACCCTGCGAGTCCTGGTTCTTTTCCAGGAGATCTTTGAGGAGGTCACGATTGTATGCCGCGTCTTCCATGCCCGGATCCATCTCCAGCACTTCCTCGTAAGCGTCGATCGCGGTTTCGAATTCCCCCATTCGGGCGAGCGCGTTGCCGAGATTGTAAAGATTGTCGATGTCCTGCCGGGTGGCAAAACCCGCCGCGCTCGGACCGTATTCTCCGGCCCGATACCTGGCGACCGCCTGCCATACCGGGTCGTCGAACAGTTCGCCGGCTTCCATCGCATTTCCTGCCTCGAGTTGCCGCTTTGCCTGCTGATCCTTAGTGAGCCACAGATCTTTCCATTCGAAAGCATGCGCGGGTTCAGCGAGCGGCAGGACAAAGACGAGCAGCAGCATCACGAGGCCGCGGCGAAACGCCAGGGCGGCCAATGGCACCAGCACGAGCAACAGCCACGGCCCCTCTTCCTGCCACTGGTCGGTCGCCAGCGATTCATCGGACGCGGACGACATGCCAACATCGCCTGACAACAGGTAATCGATGTCGCTGTCATCCGCCGACAGCGACGCGTAACGTCCGCCACCGGCCGCGGCCAGGCTACGAAGCGCGGTATCCTCGATGCGCGGCACGACGATGTTGCCGGCACGGTCGGTGACGAATCCGCCGCCGGCGCGCGGGATCGGCGCGCCCTCGATCGTGCCCACCCCGAGTACGGACAGCGTATAGCCCGCACTCCGCAATTCCCTGGCCGCGCGCTCCGCGGCTGCCGACGTTCCGCCGTCCGTGATCACCAGTACTTCGCCTAGTACAGCGCCCGCCTGTTCCAACAGTTGCTTCGACTTGGTGATAGCCGAGACCGGGTAGCTGCCGCGGCTCGGCATGATGTCCGTGCTCAGGCTGTTGACCAGCGAGGCGATCGTGTCCGAATCGGTCGTCAGCGGTGTCACGGTGAATGCATTCGACGAATAGACGACGAGCGCGGTCTGCCCGCTCCCGCGCCGCTCGAGTATGTCGAGGATCTTGAGCTTCGCCCTCGTCAATCGGCTCGGCGTCAGGTCCTGAGCGTCCATCGACCGCGACAGGTCGAGCGCGATGACGACGGCCTGTTCGGAGCGAAAAACGGGCTGCTCGATGCGCTTCCAGCTCGGGCCCGCGAGCGCGAGTACGGCGATGATGCCGCCGATCAGAGTCAGCCACCAACGGTAATTGAGTCCCCTGATCTGCGTGCGCGACAGAATGTGGGGCGCCAGCGCAGGATCGATGACGCGTTGCCAGCTGCCCGGCGCCAGCTGACGATGCGCGAGGCCGTAAGTGATGAGCCCGATGAGCGGCAGCGCCCAGAGCCATTCCGGCCGCAGGAAGTGGAACTCAGCCCACATTCAATCTCACCTTGCGCTCGCGCACGGCAGCGACTGCGGAGAGCAGCGTCATGGCAGCGAGGAACACGGCCAGGACGAAGGCGCCACCCAGCGGCCAATAATAAAGAGACTTGACCGGCCGGAATCCCGCTTCCGGCTCGGCCACCGGTTCCATCTCGTCGAGCAGGCGATAAATATCCTGGAGTCCTGCGGTGTCCTTGGCGCGGAAATACCTTCCGCCGGTCAGGTCGGCGATTCTCGTCAGCGTCGCCTCGTCGAGATCCGCCGAGGGATTCACGCGCCGCATGCCGCCGGTGATCGATGACACGACCATCTGCTCGGCGCCGATGCCGATCGTGTAGATACGCAGACCGATCTGCTGCGCGAGTTCGGCGGCCTTGATGGGGTCGATTTCGCCGGCCGTGTTGGCGCCGTCCGTCAGCAGGATCAGCACCTGCTCGCCCGCATCGGCGCCCTGGTCATGAATCCTTTTCACGGCGAGCGTGATCGCATCGCCGATCGCCGTCTTCTCGCCGGCGAGACCGATGAACGACTCGAGCAACAGGACCTTCACCGTTTCGCGATCGAGCGTCAGTGGCACCTGCAGGTACGCCCTTTCGCCGAACAGTATGAGCCCGATGCGATCACCCTCGCGCCGACCGATGAAATCGCTCGCGACCGCTTTGGTCGCCGTCAGGCGATCCACGCGGCGGCTGCCGAGCTCGAAGTCTTTCGCATCCATGCTTCCGGACAGGTCCACCGCGAGCATCAGATTGCGCCCGGACACGGGCACGTCGAGTTCGTCGCCGATCCGTTCGGGCCTCGCGGCAGCGAGCACCAGGAGGATCCACGCGATGACCGCGATCCAGAAACGCCAGTTCAATAACTGTTCCACCTCGGAGCGGTCCTGCAGCACCGCAAAGCTCTTGAGGCTAGGCACCTTGAGGCCGGCGTCCTGCGAACCGATCACGGGAGACGTCAGGTAACGCACGAGCAAGGGCAGCGGCAGCGCCAGCAACATCCAAGGCCAGGCCAGGGACCACATCAGCGTGCCTCCGTCGCCAATGGGGTTTGCAGCCTGAGCCTGATCGCGTCGATCAGTCCCTGTACATCGACATCGTCCTCTTGTGCGTCGGGACGGCGATACGGCAGCGACTCGACGTTTTGCCCGGCGCCATGGCTGAAGGGTCTGTCTTCCAGGCCCTGGTCGAGCCAGTGCAACCAGCGTTCGCCCGTCAGCCCGGCGACTTCCTGTCGCGGCGCGTAAGCCAGCATGGTTCGGCGCAACAGCTCGGACAGCTCGATCGCCAGCGTGATCTCGTCGATGCCTTTTCCGTACTGTTTCTGGATTCGCCTGAGTTCCTTCAATGCCACACGCCGCATGGCGTTGCGGCGCCATTGTCGAATTGCGCGCATCGCCAGGTAGACGATGCCGGCGATGGCGACGACGATCAGGACCCACCAGCCGGGTGCGAGCGGCCACCAGCCGATCGCCTCGGGGAGATGCAGGTCGCGTAACGGAATCTGTGTCGGGTCCATTTCCGGTACTCAGTATTCGCGACGCCCGAGCGCTTGTTGCAGGCTGGAAATCGGATCGTCCTCGGTCGACAGGTGCAGGAGGTGAATGCCGTAGCGCTGGCAGAGTGTTTCCATGTCTTCGAGTCGATGCTCGAAGAGGTGCCGGTAATCGGACCTGGCACCACGGGCAAAGGTGTCTATTGCCATCTCCTCCTCACCGCTGACGAGCCGGTAATGTCCTGGCGGCGGCAGTT
>JBFHXJ010000063.1:0-24136 GCA_041598995.1 Woeseiaceae bacterium | reverse complement strand
GGAGAATCGCGTCAATTCGGGGATGTACATACTTTTACATAACGACTCCCCAATAAGGTCCGCTTTGGGTCGTTAGCGGCCCTTCGGAGCAAGTCTAGCCGAATGTCCGCTTTTGGGGGCAAAGCGGACGTCCAAGTTGGTCATTTTTGCAGAAAGCACGGTCCGCTTTCGGCCTGAAGCGGCGACTCGAGCATTCATTCACTGCAATAGAAACAGATCTTCTTGCCCTGACAACCACCTGTATAGATTTAGTGTGAATTTGTGGTTGTGGGCACCAAGTTCTGCTTCTTGCTCGATCTCAATGTATGGCGGATCCAGCAAACCTGGCGCACTGATCAGAAAATTGTCTCCGAGAACAGCAATCCTGCCTTCGCCATATTCCAATACCCCGGCTTGCGACCAGCCAGCAACGGACCTTCTCGGCGTGTCTACTGTGAACGCCCACGATGTCGCGGGCTCGAGAGAAACCACGTCAGCACCTAAAGTGATCAGAGACGCAGCATGTGAAGGCAACCTGATAGCTGAACCACAATCCGTGGCAAGATGCTCAATCTGGCCGTAAGGACTCTGGCCGGTGACGATCAAATGATCGGATATCTCACCCGTGCCGCGACGAAATAACAAAGCTCCGGCTTCAGCAATATTCTCTTCGGAGTAGTCGTCTAATAGTGAACTATCCACGGCAAAACCGTTGCTGACTTCGAAACCGATGGCTCTAGCTAAATCATTGTACGAGCCACCGAAGGGCATGTGTTCAATGACCATCAATAGTGAGCCGCCGCGCTGCACCCATTCCAGTAAAACTGCTATTTCGTCGGGCGTGAAGGCAGACGGATTAGGCAGTGACCAATTGTCTATGTTGATACGCGCCAAAGCATTGGATGTATGAAATACAATTATGCCATCCAGGGCGCTGTCAGTAATCGGACCGTGCAGGTTACGGACGGCGAAACCATGATCTCTGAGAAATCCATAAAATGTCTGATCGGCCTTGTTTGCACCGTAATTGTTATGCCCAAGGTCAAAGAGAATAGTGGGTTGGGTACTTTGGCTCGTATCGGTCTCGGCAAGCTCTGGAGGCACTAATGCGGTGACTAGGATATACAGCGCCGAAGCCAGAACTCTGGTTGTTGTCTGCACAATACGCATATTGATGATCGAATCATGCCAATGGCCGCTTTGGGTCGTTAGCGGCCCTTTTGCTCAATATTAGTCGAATGTCCGCTTTCGGGGGCAAAGCGGACGTTCCAATCTGGTCAATTTAGCGAAAATTTACGTCGGCTTTCGGCCAATAGCGGCACGAGCAAGTATTGGCCGCAATCACCTGCAAAATTCGCTCGAATTACCTGTAATGTTGGTCGCATATGGCGCAGTGCTAGCGATGAAAATGAAAAGAGCCCCGCTACCGCGAGGCTCAATTCAGTTCGACTTGGAGCTATTATTAGTCGTCGGATAGCGCCTCACCGTGATCCGCAATCCAGGTCCATTGTCTGCCGTCCTTGATAGCGACATCGGTCCAACGTTCCGTTTCATAAGTAATTTCATCCGTATCGTTATTTTTTACTTTCGCGACCGTGATGTAATTGATAACTGCAATATTTCCTTTGACAATTACGGACAATGGCTTAAACAGCAGGACGTCAGCGTCAAAACTGGCGAAGCCGTTTTCAGCCAACGCCCGCCGATCACTTTTTGTCGTGGGAACAGCAGAATTCAATCCCCATCCTTCGAAATCTTCATGGAAACAGTCAACAAAATCTTTCGCATTATCTGCGTTGATGCATGCCTCTTCCCATGCAAGCACTTCTCGTTGCTCTGCTGTCCAGTCGTCTGCAAACACGGTTAGTGGTAGCAGCGACACGATTGCCAAGATTGCCTTGATTACGTTCTTCATGATAATCCTCCCCACTTTTTCTTACTGATCAGTGGATCAGCTTTATTGGAATAGGAATCAACATTCGCTCGGTCACTTGGGAGGCCATCCGTGAAGCCACGACGCAACGTCGGGCGATGCAAATAGTTGTTGATTCGTGGCCTGTATATACGCCGATTGGCAGCAAATGTCCTGATGATTCGGGAGCAGCGTTACGAAAAGTTGTGTTCGCTTTGAGTCGTCAGCGGCCCTTTTGCTCAATATTAGTCGAATGTCCGCTTTCGGGGGCAAAGCGGACATCCAATGAGGTCAATTTTCGGAAGAATCAGGGTTCGCTATCGGCCAAAAGCAGCCGCACCGCCGGATGATTTCTACGATCGCCCGGCAGCGCAAGTTCCGGTTCGAGTTGTCGGCTCCGCCGGGCCCGTTCTCACCGCCATGCAAAAAAAGGACACCACATGCGGAGATGCCACCGGTCCGTCCTGCGTCTACTTTTTCCGCTCGACCACCCACTCGCAGTGCGAGTCGCCGCGAAGCATGTTCTTGGTAAGCTTGAACGTAAAATCCGGGTTCAAACTTTCAACAGCTCCTTCACCCCACCTTTGATGTCCAACGCCGCAGGTGTCCATGTCAAGGCCCTGTTCCTTCCACCGCTTGTGCCAGGGACACTGCGTAGTCTTTCCCACACACCTATCTTCAGTCGCTTCAACAACTTCGAAAACAAACTCCGGACCCATTGACGCTTGAGCAAGCAGATGCGTAACCGATTCGATATCGCTGGCATTCTCGGCAGGTAGGCCGAAGTTGTCAGCGAAGTCTTTTGCTCCTTTGCCCGCTTCAAACCAAAGTCCCCCATTGAACTCCTCAAATTTCTTCTGTCCTACGGCCTGTTTCAAAGCGTTTGAGATTGCTATGTATGCGCCTGTCAGACCATTCGTGGCAATCTCCCACCGGGTATGCTCGGGAATCTTTTCTATCTTGTCAGCCATAGGGTAAGTCTCCTCTTGCGGGCATTTCTTTGTGTTTTGCCTTTCGTGCACCTGGAACCGAATCATAAAGGACGTCGATGCGGCGATATCCACTTCAGGTCGTTAGCGACCCGTCGGAGCTAGTCTAGCTGAATGTCCGCTTATTGGCTGAGAGCGGACGGCACGCGGGGCGCAAAGACAGATAATGAATATCGCCTGGATTGGTTGCAGGAAGTTGAGAACGCTTCGGACATCAGAGCCGCTGGGACGCCACTTTTCATCACAATTGATCGTAGGCCCCGCATTTTCCGGCCCTTTTGGGCGCGCCATTTGGCCGTGTAATGGTTTCCGAAGGCGGCCACGCGGTGTGGCTCACTCAAACCGGAGGAATTCAAGATGTTCAAGAAGACGATCCTGGCTGGACTCATCACGGCCCTGGCAGCGGCTCCGGCTTTCGCCGAGGGCCCGTCCAAGGAAGAGGGGATTGGTGTAGGCGTTGGGGCGGTGGTCGGCGGCCTCGCCGGTGGGCCGGTAGGCGTGATCATCGGTGCAGCGTTCGGTGCCAAACTGGGCGACGAGTTTTTCGAGCGCAACACGGAAATTGACGAGCTGACCGCTTCGTTGCAGGGATCGCGCAACCACGTCGCGAAGCTCGAGCGGGACATCGAGGCACTGGGCGGCGATCTGAAACGGCTGCAGTCGGAATCAAGGCCCGAATTGCTGGCACTCTTGCAGGCCGGCATCGAGATGGATCTCCTGTTCCGCACCGATGAGCACACGCTGGCCGAGACGACAGGTACGCGGCTGACGCAGCTCGCGCGGAGCCTTGCCTCGATGCCGGATGTGTACGTGCGGGTCGACGGCTTCGCGGACGAGCGCGGCGATGCCGAGTACAACCGAAAGCTGTCGGTGCGACGCGCGGAGCACGTCATGCACGTCCTGCTTGCCAACGGCGTCCTGGCGAACCGCATTACCGTCAACGCGCACGGCGAGTCGCCGGCGGCCGACGACAATATCGACAGCTATGCGTTCGAGCGCAAGGTCAGCCTCACGCTATACGTCGATGGCGCACAGTCGTTTGCGGCCAACCCGAGATAGTTTCAAAGACGTTCCCCGTGACTCAATCCTGAGTCTCCGCCTGGGCCGGCCCTTCGGGGCCGGCCTTTTTCGCTCGTTTGCCCGGTGCGCCGTGTATAGTGTGGCGCGCCGCGGATCGGATATATTCTCGTAACGATGAGCGATTTTGCCGACAGACGTTGCCAGCCCTGCGAAGGCGGGGTCGATCCCCTGACCAGGGAACAGGCAACGGAAGCAATGCAGGCGCTGCATGGCGACTGGCAGTTGAGCGAGGACGGCAAGTCCATCGTTCGCGCGTTCGATTTTCCGGCATTCAGCCGCACGATCGCGTTCACGAATGCCGTCGCCTGGATCGCGACCGTGGAAGGGCACCATCCCGTGATGACCGTGAGCTACGGCCGCGTGGTGGTGTCGTATACGACCCATGCGATCGACGGCCTGTCCGACAACGACTTTATCTGCGCCGCGAAAATCGATCGTCTTGCAGCCGGCAGCTGAGATGATCGAAATCAGGGACATCGAGCAAGCAGCGGAACGCCTGAAGCCGGTCGCCGTCGTCACGCCCTTGTTGCGCTCCGCGGTCCTGGACGAGCTCGCCGGCGGCAGCGTCTGGATAAAGCCCGAAAACCTGCAGTTCACGGGCTCCTTCAAGTTTCGCGGCGCTTACAACATGATGAGCCAGTTGAGCAAAGAGCAGCGGTCGCGCGGAGTAGTCGCTTTTTCGTCGGGCAATCATGCACAGGCCGTCGCCGCATCTGGCGCGATGCTGGGCATCGAAACCACCATCGTCATGCCCGAGGATGCGCCCGCGATCAAGATCGAGAACACCCGGGGATATGGCGGCAAGACGGTGCTCTACGACCGCTACTCGGAGGATCGGGAAGCCATCGCGAAAAACATCGCGGAGGAGTCGGGGAGCGTGGTCGTGCCGGCGTTCGATCACGAGCACATCATCGCGGGGCAGGGCACGGTCGGCCTCGAGCTCATGCAACAAATGCAAGAACAGGGCGTGACGCCCCAGCAGGTGCTGGTCAGCTGCTCGGGCGGCGGGTTGATTGCCGGCACGGCGCTGGCCGTCAAAACACTTTCACCGGAGACCGAGATCTACCCGGTCGAGCCGGCGGGCTTCGACGACACCGCGCGCTCGTTGCTATCCGGTGAAAGAGAGCGAAACGACCCGGCCGCACGATCGATCTGCGATGCACTGCAGACCGAGAGCCCGGGCAAGCTGACGTTTGCGATCAACAAGCAATTACTCAGTCGCGGCATCGTCGTCAGCGATACCGAGGTCAGGGCGGCGATACGTTTTGCGTTCCGTCACTTGAAGCTCGTGGTCGAGCCGGGGGGTGCGGTTTCACTGGCGGCAGTACTCAGCGGCAAGATCGAGACCCGGGACAAGGTGACGGTCATCGTACTGAGCGGGGGTAATATCGACGTCGAACTCTTCGCGTCGATCCAGGAGGAAGTCTAGAAATTCCCGTGCGAGCGGCTTTAGCCGCGAACTGAAAAAAAAATCGCGGCTAAAGCCGCTCCCACAAGCCGCTCCCACAGAGTTTTTCCTGATCAGGAACTAAGCCAGACCGGTGCCGGGCTTTTTGAAGACGTGCACGTTGGACAGATTCTCGAAGACGCCGGACTCGGTCGGGTCGTAGCGCCGGTCCTTCCAGTCGTTGAGCCAGGCGATGATTTTTTCGATCTGTTCCATGTCTTTCTCGACTTTATACAGCTTCATGTCGCAGATGCCGATGCCTCGCTCGGCTGCCTTGACGAAGTTCTGGCTGTCGCGCAGTACCGCGATGATCGGTATGCCGAGCGAGTCCAGAAAGCGCATGAGCTTCTTGTAGCTCTTGGTGTTCTTCCGGGTGCGGTTGGCGATGACGGCGAGCTTGCGGTCGCGGCGGTCGATCTTTGCGACCAGCAGCAGGTCCGCGATGCAGCGGGCGGCCGCATGGATGTCGATGGCCGAAGGCAATACCGGTACGAGGATGCTGCAGGCATCGCGGGTGATCTCGCGGAGTCCATCATTCGTCAGGCTGGCCGGCGAATCGACAATCAGGTTGGTGGTCTCCGTCGGTACCCTCAATTGCCAGCTGCGGGTCGCCTGCATCGTGCGTTTGAAGGCGGCGATGCCGTGTATTTCGTTGAGATCGGCGGGCCGGCGCTCGATCCATGACATCGTCGATCCCTGCTGGTCGAAGTCCATGATGGCGGGAATCGGGCCTTGTTGCGCGAAGTAACTGGCGAGGTTGGTCGCGATAGTCGTCTTGCCGCACCCACCCTTGGGATTGATGATGACGATCTTGTTCAGGTTGGATCTGTTGGGCGTAATCAGCATCGGCTATTTGTCGGGTTCGGGACTATTGTCAAAAGCGCCCGGCGACCCGGGCGAACCTCAACTCTCGGCTATTTTCAAGCCCGGTTCCTTGAGCCGGCTCACATATTCCGGGACGGGCAGGCATCAGCATTCGGCGTCATCGCTGCGCCGCATTGTGTCGAACGAATGGACGGCGGCGAGCCGACGAGTCGGCACACCGCCGCCGATCGTTGTTATCCGACGGGTTTCCTGAGTTTGAGGGCGAAACGATCGGTGTTGCCGCGTATGGCTTCGCTGAACACACCCTGCGTATGATCGTCGTCCGAGTTGCTCAAGAGTGCGCTTTCATCCTCGACCACGAAGCCTGCGGCAATCGCGGATTCGATGGCGATTTCCTTTTCGATCCTGTGCAGCGTCGCGTTGTCAGCACCGGCGACTCCGACATGATCGATGACGCCGAGGACGCCGCCCGGCTTCAGTGCGTCATAGATGACCCTGAGTGCACCGACAGCCGCGTCGGGGCCATTCCGGTGATAGATGTCGTGAAAGTTCAATGCAGTGATCGCCGCATCAAACGTGCCGGGGTCGACGGCAACTTCGCTGAGTTCGGCATCGAGCCTCGAGACGTTCGTCAGCCGATCATCGGCGAGTCTGGCGCTGATCTGCTTCTCGTAGGCGCCGTCCCGGACTTGGAGAATGCCCGGCGGGTTCTGCGCGACGACCTCGCCGCGCGGCCCCACGGCCAGTGACAGGACCTCGGTGTAGTAACCGCCGGCGGCGATGACGTCCATGACGCGCATACCCGGCTCGATGCCGAGAAACTCGATGACGTCGGCGGGCTTGCGCCCGGCATCGCGATCCCGGTCCTCCTGCGAGCGTAACTCGCTGGCGAGAAGTGCGCGGAGATCCACGACCTCGACGGCGCCCTCGGGGTCAGGCGCCGCTGCTGCCGGTGCTTCCGGCTCGGAGCGGCCGCAGCCAGCCAGCGCGAGGATGGTACCGAGCGAAATGCTAAGCAGTAATTTCCTGTTCATTCGTATTGTCCCCCTGTTTATCTGGGAGTGTCGGGCCGGCCAGAATACCGGGGAATGACTGCTGCAACAACGCCGGCGGCTCAGGATTATTGCGGATACGCGGGCCCAGTCCGCCTGCGGGGACGATCGCGCGACCCGGTTTACCGCGGACTGACATTTATCGCGGTGGTGGTCAAATGCGACAGGGAAAGGCTGTTGCTGAGGGCTACTGTGGATATTCGGGCCAAAGTGGCAGGTCGCTCGTATCGCAGGACCAGTCTGCCTTCGAGTCGTAGAAAATGCGGCCGCTGGGCTTCAGGGCGGGGTGGCTGTCGAGGGATCCGGCCGGAATGACCGCCAGGCTCATGTCCGGCAGCCATTTCGGCATCGGGCTGCCACAGTTCGCGCAGAACGCGGTCCTGAATCTTTCAGCGTCGGGCACCTTGTATGTGTGCACGAGCTCTTCGCCCTTGATGAAGCGCGCCGTGTGGGGCTTCAGGATGACGTTGCTCGCGTGACCCGTGCCTGTTGCCTTGCGACAACGCCGGCAGTGACAGTGAGGAAAGGCCCGGAGTTCGCCCGTGATCTCGTAGCTGATCGAACCGCAGATGCAACTGCCTTTATAGGTGTCCGATGTCACTAGAACATTTCGCTGGGTCCGGGCTTGTCATCCGAATCCTTGTCCCTGCCGACGATGAATTCACCCGTGATCATCTTGTCGTAGCTCAGCCCAGGTCCGACCATCGGGTAGACGCCGGCATTCGGGTCGATGATGACTTCGAGGAAGGCGGGGCCGGGGAACTTGATGAATTCCTCGATAGTCTTCGGCAGATCTTTCTTCTTGTCGAGCTTTCTCGCGAACTCGAAGCCGTCGGCTTCGGCCGTCTTGACGAAGTCCTTGCTGTGCAGTGATTTGTCGCTGCCCGACATGCGGCCCTTGTAATAGAGGTGCTGCCACTGGCGAACCATGCCGTCGCCGAAGTTGTTGAATACGATGATTTTGACCGGCAGCCCGTAGGTGGTGGCCGTCTCCAGCTCGCCGATATTCATGCGCATGCTGCCGTCGCCGTCGATGTCGATGACGAGGCGCTCGCGCTGCGCGAATTGCGCGCCGATGGCGGCCGGCAGGCCGAATCCCATCGTGCCCATGCTGCCGGACGTCAGCCACAGCCGTGGTTCCCTGAAGTCGGAATACTGCGCGGCCCACATCTGGTGCTGCCCGACGCCCGTGGAAATGATCGCCTCGCCGCCGGTGTGCCGGTTGATCTCCTCGATCACGGCATAAGGCTGTATCAGCTCGTTGTCGCGGTCGTAATTCAGGCAGTGCTTTTTCTTGAGTGCCGCGATCTCCGCGTGCCAGGTTGACAAATCCTTCTCGAAGCCGATGCGCTGGCCATAGGCGAGCAGGTCATCGAGATCCTGCCGCAACACGCCGACGTGATGCCAGTTGACGCGCTTGACCTTGCCGATTTCCGACACGTCTATATCGAAGTGCGCGATGTGCTTGGCATTCGGTGCGAACCTCGGCGGATCACCGGCGACGCGGTCGTCGAAGCGGGCGCCGATCGCGATCAGGAAGTCGCAGTCCTCGACCGCATAGTTGGCGAATGCCGTGCCGTGCATGCCGAGCATGTGCAGTGAAAGCGGATGGGTCGTGTCGCTCGCGCCGAGGGCCATCAGGGTCGTCGCCACAGGGATGCCGTAAGCACTGGCAAGGTGCCGCATCGCCTTGGTGGCGTTGCCGTTGATTACGCCGCCGCCGGCATAGATCAACGGCCGGTCCGATTCGGCGAGCATCCTGTAAAAACGCTCGCAGGCGTCGTCGCTCAGGCGGTTTTCGATCACGGCCTGCAGGCGGCTGCGATAACCTGGCAGCGGCAGGGAACCGCCGCCGGTAAATTCGCCTTCCCAGTTCTGCACGTCCTTCGGGATGTCGACGACGACCGGGCCCGGCCGGCCGGTGCGCGCAATCTCGAATGCGGTGCGCATCGTCGCCTCGAGTCGACCGGGGTCCGTCACGAGGAATACGTGCTTGGCGATGGCACCCATGATGGCGGCCACCGGCGCTTCCTGGAAGGCGTCCGTCCCTATCGCCAGCGTCGGGACCTGGCCGGTGATGACGACGATCGGCACCGAATCAGCCATGCAATCACGTACCGGGGTGACCGTGTTCGTCGCGCCGGGACCCGAGGTCACCATGACCACACCGACCTTGCCGCTCGCGCGGGCATAGCCCGCGGCCATGAAACCGGCGCCCTGCTCGTTGGCCGGTACGATCAGCGGAATCGGCGCAGAGCCGTCCTGGTTCCGATGCTTGTCGTTATACCGAAAGACCGCGTCGTACGTGGGCAGGATGGCGCCGCCGCTGTAGCCGAAGATCGTGTCCACGCCCTCGTCCGCCAGCACCTGGATGACGATATCTGCGCCGCTCATGCGGGTGCCGGCCAGCGGGTGCCGCCGCTCCGCTATCGCTTTTTTGGGCGTAGACATGTCGATTTTCGAAAAGTCACATAAGTGCCGGATTTTCGGCGAGTGTTTACTAAATTCTGCTGCATTGCAATACTCCGCGTTGTGCCCCGACATCCGTGGCACGTTAGTTACAACCGAATGTAATTTGAGGAATTCGGGACCGCACAAATGCGACACGTCATCTCGGTGCTGTTACAGAATGAAGTGGGGGCCCTGACCCGCATGACCGGGCTCTTTTCGACGCGCGGCTACAACATCGATACGTTGAACGTTGCGCCGACGGAAGACCCGACGATCTCGCGGGTTACGCTCGTCACCTCCGGTTCCGATGCTGCCATTGCCCAGCTGAATACGCAGCTTGCAAAGCTGGTCGACGTCGTGAACATCCATGACATGACCCTGGGCGAGCATTTCGAGCGCGAACTAGTCATCATCAAACTGAAACTCGCGACCGGGGGTTATACGAAGGTGCTCGCGCTTGCCAAGAAATTCGGCGCCGAGATCCTCGACGATTCTCAGGTGAGCTGTACCGTGCAGCTGACCGGTAAGCTCAGCGAGATCGACGAGTTCGTCGAAGCGGCAGCGAAGATCGGCACACTCTCCGCCGTCGCACGCAGCGGCAGCGTCGCGGTATCGAAAGGCGAGGTGACACTGTCGTCATTCGCTCGTCATCATCGGCTCACCGGCTAGGTTCGTGTCGACATCGGTGCTTGAGAATCTTCGTCGGCTGGTCGTGAAGATCGGGTCGAGCCTGCTTGTCGATGAAGACAACAAGATAAACCGCACCTGGCTAGGAAATCTCGCCGAAGACGTCGCCATCTTTCGCGCGGCAGGTCACCAGGTCCTGATCGTTTCGTCGGGCGCAGTGGCACTCGGCAGCGAGGTACTCGGCATCAATCGGCGCCGTGCGAGGCTCGAGGAGCTGCAAGCGGCAGCTGCCGCGGGCCAGGTGCAACTCGTGCATGCCTATCAGGAGGCGCTCGGGCGTCACGACATCAAAGCGGCCCAGGTGCTCCTGATACCAGACGACACGGAAGTACGGCGCCGCTTTTTGAATGCCCGCGGAACTCTGGAGAAGTTACTCGAGCATGGCATCGTTCCCGTCATCAACGAGAACGACACGGTCGCCACCGACGAATTGCGTTACGGTGACAATGATCGCCTGGCGGCGCGAGTCGCACAAACCGTCATGGCGGATGGTCTGATTCTGCTGTCCGATGTCGATGGCCTTTACACCACCGATCCTCGAGCGGATACCCATGCCGAGTATGTCGCGTACGTGGACAAGGTCACCGACGAACATTTCGCGATGGCGCGCGAGGCAAAAACCAGTTTCGGCAGTGGCGGAATGCGAACCAAGCTGCAAGCAGCTCGCATCGCGACCCAGGCAGGATGCGTCACGTTTATCGCCAGTGGTGCGATCGAAAGGCCGTTGCATGCCTTGGCGAATGGTGGCAAATGCACACTCTTCGCGGCGGAAGCGACGCCGGCGACGGCCCGCAAGCAATGGCTCGCCGGCGTGCTCGAGGTATGCGGCGAGTTGCGTCTCGACGCAGGCGCCGCCTCGGCCCTCGTCAGAGGCAGCAGCCTGCTGCCGGTCGGCCTGGTCGAAGTGATCGGCCAGTTCCGCCGCGGCGATGCGGTCACGCTGGTCGGCGCGGACGGCCGCGAGCTCGGTCGTGGCCTGGCGGCCTATGCGAGCGACGAGGCGGTCGCGATCAAGGGCTTAAGGTCCGAACAGATAGAAGCCAAACTCGGTTATCGAGGCAGATCTGTCATGGTTCACCGCGACGACATGGTACTTTTTGTCAACGAATGAATACGGCACTCGAACAACAATCCATCGCGTCGACCATGGATGCGCTCGGCAAGGCGGCGCGTTCCGCTGCAGCCGGTCTCGCCCGCGCGACTTCGGACCAGCGGGACGAGGCACTCCGCCGGGCGGCAGATGCCATCCGCTCGCAATCCGCCGCGATTCTCGCGGCGAACGCCGAAGATATGCGCGCCGCGGAGGCAAAAGGCCTGTCCGGCGCGATGCTCGATCGGCTGCTGCTCGATGACGGGCGCATCGAATCGATGGCACGCGGACTGCAGGCCGTCGTTGCATTACCGGACCCGGTCGGCAAGGTGCTGGCGGAGTGGGAACGGCCCAACGGCTTGAAGATCCAGCGCGTATCGGTGCCGCTCGGCGTGATCGGCATCATCTACGAGAGCCGGCCGAATGTCACCGCGGATGCCGCGGGCCTGTGCCTCAAATCGGGCAATGCCGTCATCCTGCGTGGCGGTTCCGAGAGTTTTCAATCCAACCAGGCGATCCACCAGTGCATGCTCAGCGGGCTCGGTGCAGGCGGCATCGACGCGGCCGCGGTGCAGATGGTGCCGACAACCGATCGTGAGGCCGTCGGCTACCTGATGTCGTCGATGACCGATTACCTCGACGTTGTCGTGCCCCGTGGCGGCAAGAGCCTGATAAGCCGCGTCCAGCGGGAGGCGCGGGTCCCGGTCATCGGTCATCTCGAAGGGATCTGTCACGTCTACCTGCATGAGTCGGCCGACCGTGACATGGCGGAGCGCATCGTCAAGAACGCCAAGATGCGCCGTACCGGTATCTGCGGCGCCGCAGAGACGCTGCTTGTCGATCGTGCGGTTGCTGCCCGCTTGCTTCCCGGCATTGTCGACGTATTGACAAAAAGCGGTTGCGAGGTGCGCGGCGACGACGCAACGCAGGCCATCGTGACCGTCAAGGCCGCGACCGAAGAAGACTGGTCGACCGAGTATCTCGACGCGATCCTGTCGGTACGGGTGGTCGAGGATATGTCGCAAGCGATCGAGCATATTGCGCGATACGGATCCGGCCACACCGAGAGCATCGTGGCGACCGACGAGGCCGCCGCAGAAAAATTCCTGGCCGGCGTCGACAGTGCGATCGTACTGCACAATGCCAGCACGCAATTCGCGGATGGAGGAGAATTCGGTATGGGCGCCGAGATCGGCATTGCGACCGGCCGTATTCATGCCCGTGGACCCGTCGGAGCGGAACAGCTCACGAGCTACAAGTATGTCGTACGCGGTAAAGGGCAGATTCGCCCCTGATGACGAGCGCGGAGACTGACTACGACCTGATCGTGATCGGCGGCGGCATCAACGGCGCCGGCATCGCACGCGACGCCGCCCTGCGCGGCCTCAAGGTCCTGCTCCTCGAAAAGAATGACTACGGCAGCGGCACGACGAGCTGGTCGAGCCGTCTCATTCACGGCGGCTTGCGCTATCTCGAATATGCCGAGATCCCGCTGGTTTTCGAATCACTACACGAGCGCCGCCGGCTGCAGAAGCTCGCGCCGCACCTGGTCAGGAAACTGCAACTGAATATTCCGATCTACAGGCAGGGCCGGCGCAGCAAGGCAATCATTCGACTCGGGATGATCACCTATGACTTGTTGTCGTTCGGCAAGAAGCTGCCGCGTCACGATATGCTGAGCAGGGAAGAGCTGATCGAGCTCGAACCCGGCGTCAACCAGGACGGATTGGTCGGTTCCGCGCAGTATTACGACGCGCAGGTTACTTTCGCGGAACGGTTGGTTATCGAAAATATTATCGGCGCCCAGGAAGCCGGTGCCGACGTGCGCAACTATTGCCCGGCCATCGGTATCCATGTCAGCCGGCGCCGCGTGCAAAGCGTTCAATACCAGCCGCAGGACAGCGATGAGGAAACCGAGGTCACGACCCGACTGGTGATTAACGCCGCGGGTCCGTGGGTCGACAAGGTGCTCGCGACGGTCAATCGCGAAATACCGCGCTACATGGGCGGCACCAAGGGCAGCCACATCGTCGTCGGGGACTTTCACGGCGCTCCGAAAAGCGCGTTCTATGTCGAGGCATCCGCGGACGCCCGGCCGTTCTTTATCATTCCGTGGAACCGGCAGTATCTGATCGGCACGACCGACATCCGGTACCACGGCGATCCCGCAGACGTCGTCGCGAGCGACGATGAGATCCGCTACCTGCTCGAGGAGACCAATCGCGTCTTTCCGGCAGCTAATCTCTCGGTCGGTGACATTCACTACGCCTATGCCGGCATACGACCGCTGCCGCAGCGGGACAGGGGGCCGGAGTCCGCGATTACCCGCAAACACATCATCAAGAAACACCGGCGCGTCGCCAGAGGCCTTGTATCCATCATCGGCGGGAAACTGACCACGTATCGCAATCTCGCGGAGCAAGCCGTCGACTACGCGGTACGCGTCTTGAAAGCCGATGTGAAGGACTGTGTTACGCGATCGCTGCCGCTGCCCGGGGCCATCGGAATCGACGCAGCCCGCGAGGCATTGTGGCAGCTGAGCTGGTTATCCGATGAGGGTATCGCGCGTCTCATCGGCATCTACGGTGGCCGAGCCAAACGCATCGTGGAGTTGGCGGCAGCCGACTCTCGCCTTGCGCGCACAGTGGATGAAGACGAATCCGTCACGGCGGCCGAAGTCGTATTCGCCATGCGGCACGAGTTGGCCGTGACCCTGACCGATATCGTGCATCGCCGTTTGATGATCGGCCTGTCAGCGGACCAGGGCGTCGGCATGTACGAAGACATCGCTGAGATCGCTGCGCGCGAGGCAGACTGGAGCCATGCCAAAAAGGAGCGACAGTTGGATCGCCTGCGAAAATACAGCGCGCGACTGAGGAATACTTCGCAGTCGGTGTCGTGAGTCGCGTTGCTCGAGCGTCTTCGCGGCTTTGTGGGAGCGGCTTTTTGGACAGGGGCGTCCTTATATCGCGGCGCACAGGGATGTACGAGAGCGATGAAGCCGCAAATCCTTAACTTACTTGCGGCCTTCGACAATCAGATTCGGACCGCTGCGACCAAAAACATGCTTGGTGAATATTCCGTAAACATGGCCGCAATCGTCACAATGTGCGACGAAAAACCACGGCGTCCTCTCCCGGGACCGTTCCTTGCTTGCTGTGGATACGATTTTATCGATGCCGATTGCGCCGCAAGCAGGACATTTTGGTTTTGCCATGATGCTTCACCTGAATTGACCAAGCTATCCAAGAGTTTTGCCGAGAGTAACCCGATCAACCGGGATTATCATCTCGATTCGATTCGTCCATCAGTCAAGAGTTGCACATGAATACGACCGGTATACGAGCAATGCTCCTGATCATTCTGCCGGCGCTTACTGCAGCCGCCTTTGCTCAAGTCGATGTCCGGGATGAGCATCGCGAGCGACCTCGCATCGGTCTGGCACTGGGCGGAGGCGGTGCTCGCGGCGCGGCGCATATCGGCGTGCTCAGGGAGCTGGAGCGACTGCGGATCCCGATCGACGCCATTGCCGGTACCAGCATGGGCGCTATCGTCGGTGGCCTCTATGCGTCGGGAATGAGCCCTGAAGAATTGCAGGAGCTGGTGGAGTCCCTGGACTGGGCGAACGCTTTCGACGACAAGTCGAAACGGGAACAACGCAGCTACCGGCGCAAGCAGGATGATGCCGGTTTCCCCATTCCCCTGGAACTCGGTTTGCGCGACGGTACGCTGCAACTGCCCAAAGGCCTGATCCAGGGCCAGAAACTGTCGCTGATACTGCGTGAACAGCTGTTGCATGTGTATGACGTTCGCGACTTCAATGATCTGCCGACGCCTTTTCGGGCAGTCGCATCCGATATCGCGACCGGCGAGGCTTACGTAATGACAGGCGGCGACCTGGAGTTGGCCCTTCGCGCCAGCATGTCGGCGCCAGGCATTTTTGCGCCCGTGGTCATCGATGACCGCGTACTCGTCGACGGCGGCGTGGTCGGCAACATGCCGATCAGCGTTGTGCGCGACATGGACGTCGATATCATCATCGCCGTCGATGTCGAGTTTCCGTTGTACCCGCCCGAGCAACTCGAATCGGCGCTTGCGATTACGGAGCAGATGTTGACCATCCTGATTCGCAAGGAAACCTTGCGTGAGATTGCGGAGCTCGATCGTGACGACATCCTGATTCGGCCCGAGCTCGGCCTTTATGCGTCGACGAATTTCCAGGACATCGCAGAGATGATCGAACCGGGTGCGGCGGCGACGATCGCGGTCGCGCAGCGCCTTTCGCGGCTTTCGCTTTCCGAGGAAGAATACCGCGCGTTCCTGGCGACTCGCCGGAGTCGGCCGTTGCTGCCCGAGAACATAGATTTCGTACGCCTTATCGACGACGGTCGGCCGGCGGACCAAGTGCTCGCATCGCGCATTCGAACCAAACCGGGCGAGGCGATCGATGCCGGACGACTCAGTGCCGAGGCCGAGTACCTGTTCGGGCTGGATCGGTTCGAGCAGGTGAGCTATCGCCTCGTCACCGAGGGGCAGGAAACGGGTGTCGAATTCTCAACCAGGTCGAAAAGCTGGGGCCCGAATTTTCTCAATTTCGGCATCTCCATCGAGGACGATTTCGAAGGCGCGACAAGGTTCAATGTCGCAGGGCGGCTGACGATGACTGCCGTCAACGCTCACGACGCGGAGTGGCGCACCGATCTGCAAATCGGTACCGATCCGAAACTTGATACGGAGTTCTACCAGCCGTTCGGCAAGGGGTCGCGGTTTTTTGTGGCGCCCCGCCTCGAGCTCAGGCAGGGCAATATCAGAACCTTCAGCGGTGAATCGAGTATCGCGCGTTACCGGATCGGCGAGGCCGAAGTGGCGCTCGATTTCGGTCGGGAGCTCGGACGCTCAAGCGAGCTTCGTTTCGGCGCATTTCGCGGTGGTGGCAATGCGCGCCTGAAAGTCGGCGAACCCACCCTGCCCAATTTTGATTTCAATACAGGCGGTGTCAGGGCTCAATACGTCGTCGATACTTTCGACGACGCACAGATACCAAAGAGCGGTACGCAAGTCAGCGTCGAGTGGCTGCTGTCACGGCCCGGTTTTGGCGCCGACAACAATTTCGACATCATCGACTCGGCAATCGACAGGGCGTGGAGCTGGAATCGCAATACCTTGCGCCTCGGCGCGGAATTTGCGACGACGATCCAGTCCAAAAGCCAGGTCCAGGACTTTTTTCCGCTCGGTGGCTTTTTACGCCTGTCCGGTCTGGAACGCGGCGAAATTCGCGGACCTCACGCGGGACTTGCGAGACTCGTGTATTACCGGCAACTCGGCGAAACCGGCGCGGGGCTTTTCGATTTTCCGCTGTACATCGGTGGTTCGCTGGAGACAGGCAATGTCTGGCAGCAGCGGTCGGATATCAGCGTCGCGTCGCTGCGGGTCAACGGTAGCGTATTTGCGGGCCTCGACACTTACCTCGGACCGCTCTTTCTGGCGGCCGGCTTCGCCGAGGGAGGCAGCACCAGTTTCTACCTGTTCCTCGGTTCGCAGCGGCCCTGAGCCGTCAGTAACCGGGAAGGATCGGCAAATCCATTCTCGCACGGCGTGAATGGATTTGGACTAGCGAATGATTTTTTCGAGAACCTGGGATGTTATATCGCTGTCCCGATAATACGGATGACGCCTGGCCATGTCGTCGTATGCCCTGTCACGTTCGATCTCGGTCGGATACCAGTGCACGTGCTCCCAGTCTGGTCCGAGCAGATCGGTCAGCGGATCGCCGGGCGGCAGCGATACCTTGATGCCGAATTTCTTATCGGCATTCGCTTTGTCGGGTTCCACGAGGTTGTGCTGGTGACAGTAGTCCATATCCGGATTCGAGAGGCATTCGTATTGACTGATCATACCTGTGCTAACGGTCACCCGCACCTTCCCGGTCCTGCCAGCCCAGTATTTTCCGCGTGACGAACAGGTAGACGGGTTTGCCGGTTTGCATCCATAGCCGCGACAGCACAGAAGGATTGTCGAGGATGTTTTTCTCGCGCCTCGTCAGGTGGCCGGGGCAATAGGTACGTTTATGCTTGAGCAGGTGACGAATATCCTCGCGTGCCAGGATACGGAATACGGGTCCGCGCTGCCGGACAAACCACGACAGCTGAAAATCGATAATCACCGGGCGGCCGTCCCGGGTCAGCAGGAAATTCGGTTCCTTGGCGAGGTCGTTGTGCACGACACCGAGATGATGCATGCGCCGCACGATTTTCGCCGCCGCGCAAAAATAGTCCTTGTTTTGCGGCCTGCCTTCCTGCATTGGGACGCCGTCCACCCAGGACCGGTCGAGCGTAGCCCGGTCCGTGCGGATCAGCGACGGTATGCCCTCGAGCCCATCGAGAACGGCCAGCGCGCGCGCCTCGCGGCGGAGCAGATGACGGGCCAGCCATCGGAGCCCCAGGGGGGCGTTACGGGTGTCCCGCCGGACCAGCGGTCCGGCGCCGGAACGGATCAGTGACACCTGTCCAAATATGTCTTTTTTCAATAACTTGGAATCAGGTGCTTGCAAAAATTCGCGCTCGTGTTTTGATGCCAGGGTTGTGTTTAGAATACCTCACCAATGAGCGACAAACCGGAAAACCTGTCGCCGGAATCCCTCGACAAAACCGGTGAATTCTTCAGCGTCGGGCCGCCTTTGCACGCCGTCAAGCTCGGCTATGTGCGGCGCGCAGCCGATGAATTGCTTTACCAGGCGCTGGCCGCCGGAAAGTACGCACATGTCATCGCGCCGGATCGGACGGGCAAATCCAGTCTGGTCGCGGCAACTTCGGCACGCCTGCAGAACAACGGCTTCAAGGTAGCTGTGCTCAACCTGTCGCAGATCGGCGAGCGGGATGGCGGATCCGACGCGGGTCGCTGGTATTACAGCATCGCATACCGGCTGCTCAGGCAATTGCGGCTCAAGGTCGACCTGCAGGCCTGGTGGCAGGACAATTCGATACTCTCCAACCGGCAGCGCCTGGTCGAATTTTTTGCGGATGTCATTCTGCAGAATATTCAGGAAAAGATCGTCATCTTGATCGACGACATTCAGTACATCGCCGAGTTGCCGTTCGATACGCAATTGCTCGCCAGCGTCCGTGCGGTACACAACGCTCGGGCGACTGAACCGGAGTTCGCCCGTCTCGGCTTCGCCCTGATCGGCGAGTGCGATCCGCTGAGTGTCGTGAACAATCCCGACATGTCACCATTCGCGATCACGCAGGAAGTCAAGCTCGATGATTTTTCGCGTCAGGATCTGGATTTGTTCGCCGCGGAACTGAACCTGTCCGAACCGGATGCGAAACTCGCTCTCGATCGCATATTCGAGTGGACGGCCGGCCAGCCGTACCTCAGTCAGAAACTCGCGCGCTCCGTGTCGCGCGAGAGTATTTCGGGCGATATTCGGGGTCATGTCGACCGTATTGCGATGCAGCAGCTCGGCGGCCGTGGTGCAACTCGTAATGAGCCACATCTCAACCACATTCACAGGCTCGTTGTCGAAGATCGAAAGAATCACGAACCGCTGCTGAACCTGTATGGCCGAATCCGCAAAGGCGTCAACGTATATCACGATCCGGACTCGAAGGTTCAGCGCGAATTGCTGGCGTCGGGACTCGTCGTTGTGACCGAGCATGGTGAGTTGGCCATCCGCAACAAGGTCTACGAGACCGTGTTCACTGCAAGGTGGGCAAACGAAAACCTGCCATTACATTGGCGTGGGCCGGCGGTTGCGGCGGCGATTATCCTGTTACTGACGGCAATTCCCTTCGCGTACACGCAGCTTTTGCCGAAACCGTACATGCGCATCATGACGACGCCGACATACGATCTCGAAACAGTCTCCGATGCTTACGCAAGCCTGCGGTCTTTTCCAGGGCATGCCGATGCCGCGGATCGGATGTTCCAGTCGATTCTCGAGTATCGTGCGAGACAGGCGACCGACAGGAGCGAGATCCTGCGAGTTTCCCGATATGCGAGGCAGTTGCCGGAATCCGCGGGAATTGCGGAAGGATTTATTGCCGATTACTGGGACCGGCAGGTCGGCGCTGCCGTTCGGGAAGGTCGCCGCGACGATGCGTTGCTGGCGTCACTGGAGGCACTTGTCGTATCGACTCAGGTGCGTCGACGCCGCGCCGCGACACTGGTCGGCGACGATTATTCCTATCTCATCGCGACCATTCCGGGACAGGAAGCGGATGGAATCGCGTTTAACGCCGAAAAAGTGCAACTGACCTATTTCAGCGGCTCGCGGATTTCACAGTCTGCGCTTGCCAACCAGGTACTGGTGCCTCGCGAACCCTGGACCGTGTCGGCGCTCGAAGTCACGCCGCTGGTACGGCGTGTGGTCGTCGATCAGGCGGGCATGGCGAATCGTATTGGCCTGACCGTCAACGTCAGCCACGCACGCCTCGACGACATCCGCATGAAACTCATCGCGCCGTCCGGTCGGGCGGTGGAGCTGGCTTTCGATCAGCCGTCATCCGCCGCGAACGACGAAATCCGTGTCAGTCGTGAGCAAGTCGCACCGCTGATTGGCGAAGCCTTGAACGGGACCTGGAGCCTGAGTCTCAGGGACGAGTCCACCGGCGTATCGGGACACCTTATCGGCTGGAACCTGAGCCTCAACTCACAGGGCGTCGTCGAAAGTTTCGAACGCGGTCTCGACATCCCCGACCCGGTCGAAGTCGAGTCGGAGAATCTCTGGTTCAGCCGCGATGGGCGCTACGCAATCGCGCGGGCCTTGCAGAGTGACAGTGCCCGCTTGTGGGACCTCGACGCCGCGGAGGCAGCCAGGACCATTGCGGTGCCAGCCAGCGAACGTGTACTCGGACTCACGACCAATGCGGAGTATCTGGTCACGACGACGCAGGACGCCGTTAATATGTGGCGCACGGCCAACGGTCGTCGCTCGGCGTTGCTCGAAGTCGGCACCGCCGGCGCGGATGCGATTCTCGCCCTCGATGGGGAACATTTGCTGGTGCCACACCGCGGGGACATCGACACGAGGTTCGAGCTGTGGTCGCTCTCATCAGGCAGTGTCGTCGCCGAACTCAGTGTCGCCGGGGCTCCGGCACTCGTCGCGATGGACTCGACCGGTACCCATCTCGCGGTCGCCGACTACGATCGCGCCGTACGCATATGGAAAATGGCTGCCGGCGAGTTGATGTCACAAATAGATCTCGCCTCACAGCCCAGCCGCATCGAGTTGTCCGCAAGTGGGGATTACCTGGGTGTCGTGCACGGCGATACAGGCATTTCGCTGTGGCTGGTTGGCCGTCCGGAGGCGCCGGTCGTTCAGGAATCGGATCGGGGCAAATGGCAAATTGCCTTCTCGCCGTCGGGAGCGCGTTTTGTCGCAGGTAATCCGCGCCAGGGCTATCAGGTTTATCGGAGCAGTGATGGTGCGATCTCGGGACCGTTGCTGGACGCCGGCGTCGTCGCGGGAAGCCGGATGTTGCTCGCATTTTCCGGCGACGAGAGCATTGTCGCTACTGTCGCGCACAACGGCCTGGCCAGGTTCTGGTCTGCGCCACAGATGGCGGCACTGGTCACGAGCTCGGCACCGGCCGACATTACCCCTGGCCACCAGCTCTGGAGCGCATCGGTTAATACCGTCACGGCCATCTCGTCGGGCGGTGAACGAATCGCAATCGGTGACGACTCGGGTCACGTGCATATTCTGCAGATCGATGCACGCATGCGGGAGATAAGTCCGGAAAGAGAAGAGATCAGCTTCCTCGGACACCGCGGTGCCGTCGTGGCGGTGGCATTCAATAGTGATGCTTCACTGATTGCGAGCGCCGGCGACGACGGGTCCATTCGCATTTGGGATGGCGGCAGCGGTCTGCCGCGACCCTTCTACGGTCGTGCGTCCGCCAGTACCGTGGACCGGATGAGATTCTCGCCTTCCTCGTCGCAGCTTGCGATCCTGAGCGGGCAACGCGCGTGGATCATGGACGTCCGGACCGGTACGGTACTGGCCGACATCGAACTCGGTGAATTGCATGCGGATCTGACATTTGCCGCGGACGGGCAGCTGTATCTGGGTAATTCTAGTGGCGCGTTACAAAACCTGTACGCCGATCGCACCGGCAACTGGCACCTCCGCAACGTCTGGCAGGGCAGCGAGGCGATCAATCAAATGGAGATCTCGCTTGCGCGACAACAGATCGTCATCGTCGACGCAAAAAACGAAGCGCGCCTGCTCGATATCGAAAGCGGCGATATCGGTTCGACGGTATTACAGCTCCCGGATTCGGTCAGGGACATCGCGTTCAGCCGCAACGATTCCCGGGTGCTGTTCAACGTCGGGCGCTGGATCCATCGCGCGCTCGTTACGCCTGACGGGCTCGTCTGGACCGACGCGGTGCGAGCCCCGAAATTGCTCAAGGGCTCGAGAATGGCCATCGACAAGAGCCGCCCGTCTATCGCAAATGACGAAGGCGATCACGATCGCGTTTTAGTGCTGACCCGTGACGCCGGTTTCGCCAGGATCGCGGAAATCCATTTCAATTACGACGCCGGGCGAGCGCTGTTCGGTAACCGTCGCGAACTCATCGCAGAATGGACCCGTAAAGTGCGCGGTGAAGCACCTATCGGAGTTGTCCGCGAAGGGTTCTGACCAGTAATTCGAGGTTCTCGGCGGTCGCATCGAACGGACTTACCGGGGCGCCGATGCGGACGTCGACTCTCGCAAACAGCCGGCCCGGAACTTTTCGCAGGCCGCCACCCGTCTGCCGGCTGAACCAGCTGCCCCACAGCCCCGCTAGCCCTATCGGAATGACGGGCACGGCGCGCCGCGCGATTATCTTCTCGATTCCCGGCCGGAATACCTGAATCTCCCCGTCACGTGTGATACCGCCTTCCGGAAACAGGCACACCAGGTTACCGGCTCTGAGTTCGTCATCGATTTGTTCGAACGCCGCTTCGAGCAATTCGGCATCCTCCTTCGCAGAGGCGATCGGTATCGCTTTTGCATTTCGAAACAGAAAGTTCAGAAATGGAATCTGAAATATCTTGTAGTACATGACAAATCGGATTGGCCGCCTGATCGATCCGCCGATCACCAATGCGTCGACAAAGCTGACGTGATTGCAAACCAGGACCGCAGCGCCTTCGTCGGGGACGTTTTCGAGACCGGACGGCCGAATCCGGTACAACAGGTTGATGATGATCCAGACCACGAAGCGGATCAGGAACTCGGGAAGCAGGGTATAGATGTAGATTGCGACGACTGCATTGAGACCGGCCAGCAGCAAGAATAACTGCGGAATCGACAAGCCTGCATTCAACGTCGCAATCGCGAGCAGCGCGGCTGCCACCATAAAAACGGCATTGATGATGTTATTTGCCGCGATGATGCGCGACAGATGCCTCCGCTCGGCACGCTGCTGCATCATTGCAAAGAGCGGCACGCTGTAGAAACCGGCGAACGCTCCCAGGAGTGCCATGTCCGAAAGAACGCGCCAGGAACCGGGCCGGGCGAGAAATTCCGGAATAGTGTCGACTGAAATAACGTGCATCTCGGGTTGTGCGAAACACAGATCGACGGCGAACAGGCTCATGCCGATCGAACCGAAAGGCACCAGGCCGAGTTCGATCCGCCGGTCTGACATGCGTTCGCACAAAAGCGAACCGATGCCAACGCCGACGGCGAACGCAGCCAGCAGCGCGGTCGTGATTTCCTCGCTGCCATTCAGGATATCGAGCGTATACGCCGGAATCTGCAGCGTTACGACCGATCCGTAAAACCAGAACCACGAAATTCCGAGAATCGAAAGGAAGACGCTTTTGTTCTCGCGGGCGTATCCGACGATACGCCAGGTTTCGGTAACCACGTTCCAGTTGATCGTGAGTGCCGGATCGGCTGCCCTGGTGAGCGGGATGGCTCGACTGGCGAGATAACCGCACACCGCGACGCCGATGAGGCACGCCGATATCACGAATTGATTGGTGCTGTCGATCGACACTGAAATGCCTCCGACGATCAAGCCGAGAATGATCGCGGTATAGGTGCCGAACTCGACCAGGGCATTGCCGCCGACGAGCTCTTCGGTCGCGAGCTGTTGTGGCAGATAGGCGTACTTGACCGGCCCGAACATGGTCGACTGGCAACCCATCAGGAACAGGACCATCAGCAACGTAAGGTAGCTCTTGGTGATGAAGGCCAAAGCCGCGATCATCATCAAGGCGATTTCGACGAGTTTGATAATCCTGATCAACCGCGATTTCTCGTACTTGTCCGCGAGTTGCCCGGCCGGCGCGGAAAACAGGAAGAACGGCAGGATAAACAGGGCGCCGGAAACGTTGGCGATCTGGCTGGCGTTCATGTCGAGAATCTGTACGCCCTGGAAGGTGATGAGGATAATTAGACCATTGCGGAAAATATTGTCGTTGAATGCGCCCAGGAGCTGGGTCATGAAGAATGGCGCGAAGCGTCGTTGTCCCAGCAGCGAATACTGATTTCCGTCAGACACCCGGCCACTATACGAAAAAAAATCAGGCTCGCGAAAAATGGGGTCGAACCGCAATATTTCGAAAAATGGGGTCGAACCGCATTTTTTTGCCGGGACTCATATCGAGTACTGACTTAAAAAAATG
>JBFHXJ010000062.1:0-24189 GCA_041598995.1 Woeseiaceae bacterium | reverse complement strand
TGGAAAGCGCTGCTTCCTCTTCGCGTCGCCCCTGGGCGATCTCCAGGCCCTTGTGGGTCAGTCGCACGCCGTCCGCGTCGTTGCCGGCGAGCAGTTCCTGTGCGCCGTCGTAAAGGGGAAGGTTGCGCGGCCCGATCACTGTCGCGGCGTGTGGGGCATCGCGTGAGGTCCTGTCCGCTTCCTGACCCCAGCAAAGTGGTGAAGCGAGAACGAGCACTGTCAAAAGAGCAATTCGGCTGCCCATAAAAAACTCCGGTGGTGCCTGCAATTCTAGACCATTCGGGCCCCGGAAGCGTGCGGCATCGGCTCTGTCGCGCGGCGCACAAGCGCGCCGGGCGGCGTATTCCATACGGGATGGCTTATCACTGAGACCGGTTATTTCCGAAAAGATTCAATTGTGCGCCGCTACGGAAGCGCCCCTGCTTCCTTGCCGTGAAGGCCCGGGTTATCGCGCCAGCTTGCCGAGCATATCGTTCAGTTCCGTCCTGGACAGCCAGCGCCCCTGGACCATCACGCCGTGAATGCGGCGCGTGTTGGTGATGTCGTCGAGCGGATTCGCGTCGAGCAACACCAGGTCCGCGATGCTGCCGGTTTTGATGACGCCGATTTCGTCCGGGCGTCCGAAAAACTTCGCCGGATTCGCGGTTCCCGTGAGCAGGGCCTCGTAGGGCGTTAGGCCGGCGTCGACCAGGTACTGCAGTTCGTGATGAATGGCGAAGCCCGGAACATTGAAAATCTGCGGCGAGTCCGCGCCGAGCAAAAGGCCGGCGCCGCTACGTTGCAAAGCAAGGATCAGTTTTTGCCGCAAGGCGATGGCGCGCGCCGCGGTCTTTGGGCGGTAATTGGCGTCGCCGAGCAAATCCCGTTTTGCCCGGCGCCACCCTTCGACGGTGCTTTCGGGCATGTACTTCATCTCCGGCCAGTCGACCATCTCGTCGGGGTTCGATTCGTACGAGGCCCAGTGCCGGAACAGTGACTCCGTCGGCACATTCCAGGTACCGGCTGCGAGCGTGGCGGCCACGATACCTGCAATTTTGGCTTCGTCCGCCTGATCGGCGATGAACACCCCGAACAGCCCGCTGAGTCCGCCGGACGGGTCGTCGTGCGGCCGCAGCAGTGATTCCATATAGCCGTCGAGGTGATCGATTGTGGCAATGCCCGCCGCGAGCGCGCGCTCGATGCCGACGTCCTCGGGCACATGCCCGGCGAAGGGAATACCGACCCGGCCGGCTGCGGCAGCCATCGCGTCGAATTCCTCCCGTGTGAGCCCCGGGTGGATTTTCAGGAAGTCATAACCGGCCGCATGCTGCTCCTCGACCATGCTGACGGCCCGCTCCGGGCTGGTGACGCTGCGGCCATTCAGCGACGGGCCTGAAGTAATGAGCCGCGGGCCAAGGGTGTCGCCGACTTCCAGTGCCCGTCGCAAATCGAGGTGCGATGCTTGCCCCAGCATGCCGCGCACCGTCGTAACGCCGTTCGCAACGTAAAGCGTGAGTACCCGTTCGAGAGTGTCCGAATCCGCGCCGGGTACATGTCCGTGCATCTCGGCAAGCCCGGGAATCAGGAAACGATCCGTCCCGTCGATGACCAGCGCGCCTTCCGGGACCGGCGTCGCATCGACTTCGCCGATCGCCACGATTGCACGTTCGTCGACGATGACGGTACGTCCGCCAATGACGGTCTCCGATGTCATCGGAATCACGTTGACATTGATGAATACGATGGGCTCTGCGTATGCCGCGGACACGGCAAAGACGAGAGCCATTTTTAGGCTTCGCGCAACTTTCATAGGATCCGCTTGCTTGTACGGATTATTGGAGGCGCATTACAGCAACAGGTTCCGGATTTGACAACTGCGTCCGGCCACCGGAGCTAGATTACCTTGCGCAGGGTTTCGCGACTGACATTGCCACCACAGACGATGACCACCACGTTTTTACCTTGGTAGTTTTCGCCGCGAACCCTGAGGGCAGCCAGGGCGACGCCGGCCGCGCCTTCGGCGAGCAGGTGGTGGCTGTCGATGAAATCCCGCATGGCTTCGGCAATCTGCTCCTCGGAAACGACGACATAGTCGTCGGCAATCTCGCGACAGATGTCGAAGGTAATGGCATCGGCCTCGATGCCGCCGGCGGTGCCATCCGACAGGGTTGGCCGGCTCGGCAGCTCGACGATCTTGCCCGCCTTGACGGACTCCGTCATGACGGCGGATGCGGCGGGCTGGCAGGCAACGACCGTCAACGACGGGTTAACGGATTTCAGGAACGCGCCGACGCCGCTGATGAGACCGCCTCCTCCGACCGCGATGAATATTGCGTCGACATCGGCCAGCTGATTCGCGATTTCGACGCCGCAGGTCGCCTGTCCGGCGATGACATCCGCATCATTGTAAGGCGACAGGTAGGACATGCCGTTGTCTGCGGCATAGGCCCGCGCGTGCATCTCCGTGTCGAGACCGTCGGTGCCGAAGAAGCGGACGTCTCCGCGCTCGCGCCTGATGGCATCCAATTTCGTGGGCGAGGTGTGCTCGGGTACGAAGATCGTGCCCTTGATGCCAAGCCTGTTCATGGCATAGGCGATAGCCGCGCCATGATTCCCGCTCGACGCAGCGACGCCCCCCGCCGCACGCTCTTGCTCGGATAGCGACAGCAGCTTGTTGAAGGCGCCGCGAAGTTTGAACGATCCCGTGTACTGCAGGTTTTCGAGTTTCAGGTAGACGTTGGCGCCAGTCACGTCGCTGAAATACCGCGAATAATCGAGCGGTGTTTCGCGAATGTACGGTGCAATCCGGTTGGCAGCCAGCACCGCTTGCGCCGGCAGTAACTCTCGTTTCATGACCCGAGGTTAACGCGCCGTCGACTCGCGCTGTAGCTACAATTCTGTGCGGACGCATGCTGCAAATGATCAGGTCCGCTTTGGTCTCGCACAGGCGGCGCTTCAGTTCATGCCCTGCGGCAATCCCTGCAATTTGTAGTCTTTCGGCGGTTCGAAGAAATCGGGCGCAACGGATGCCTCCCTGGCGCCGGTCAGGAGCGTCTGCCGCTGCAGCGATCCGTTCGGCGAGAAATCCCTATACAGCACGGGATAACCGTCGAGCTCCTTCATGTGCTCGAATAACTCCTCTTGACGATCGATGACTTCCATGCCGCCGGCCACGGAAAATGCCTGCCGCATGCTGTCGAAAAAATCCGCAATGCCTTTCATTGCGCTCGCCGTGTCTTGCCCGCCGTGAATATCGTCCCAATCGCTGACGCAGAGTTCGCGGACTTTCCTGCCACTGCGTATCACCTCGTAGTTCCTGCACGCAATGCCGGCGACTTCCCCATGGCTGGCGAGATCGTTGATCGTGGCCGGCGCTCGTTTCGGCGCCTGCGCGGGAATCCGCTGTCGCATCATCTGTTCCGCCATCGCTCTCTTGTCGGGGGGCATCGCCGCAAGTGCCTGCTGCATCTGCGTCATTGCATCGCCGAGCTGCGAGGACATCGCGCTCAACTGCTGCTTATTGATGACCATGTAGTTCGCCTGCGCATGATCGAGAATGATCATTTCCTGTTGGTCGCCATGAAAGATCATGCCCCCGGCTTCGGCACTGCTCACCGAGATTATTTCCAGGCGTGTATCGCTGCCGGAAGTCGAGATCTGAACGGTGCCGACAATAGGCTCGCCACCGCCGAACTCCGTAGTCTGGAATTCGAGCACCGAGTCGGCCCGGGACGTCATGGTGGCACCAAGACTCAGGATGAAAATGAACGTGCCTCGATAGGACATCTGGTGACTCCCCGTTATCTCGGAAGTTAATCAACATAATTGTACGCAATGCCACAGCGGCCGTCCTGCAAGGTGCTGATTTGTCATGGTCCGCCGGTTTGCCTGCCGGCATGATTGACAGGGGAAATCGCCGTGTGCAACGATTTCGGGGAGTTTGACAAAGGCACACCCTTCGAAAGAAGGGGTCGCAAAGCCACCGGTCTACGGGGAAACCTAAGATAGCGGGGTTGCCAAATCGACTTGCCGCCGGCGATCTTGTAGGCGGCATCCGCGGCTTTCGCCAGGCAATCCTTATTCAAAAGTCTCCGAAATCCTCCGGCTTTGTTGCCCTGACACGATTTCGTCCCGTTCGGTTTTGGAGGCACAGATGTCAGCAACCCCGTCGGATCTCCGGCAGTCTAGCCGTTTTCGTCTGCACAGGCAGATGCGTCCCGCGGTCTTGAGGCCCGTTCGCGTTACCGGATTGCGCGACGTGCTGGATCCGGAATCACAATACTTGCCGCCATTTCGCCCGATGGGCGCCGCAAGCTCCGCCACGGAATGCACGACTTCCAGCGCCGGGACCGTCGTCGACATGACCGGTCTCAATGAAATCAGGAACATAGATACATATGGCGATACTGTCACGGTGCAAGCGGGCGTACGCATCGGCGACCTCGCACGTGAGCTGGAGGAGCACGGTCTCGAGCTTGCGGGCGGACACGACCTGATGAGTCGCACGGTCGGCGGGGCGGTTGCGGGCGCCTGCATCGGACCGACGTTCGGCGACGACGGTGCGTTCTTTGCCTCACAGGTCAGAAGCCTGCGAGTCATTACGCCCGGTGGCAAGCCGATCGAGATACGGCAGAACCAGCCGAACCTGCTGAATGCGTTTCGCATGAGTTACGGCATGCTCGGAACGATCTACGAGCTGACGCTCAATGTTCGTCCGATCCGGCCGTTTTCCGCCAGTCACAGGCGTTGCAGCTTCGAACAGTTTGCCGGTGCCGTGGAAAAACTCGGGCCTCTGGATGTCGGGCTCAAATTCTTCCTGCTGCCATTTCGCGACCGTGTGTACCTGGACCTGAGACGTTACAGCCCCGACGCAAAAAACGGGCACCGGATACCGTGGAAGATCAAGGACTGGGGCGAAAGCACCGTCTTGCCGAACGTTTTCAGATCGCTGAACAGGATCGTTCCGGTAGCCGGTGTCAGGTATCGCCTGATCGATGAAATCAGCCAGATGACACAGGGATTGGTCAACAATCGCCTGGTTACGTCTGGCAGCAACGCGACTGCGCGATTGAGCAGTAGCAGAGACGATGGCGCCGCAAAGGACCTGTTTTACTCGACCTGGTTTTTTCCCGCTTCGGATTTCGCAATCGTCGTGCAGGCGTATCGCGACTTCTGTTACAGGATTCGCGAGAACAGCAATTACCGCTGCGACATGCCCACGGTCGGTTTCAGGATCGGCCGGGACGCATCGGCGCTGCTTTCGCCGAGTTTCGACGAACCCATGGTGGCGCTTCGCGCAATCTCGACGCAGCGCGGCGGATGGGAGGATTTCGTCATTGACTTCGGTGATTTTGCCCGTCACTGGGGTGGCGTGCCGGCATTCAATCAGACGCGCGCCATTCCTGCCGATTACCCGGCACAGATGTTCGGGAGCCGTCTGACTTTCTTTAATCAGATTCGCCGACGATTCGATCCCGACAACCGGATGATGAATCCATTTCTGTCTCAGTACTTCCTGTAACCGGATAACATTGGCAGACACATAGAAAAATGCTGTGGTCACGCAAAAGGGGGAACAGATTGAAGTCCGTAAGAGAACATTACGACGAGTTCCTGGCACCCGTCTATTCCTGGATTCTCGGCGATTTCGAAAACGCGTATCGCGCCAACGTCGAGTTCTTCGCAAGCCTCGAGCTGACACCGGAGCATGGCGATCTTGCCGTCGACCTCGGCTGTGGACCCGGTTGCCAGTCGATTCCACTCACAGAAAGGGGGTTCAGGGTGGTTGCGATCGATTTCTGCCAGCCGCTGCTCGATGAACTGGACGAACGCGCTCCCGGCTTTCAGATCAGGACAGTATGCGACGACCTTACGGAATTCGATCAGCACATCGATGAACCGCCCGCCCTGATCGTCTGCATGGGAGACACCCTGGTACACCTTCCGGACATCGCAACCGTCGAAAAGGTCATCGACCGCGTCTCATTCGCACTGAAGCCGGGCGGGACTTTCATTTATTCGATTCGTGACTATGTTTCGGCCGAACCGACAGGCGGTGACCGATTCGTCCCGGTACGCGCGGATGATGACCAGATCTTCACCTGCTTCCTCGATTACAAGGGCGATGTCGTACACGTACACGACGTGCTGTATACGAAAGAAACCGGAGAGTGGAAGCTATCGATCAGCGATTACCTGAAGTTGCGCCTCGACACCGCGGCCATCAACGGCCATCTGCAGGCAAAAGGCCTGAAGATCAGCCAGCAATTCTCGGATCGCGGCATGATCCACGTCGTCGCGTTGAAACCCGTCTAGGCCGGAGCGCGCCGAATCCGGCCGCGCCAACCGCGCAATCCGTGTGCCACCCCGCCTGACCGAAACCGCTGCCGAGCGATCCGGAATCCGTAAGTCATTGATTCAAATACGATCCAATTCATGGGCGAAAAAAGTCGGAGCTATAACTAGACAATATATATCGAATTGATACTATGCATCGCCCCGATATATGGCCGGGTCGCCCCGGCAGGACGATGCAGATGGATGTCAAAACGGTTTGTCTCGGGATGCTCACCGACGGTGACGCCTCGGGCTACGACATGAAGAAGTGTTTCGAATCGTCGTTCGGACATTTCTTCCCGGCGGGATACGGCTCGATCTACCCGGCCCTGGCGACACTCGCGCGCGACGGATTCGTCGAGTTCGAGCTGGTACCGCAGGAAGGCAAGCCGGACCGCAAGGTCTACCGCATCACGGAAAAGGGTCGCGACGCGCTGATGGAAGGCCTGTCGAATCCCAATCCGTCACACAAGATCCGCTCAGAGTTTCTCGCGACGTTGTGGTTCGCCCACCTGATGACGGAGGAACAGGTCAACGCCGTCCTCGACAACAAGCTCGAGGAAATCGATGAATTTCTGAAAATGATCAAAGAGTTCGTCACCGGCAAATGCCCGGCTGCCGGTCCGGGTACGCGGTTCGTTGCCGGCTTCGGGCAGCACATGGCATCTGCCATCAAACAATACATACAAGAGAATCGCAGTCTGCTGGCGAAACCGTCGTTGACCGACACCAAGACGGCGGCTGGCTGACAGATCACAGAAACAGTTACGAGCATCAAATGGCAGGAATACACAGTAGAAATCTGAGCCGATACAAATCCTGGCTCACTTCCGCGGGGATAACGCTCGCGATCGCATTGTGGCTCGCAAGCGGTCACATCGGAGGCGGCGCGAAATCCTATGATGCAGTCGGCGAGCCCGAAGCGCGTCCGCCGGCGCGCCAGAGCGTCAGAGTACGCCACCAGATCGCGGAGGAAGTAACCCGCAATATCATCGTCAACGGCCGGACTGCGCCGGCACGCGTCGTCGAACTGAACGCAGAAACCGACGGGCGCGTGGTCGAGGTCGGCGCGGCACGCGGCGCTCGCTTCGATACCGGCGACGTCATCGTAAGGCTCGACGAAAGAGACCGCAGTGCCCGGCTCGCGCAGGCGGAAGCCACCGTCAAACAGAGGCTGCTCGAATTCGACGCGCGGGCAAGGTTGAAAGGCGACAGTTATGTATCCGAGGCGCAGTTGCAGGAAGCCGACGCACTGCTGGAAGCCGCCAGGGCGGAACTCACCCGGGCCCGCCTGGATATGGATTACATGGTCATTCGAGCGCCATTTGACGGCGCACTGCAGGACAGGCACGTCGAGGTCGGGGATTTCGTCAAGCTCGGCGATCCGGTAGCGACGATCGTCGACGAACGTACTCTGATCGTTCGCGGAAGCATTCCGGAATACGAGGCACGATTTGTCAGGAAAGACGGCAAGGGGTCGGCAAAACTCTCAACCGGGCAGATCGCCGACGGCACGATCCGCTACATCGCGCCGGTCGCGGACGAGGCAACCCGTACGTTCGACGTGGAACTCGAGATCGACAACAACGACGGTGACCTGCGAGCGGGCGTCACCGCCGAGCTGATCATCCCGGCGGAGACCATCCAAGCGCAGAAGGTATCGCCCTCGCTGCTGACGCTCGACGATGCGGGCAATCTGGGCATCAAGACCGTCAACGATGCCGGTCGGGTCGAGTTTCACAAGGCCGACATCGCAATGTCGTCGAGCGAAGGCGTGTGGATCGCGGGACTGCCGTATGCCGCCACGATCATCACCGTCGGTCAAGGCTTTGTCACGGAGGGCGCCGTCGTCGATGCCGTGCCGGAGACCGAGATCGACACCGCGGTGGCTATCAAGACCGGAATCACGGAAAACTAGCCGTGCAGATCATCGAATCCGCAATGCGGCGCTCACGCACCGTGATCCTGACGCTGGCCGTGATCATCATCGCCGGCTTCGCAACCTATATCGGAGTTCCGAAAGAGGCCGAGCCCGATCTCAATATCCCGTTCATCTACGTCAGCATGACGCATGACGGCATTTCGCCCGAAGACGCGGAACGCCTCCTGGTCAGGCCGATGGAACAGGAGATACGGAACATCGAAGGTATCGAAGAGATCGTCGGCAACGCTTACGAGGGCGGTGCAAGCCTGCAGATCGAATTCGATGCCGGCACCAATACCGATATTGCCCTCCAGGACGTGCGCGCAAAAGTCGATATCGCAAAGGCCAAGCTGCCCGGCGAGACGGAGGAGCCCACCGTCACGGAGATCAAATTTTCCCGATTCGACCCGATGCTGGTGCTGAATCTCGCCGGCAATGTCCCGGAACGAACGCTCACGGTGCTGGCGCGCGATCTCAAGGAAAAGATCGAAGGCATCTCAGGGGTCCTCGAAGTCAACCTGGTCGGCGTGCGCGAGGAACTGATGGAGGTCGTCGTCGATCCGCTCGCGATGGAGAGCTACGGGCTCGACCAGGGACAAATCCTGTCGCTCGTTGACCGGAACAACAGGCTGGTCGCGGCTGGTGCTTTACATACCGGCGAGGGCAGATTTCCGGTCAAGGTGCCCGGCGTCTTCGAGACTGCGGAAGATGTCCTCGAGATGCCGATCAAGGCGGTCGGTGAGCGCATCGTTCATTTCAAGGACGTGGCCGAGGTGCGGCGCACTTACAAGGACGCCGAGAGTTATGCGCGACTGAACGGAGACCCGGCACTGGCGGTCGAAGTGGTTCAGCGTAGCGGCGCCAATATCATCAGCACCGTCGACGAGGTGATGGCGCTGATCGAGGCCGAGCGGCGTTACTGGCCGGAAGGCATCACGATCGTCGCGTCGCGTGACAAGTCGAAAGACGTCCATCGCATGCTGTCGAACCTGCAAAACAGTGTCATATCCGCCGTGTTGCTGGTGTTTGTCGTCATCATCGGCATACTCGGCTTCCGCGCCGCAAGCCTGGTCGGTGTTTCGATTCCGGGGAGCTTCCTCCTCGGCATTCTCGCCATCGCGTCTTTCGGTGCGACGATCAACATGATGGTGCTGTTTGCCCTGATCATGGCGGTTGGACTGCTTGTCGATGGTGCCATCGTCGTCACCGAGCTCGCCGACAGGCGCATGGCCGAAGGAATGGAACGTCACGACGCCTATTCCAGTGCCGCACGCCGCATGTCTTTGCCGATCATCGCATCGACCTGCACGACGCTTGCCGCATTCGTACCGCTGGTATTCTGGCCCGGCATCATCGGCGAATTCATGAAGTTTCTGCCGATCACGCTGGTTGCGGTCCTCAGCGCATCGTTGCTCATGGCGCTCGTATTCGTGCCGACGCTCGGTTCGATATTCGGTGCCACGGGCGCCATAGACAGCGAGGCAAGACGTAACCTGAGTGCCGCGGAAACGGGTGACCTCGATACCATTTCAGGCCTGACCGGCAGTTACATTCGATTTCTCAAGAAATCGCTGCGGCGCCCGTGGCTGAATGTCGCCGCGGTATCGGGGATGCTTGCCGTTATCTATGTTGCATTCTTCGCATTCGGCCGCGGCGTCGAGCTGTTTCCCGACATAGAACCCGAGTTCGCGAACCTGGATATTCATGCCCGCGGCGATCTTTCGACCGACGAAAAGGACCTCCTCGTCCGCCAGGTCGAGGTTTTCGTGCTCGACCTTCCCGAAGTGGAGTCCGTCTACACGAAGACGGGCGCGCCGAATCGTGGTGCCGCCGAAGATCTTATCGGCTCGATAACGCTGAATCTCATCGAGTGGGACGATCGCCGTAAAGCGGACGAGATCTTACATGACATTCGTGAATCGGTGTCCGGCCTCGTCGGCGTCGAGATACGCACCCGCAAGCCACAGGATGGTCCGGAACAGGGCAAGCCGATTCAGCTCGAGCTGTCCGCGCGTTTTCCGGATTTGCTCGAGACGGCGACCGGCCGCGTTCGCGAAGCGTTGGAATCGGTTGACGGCGTGTTCAATATCGAGGACACCAGGCCGATGCCAGGCATCGAATGGCAGATCGACGTCGATCGCGCGGAAGCGGCCAAGTTCGGCGCCGATATCACGCTCGTCGGCAACATGATTCAACTGGTAACCAATGGCATCAAGATCGGCGAATACCGGCCGGACGACGCCGAAGATGAAATCGACATCCGCGTGCGCTACCCGTACGACAGCCGCAGCCTCGATCAGATCGATTCGCTGCGCATACCGACGCAAGCAGGATTGATCCCGATCAGCAACTTCGTCAAACGCGTGCCGGCGAACAAAGTTAGCTCGATCCAGCGCACCGATCTGCGACGTACGATGCAAGTGACGGCAGACGTCGAAGAGGGTTACCTGGATGCTGACATCGTGCGCGAGATGCGGGAGATGCTGCCCTATCTCGACATCGATCCTGCGGTAACCGTCAGGTTCCGTGGTGGAAACGAGGACCAGCAGGAGGCATCTGCATTTCTGAGCAAGGCGATGCTCATCGCTATCGCCGTCATGGCGATCATTCTCGTCACGCAGTTCAACAGCCTGTTCCAGGCATTCCTTATTCTCACGGCGGTGCTGTTTTCCACCGGCGGCGTCCTGCTCGGCCATCTGATCATGGCGAAGCCATTCGGCATCATCATGAGCGGCGTCGGCGTCATTACGCTCGCAGGCATCGTCGTCAACAACAACATCGTGTTCATAGACACTTATAACGTCCTCAGAAAGCGCGGCGCCGACGCATTCGAGGCGATCTTGCGCACCTGTGCCGTTCGGCTGCGGCCGGTTCTGCTGACGACCGTGACAACCATTCTCGGGCTGACCCCGATGGTGTTTGCGCTCAATATCGATCTCATCGGCAGAGACGTCTCAGTCGGCGCGCCGGCAACGCAGTACTGGACGCAGTTGTCGTCGTCGGTGGCCGGCGGTCTCGCATTCGCGACCATATTGACCCTGTTCCTGACGCCCAGTCTCCTGATGATCCAGGCGCGACTGTCGGAGCGGCTCGCCAAACGCCGGGCCGTGATGAAAAATGCGGCGTCATTGCGAGCGTAGCCGAAGCACCGAGAAACAAGGTGACTAAGCAGCAGGCCAATCGATCGTTACTGCAAATCCGGGTCGGTTGCTTCCTGCGGCTGAGCCGCACTCGCAACACTCGTGGCGTTCCCTGCCTTTGATCAGGGCTTACGGCCCATACCCGAGATTGTCTAATCCAAAGCGCGTTTTTGCGCATCTAACCGTTAAAGAACGGCCGATCGTGCTCGGCAATCTCGCATAAGTCACTGACTTTATTTGATTCCGGGGCCAGCGGACCAATCGCGATCGAGGTGCTTGCGTTACAGTTATATAGTGTTATAGTTAAGTAGAACACTATATAACTATAGACTTGCCAGGGTAGCGACACATGAGAACCGAAAACATCGCCATCGCGATTCTTGCGGCGACTGCCGCACTGCAGCTCGGCGCATGCGGGATCGGCGAAGCCAGCATCAAGAAGGCCGGCGGCGATGGCGCTGCGACACCTTTGCCCGTCGAGGTCTCATTGCCGGCGAAAGCCGACATCTTCGCCACTTACCACACGACCACGACACTGAGCGCAGATGCCGAGGCACTCGTGCCGGCGCGAGTCGGCGGCGAGGTTATCGAGATACTCGTCGAGGAAGGCGACAAGGTTATCGCAGGTAAGGTCCTGGCACGCCTGGACGGCGACCGCCTGCGCCTCAGGATGCTCCAGGCAAAAGCGAATCTCGACAAAGTCACGAGGGAATACGAACGCTTCGTCAGGCTGCACGAGAAAGGCCTCGTCAGTGCCAGCGCGATCGACGGTTTGAAGTTCGACATGGACGCGCTAAGAGCCGCGTATCGCTTGCAACGCCTCGATTACGAGTACACGACAATACGCGCAACGATCTCCGGCGTCGTGTCCGCGCGTGAAATCAAGATCGGCCAACACGTCGACGCCAACGATACGGCGTTCAGAATCACGAATACGGCTACGCTCGTCGCCTACCTCAGCATCCCGCAGACGGAGCTCCCCAGGTTTTCGGCGGGACACCTGGCAATGGTCAGCGTGGACGCCTTGCCGGGTCAGATGTTCGAGGCATCGATCGTACGGATCAGCCCGACGATCGACATGCGCACCGGCACGTTTCGCGCCACTGCCTACGTCGACAATGCGGATGGCCTGCTGGCGCCGGGCATGTTTGGCCGCTTTGCTATCGCGTACGAGAAGCATGTCGATGCCCTGATTATTCCTGTCGCAGCACTGGTCGCCGAAGACAGCCAGACCGTCGTCTACGTCGTTGAAAACGGCACTGCAGTTCGCCGGGTCATTCAGACCGGCATCAGGTCGGGTGACCGCATCGAAGTGCTTGACGGGCTCGGGGACAACGAGCAGGTCGTCGTGGCCGGCCAGGGAAGTTTGCGCGATGGCAGCCGGGTATTCGCGAACATCGAATCCAAGGGACCGATAACGGGCTGAGACGGAGAAACACAAGCTTCGCGTTTCAGGTCAGAACGAGTTCATTCAGGGAGACACACATGGCGGCGGGAACTAACTGGCCGTTAATCATGGCGACAACATTCTTGCTGACCGCGTGCCAGTCGGGGGACGGGTCGAAAGATGCCGCTTCGGAGGACGACGCGGCAGCAGCTATTCCGGTAGAGATCGCCAGCCCCAGTCGCGGCGACATCGTGGCCGTTTATTCCGGCACGGCACCCATAGAGGCGTTCGCCGATGCGACCGTCATTGCGAAAGTTGGCGGCGAAGTTCGGGAGATTCTCGTCGAGGAAGGCGACGAAGTGAAGAGTGGTAACGTGCTGGCGCGACTCGACGGGGACCGCCTGAGGCTCGAAATGGAACAGGCCGGGGCAAATCTTCGCAAACTAAAGAGGGATTATCAGCGCAATCTCGATCTCAGGGACCGCGGCCTCATCAGCGCGGGCGATTTCGAGAAGATCCAGTACGAGATGGAAGCGCTGCAGGCGACTTATGACCTGGCGGCGCTGGAACTCGGCTATACGGAAATACGCGCGCCGATCACTGGGGTCGTCTCCGAGCGATTCATCAAGGTCGGCAACACGATCGATGTCAATGCTCCGACATTTCAGGTGACGAGCCTCGAGCCCCTGATTTGCTACCTGCACGTTCCTGAGCGTGAGTATCGTCGCATCGATCCCGGACAGAAGGCGAATATCGTCGTCGATGCGCTCGCTGGCGAAAAATTTGCGGCTGTGGTTGCTCGAGTAAGCCCTGTCGTAGATCCGGCGACCGGGACCTTCAAGATCAGTATCGAAGTAACCGATCCTCTGCGCCGCCTCAAACCCGGCATGTTTGGGCGCATCAATATCGTTTACGACATACACAAGAACGCGATGCAGATTCCGCGCAGCGCCATCGTGGAGGAATCCGGACAGTCCGCAATTTTCGTCGTCTCCGAAAACGTCGCTGTGCGCAGAATCATTCGCACCGGTTATGTCGAAGGCGCGCGAATCGAGGTACTCGAAGGGCTCGAGGAATCCGAAGTGTTCGTCGTGGTCGGTCAGACCAGCCTGAAGAACGGATCGAAAGTATCGATTATCAACGCCGGGGATTACAGCGGGAAAGTGGCCGGTGGCGATACGTCATCCACGTAGGACAAAGAACCATCAGGACATCACGATGCGCCGCCTGATTGAAATCGCAACCGAACGCCGGGTAACGATCACGATGTTTACGATCGCCATCGTACTCTTCGGCATGGTGTCTCTATCGCGACTGAAAGTGAATTTGTTGCCGGACATCTCGTACCCGACCGTGACGGTTCGTACGGAGCTGACCGGCGCCGCACCGGCCGAAATCGAGAACCTCTTGACCAAACCGATCGAAGAATCGGTCGGTGTCATTCGGAATGTCCGCATGGTTCGCTCAGTATCGCGATCCGGCCAGTCCGATGTCACGCTGGAGTTCCTATGGGGCACCGACATGGACATCGCCGGCGTCGATGTGCGCGAGCGAGTCGACATCATCGAGCTGCCGCTGGAAGCAAGCCGGCCGCTCCTGCTGCGATTCGATCCTTCGTCGGAACCGATCATGCGCTTGGGGCTATTGCGCAAAGACGACAGCGAATTGCCCGCCGGTAGCGCAGCGCATGCCGCAAGCCTCAAGGAAATGCGACGGCTGGCCGAAGACCGTATCAAGAACGACCTGGAGGCCGAAGAGGGAACAGCCGCCGTCAAGGTCAGCGGAGGCCTCGAAGACGAGATCCAGATTCACGTCGACCAGCAGAAGCTGTCGCAGCTCGATATCAGTATCGAGCAGATCGCGCAAAGAATTCGCGCGGAAAACGTCAATCTGTCCGGAGGAAGACTCGAGGAAGGCACACAACGATATCTGGTACGCACGATCAACGAATTCGAAACCGTCGATGAATTCGCCGATGCGATCGTCGCGAACGTCGCCGGTAGACCGGTGTACTTGCGCGATGTGGCGACGGTAACACGCGGGCACAAGGAGCGCGAAGCGATCACCCGCATCAACGGCAAGGAGTCGGTCGAGCTTGCCGTATACAAAGAAGGCGATGCCAATACCGTGCAGGTCGCCAACCGGGTGGATCGCCGCCTCGAAAGCATACGAGACGCGCTGCCCGAAGACCTGGAACTCATCATGATCTACGACCAGTCCGGCTTTATCTCTGCCGCCATCCGGCAGGTCACTTCGGCTGCCGTTGTCGGTGGATTGCTGGCGATCATGGTGCTGTACGGCTTCCTGCGGGACGCCAGGGCCACGACGATCATCGCAGTCGCAATTCCCGTCTCCGTCATCGGCACGTTCTTGCTGATGTACTCGAACGACGTGTCGCTGAACATCATGTCATTGGGCGGCGTCGCGCTGGCGGTCGGCATGCTCGTCGACAATGCGATCGTCGTGCTCGAGAACATCGTACGAAAGCGCGAACAGGGCCAGGGAATCCTGGAAGCCGCGCGAAACGGCACCGCGGAGGTTTCGACGGCGGTCACCGCAGCAACCCTGACGACGATCGCCGTGTTTTTCCCGATGGTCTTTATCAGCGGTATCGCGGGTCAGCTGTTCCGCGACCAGGCGCTGACCGTCACGTTCGCCCTGATTTTTTCACTGATCGTCGCGCTCACCCTGATCCCGATGCTGGCGGCGCTCGGTACTGGCTCGCGCTACCAGGAAGCCGGAGAAGGCGACATGGATACGCCAGCGAACCGTTTCACGCGAGGCGTAGCACGGGTCGTTCGCGTGTTCGGCGTCGCATTCGCCGGATTGAAGTGGCTTTGCTGGGCAATACTCTGGATTCCGGGCTGGCTTTTGAAGCGTGTGCACGCATTCATCGCGAAAGGCTACGAGCCGCTCTTACGCTGGTCGCTCGATCATCGCGCTTTGGTCGTTGGTGGCGCTGCAGCGGTCTTCGTTTCCACGATGCTGCTTATACCGAGACTCGGAACAGAATTGATACCACAACTGTCGCAAGGAGAATTCGACGTCGATCTGCGGCTACCGCCCGGTTCTCCGCTCGTGGAAACGGACCGGGTGATCCAGGTCGTAGAGGATGCCGCCCGCGGCATCGATAAAGTGGAACTGAATTACTCAGTGGCCGGTACCGGAAATCGACTTGATGCCAACCCGGTCGACGCCGGAGAAAATACCGGCACACTGAGTATTAAAATGAAGCCGGCTGCCAGCCGCGATGACGAGGCAGTCGTGATGCGGGCAATGCGCAAGGCGATTGCGCGCATGCCGGGTGTGCAATACGAATTCAGCCGGCCATCTTTGATGAGCTTCGCGAGTCCGTTACAGATCGAGATCTCCGGATATGACCTGGATAATCTCGCCGCCGTCAACGAGGCGATCGTCAGCAAACTGCAGGCATCCGATCGCTTTGCCGATGTCAAAACGACGATCGAGCCTGGCAACCCGGAGATTCAGATCGTATTCGACCAGGAACGTGCGGCCGCGCTTGGTCTCGCCGTCAGGGATATCGCCGATCGTGTCGTCGCGAACGTGCGAGGCGAACTCGCAACTCGTTACACGTGGCAGGACAAGAAGATCGACGTACTCGTGCGCAGTGTCGACACGACCAGCGCCAGCATCGCGGAAATCCGTAACCTGATTGTCAATCCGGCATCCGACCGGCCGGTCACCCTGCAGGCCGTTGCCGAGATCAATGTGGCAAGGGGACCCGCCGAGATCCGGCGCGTCGCACAGGAACGAGTCGCAATAGTCACCGCAAATCTCGCCTTTGGTGATCTCGGCGCGGCGGTTGGCGAAGCGAGTTCGATCATTGCCGCGACACCAATGCCACAGGGCGTCACGGCGATGGTCTCCGGGCAAAACGAGGAAATGCAGAACTCGTTCCGCTCGATGCAATTCGCCCTCTTCCTGGCAGTCTTCCTCGTTTATCTCGTGATGGCATCGCAATTTGAATCGCTGGTTCATCCATTCGTAATCCTGTTTACGATTCCGCTGGCTCTGGTCGGTGCCGTCCTCGCCTTGTTCCTGACCGGGACGACGGTCAATGTCGTCGCGTTCATCGGCGTCATCATGCTCGCCGGCATCGTGGTCAACAATGCGATCGTCCTCGTCGATCTCATCAATCAGTTACGCGCCCAGGGCGTCGAGAAATTCACCGCGATCAAAGAAGCCGGCCGCGCGAGGTTGAGGCCAATTCTCATGACGACGCTCACAACGGCATTGGGCCTCTTACCGATGGCGATAGGGTTCGGTGAGGGCTCCGAGGTTCGTACCCCAATGGCGATTACCGTTATCGGCGGCCTGCTCGTCTCCACCCTGCTGACCCTGATTGTAATTCCGGTCGTGTACTCCCTGCTCGACCGGAAGAAGTGGTCGGTAGCAGAGCAGGCCAGCCGAACTTTGGCGCAGCCGGCCACGGGCTGACGTCGTGAAGCACACCGAAATTGCGCTGCGGCGCCCGGTGACGACCACGGTCGTTTTCGTCGCGCTCGCGCTCGTCGGCCTGATTGCGTCGCGGCTTCTGCCGCTCGAGAAGTGGCCCGATATCGAGTTTCCCGGCATCTTCATCGAAATTCCCTACGAGGGGTCGACGCCCGAGGAAGTGGAGCGGCTGATCACGCGTCCCATCGAGGAGGCGCTCGCGACCTTGTCCGGAGTCGAAAGAATGTCCTCGTCGTCGGGAGAGAACATGTCCCAGGTCTTCTTGCAGTTCGGCTGGGACGAGAACATGGGATCCAAGGGGATTGAAGCCAGGGCCAAGGTCGATGGCATTCGCCACGAGCTCCCTGCAGACGTGCGACGGATATTCATTTATACGGGGTCGCTCGGCGAGCAGCCTGTGCTGGAACTCCGGATTTCGAGCGATCGTGACTTGTCGACGAGTTACGAATTGCTCGATCGGTTGTTAAAGCGACGTATTGAAAGAATTGAAGGCGTATCGCAGGTCAAACTTCATGGTGTAGACCCGCGGGAAATCCGCGTGCTGCTGAATCCTGATCGCCTGTCGGCACACGCTGTCGACATCGACGAGTTGCGAGAGTTACTCGAAAGAAGCAATTTCGCAGTCAGCGCCGGCAGGATCAGCGACAGCGGACAGCGATTCAGCGTTCGCCCGAAAGGTGAATTCCAGTCGGTCGAGGAAATCGGGAACATTGTCATCGGCAACAACGCCCTGCGCCTTCGTGATGTTGCAGACATCGAATTGCGCAGCCCTGACCGCGAATACGGGCGCCACCTCGATGGTGCCTACGCGATCGGCGTCGCAGTCACCAAGGCAACCGGTGCGAACATGGTCGACGTCACCGACCGCGTCATGGCGGAAGTCGCGGAAATCAGCGAGCTTCCCCAGATGCAGGGCATCAACATCTTCTCCCTCGACAACGCCGGTGACAGCGTACGCGGATCGCTTCGTGACCTGCTCAATGCCGGCGCGATCGGTGCATTGCTGGCCGTCTTTGTCCTCTACCTCTTCCTGCGCCAGGTTACGACGACGCTGATCGTAACTGCTTCCGTGCCGTTTTCCTTGCTGATTACGCTTGGTGCACTGTATTTCGCGGATCTCAGTCTCAACATCCTGACGATGATGGGGCTGATGCTCGCTGTCGGCATGCTCGTCGACAACGCAGTGGTCGTGACGGAGAGCATCTTCCGCCACCGGAACTGGGATCCATCCGATCCAGTCAATTCGACGTTGGCGGGCGTCAAGGAAGTGGGATTGGCCGTCATTGCCGGTACGTTGACCACGATAATCGTATTCGTGCCGATCATGTTTGGCGCAAAGACCGATATCGCGGTTTTCATGACACACGTCGGCATTACGATAATCGTCGCGTTGCTGGCATCATTGCTGATCGCGCAGACGCTCGTGCCGATGTTGGCGGCTCGCATACCGCCGCCGCCAAAACCGCAGGAAGGCGCGTTCATCTCGCGCCTGACCAACCGCTACGTCGCAAGCCTGCGCTGGATCCTGACGCGACCCTGGAAGACTTTCGGCGGCGTCATGCTGATATGCGTTATCGGGATTGCACCGCTGGTTCTCAAGCTCGTCAAGTTCGACGCGTTTCCCCAGGATGCGGGGCGGCGTCTGTACATGCCCTTGCATATCGAGGGGCAACATCCCCTCGAGCGTGTCGAGGCCGCCGTTACCACGATCGAGAACTACCTGTTCGAGAACCAGGAAGCGTTCGATATCCGGTCCGTCTACAGTTACTACGAACGAGGCGAGGCAATCACGGTTATCCTGCTGACGGAAGAGGAGGACGCGACGCTCTCGACCACTGAGGTGATCGAGAAGATCGAAGCGAACCTGCCAGTGATCGCGATTGGCAAACCCAGCTTCGAGTTCGAGCAACAGGGCGGCGGGGATGGATTCAGTTTGCAGATTTCGGGCGACTCGACGGCCATCCTGAACGGAATCGGTGACGAGGTTACCCGATTGCTCGCTTCGGTAACCGGGCTCGAAGACGTGCGTTCCGATGCCGAACTGGGCGAGCGCGAAATCCAGGTCAACATCGACAGGACGCGCGCCGCAGCCAACGGCCTGACGACACGCGAGATCGCCGACGCCATAGGCATCGCGATGCGCGGCCAGAACCTGCGGGACTTTCGCGGCGAACTGGGTGAGGTCGCCGTTCGCCTGACGTTTCGCGATTCTGACAAGCAGACCGTTGGCCAGCTTGCCGACCTGCCACTGTACAACCCCGACGGGCGTCGTATAACGCTCGGCACCGTTGCGAATTTCAGGATCGGAACGTCACCGGCCACGATCAAGCGTACCGATCGACAGACGGCCGTCATCCTCTCGGCCAACCTCGCACAAGACGAGAGTCTCGAGACGGTGCGCCCGCGCGTCGAAGCCCTGATGAATGAATTCGAACTCCCGCCCGGTTACAGCTGGAAATTCGGGCGCGGCTTCGAGCGCCAGGACGAAACGCAGCAGATGATGGCCACTAACATTCTTCTCGGTATTGCCTGCATCTTCCTCGTCATGGCGGCGCTGTTCGAGTCATTGTTGTTCCCGTTCTCGATCATTCTGGGTTCCATCCTGTTCTCGGTCTTCGGCGTATTCCTTTTCTTCGCCGCCACGGGTACGACATTCTCGTTCATGGCATCAATCGGCATCATGATTCTCATCGGCGTCGTCGTGAACAATGGCATCGTGCTCGTCGACCACATCAATAACCTCCGACAGGAAGGCTTGTCCCGTAACGAGGCCATCGTCGAGGCTGGCAGGGACAGACTGCGCCCGATCCTGATGACAGTCGCAACGACGATCCTCGGGCTTACGCCCCTTGCGGTCAGCACCACCCAGATCGGCGGCGACGGTCCGCCTTACTTTCCGATGGCACGCGCGATCATCAGCGGACTCGCCTTCTCAACGGTCGTTTCCCTGCTCGTCGTCCCTGCCTTCTACGCCTATTTCGACACGCTTGCTGCCTGGGGCAGGAAAGTGATGCGCACCGCCAGGTTAGAGGCCGTGTCCAGGCCCACGAAATCCCCTGCCCAACCGTAGATATCCGCTAAGGGTAATTACCGATTGCCGGTCGTTGCTCTTCCCTTAGCACGATTCGTGATCTTTCGATTCATGCAGGTTCTCGGAGTAATCGCTGAAAAGACATTTCCCGGTGATACTTGTTTCGCTGGCAGTTTTCTCTGCCACCACGGCCTGTAGGCCAGAGACCGAGGCCATCGAGCTCTACGACGATACGGCTGGCGGCGACAGGGCATACGGGCGAATCCTCGTCGGCTGATCCGGGCCTGCCGCCCCGTCATTGCCTCGCCACGCTCGCAATGACCAGGCGATTTTCGTTCCTCGACCGATTTCCCAAACTCTGCCCGTCTCAATCTACAGGCAACGAAGAAAAAGCGCCGGCTGATTTGCGGGCCTGAGGCACATCCTGTCATGCGTCGTCAATGACGCGCGGGATCGTGGCCGAGCATCAGAGACGAGATGACAGGAGCAAGGGAAATGAAAACGCTTACAAGTTGCCTGACAGCATTTATCACGACCACCGGATTGGTCATGCTAATCGTACCCGCCGCCTGGGCGGATGACGACGAATACACGATCGAGTTCGACGAGGCCGAGGTGTTCTTCGAACTGAACAATACCGACGGTGATCTCGGCATCCACAGTTCCGTCGATGGCGAGCCCTGGAAAGAACTCGAGATGGAAGGTCCTGATGGAAGAACTTTACTCGAAATCGACGTCAGGAGCCGCTTGCGGAGACAGGGCCTGACGCAGCTCTTCTATGAAAGTGCCGAACCGACATTCGACGAGCTGGATCCCGAGAAATTCTTCCGCCGATTCCCGCCGGGTGAATACGAGATCGAGGGCACGTCGCTCGAGGGTGTGGAGATCGAGAGTGCGACCGAGCTCACGCACACGATCCCGGCGCAACCGCAACCGTCGGTTAACGGGGAGTTTCACGATACCGACTGCGATGATGACGACATCGTCGCGGTATCGACGCCGATCGTTATCACCTGGCCTCCGGTCGACAGCTGCCACCCGGACCTCGGGGAGCCTTGCGAGCCCGGTGATCTGGAGGTTCACAACTATGAAATCGTGGTCGAAGCGGAGATACCGGTCAACGGCGACGAATTGGAGGTCAAGACCAGCACCATCCTGCCGCCCACCCTTCCGCCCGGCGAGCTGGTGTTTTCATACACGGTACCGGACGCGTTCATCGCACTGTCCGATGAGTGGAAGTTCGAGATCCTGGTGCGCGAAGAGAGTTTCAATCAGACCGCTGTCGAGAGCTGCTTTGAAGTTGAATAGTACCCCGCCTTATGCAGCATGAAGCCGCTCTCAATCTGCGCGAGGTCTGCCTGGCGGCGGGCCTCGCGTTCCTCTGCTCCGTCGCGAATGCGGATCAGGCGGAGCCGACTCTCTTTGTCGATGTAGACGGACGGTCAGTGACGGTTATCGCGTCCGACAGGTCATTGAAGGACGTCCTCGAGGCCGTAGCGCTGCGCACCGGCCTCATCGTTTACTCAAATGTAGCGCTCGATCAGCGTGTTTCGTTCTCGATTACGGAAACCGGGGTCCCCGGTCTCTTCCGGAGGATCCTGAAGGATCGAAATTTTGTTTTGCACTACGTGTCTGATGGCGCGACCGGTCAGCCGGTATTCGGCAGCCGACTGTGGATCTTCGCGAACGACTCGATGTCGGCTGCACAAGTCTGGAGCGCAGGCGTACCCGCACCTGAGTGGACCCTCAGGTATACAGCCGGTGATCCCGAAAAGATCAGGCTTCGCGCCATTTCTAACATTGCCACGTGGCAAGACGATTCAGAACTGAACCCCGACCTGTTGGTTGCGCTGCGCGATCCCGCCGTCGCGGTGCGAGAAGAGGCGGTGCGCGTCCTTGGTGAATATCACCTGACCGAAACCGAAGCCTATCTGAGGGATGCGCTTTACGACCCCGAATCAAGAGTCCGCATTGCGGCAATCGAGGCGCTCGCCGTTTCCGGCAGTGACGATGCGGCGCTTATCCTCACGCCCCTGCATGACGACCGGGACGCGGGCATTCGCATGGAGGTCATCCATGCCATGGCCGAGATCGGGGGCGACGTGGCGCATCACTACCTGCGCCAGGCGCTCTCCGATACCAGTGAGCTCAATCGTGAAACGGCCGCCGGGTATTTAGACGAAATTGCGACCACGACGACGGCGAATCGATTCTGATGAGCTTGTCGTTGCGGTGTCGCCAGATTTTTCTTGCAACTCTCACAATCAGTAACAACAGCAGGATTGCGATCATCCAGGCATCGGCGGCACCCCCACCACCGTGGCTGACGGTCACGCGCGTCTCCACGAACGGCGCGTCCTTGTTGAAATCCTCCAGCGGCAAGTAGGCAAGTTCCGGTGAATCTTCCGGCCCGAAGCTTGCGAGGAACGAATTGTCCACCGCGTCGAAAAGCTCGATCAGCAGATCGTATTCCCCGGTCGGATAACCGGACATCAGTTCCGTGACGAGCACATATTCGTCGGAACCGCTCGCGCCGAAGATCCAGAAGTCTTCGGTGACCGCATATTCGTTCCATGGGCCGAAATCGAGGCTCAGGTAAAGCACGGCATAGACCTCGGCCGCGGAGTAGATCGTATCGGCGTCGAACAGCAGATCGATGCCGTGAAAATAGCCATCGCCGTCGTCGTCGTTGAACAGGATGACGTCGGCATCGAAGATCCAGAAGTCGTGATCGATGCTCTGCGCGCCTGACGAGTCGCCGCCCGGCTTTGCGGATTGACCCCGCGCACCGTTCTTTTCCCGCGATCCGGACGTCGCGAGCGGCCCGTATTCCTCGGCCGAATTGCTCGACGAGACCGGATCGTCGCGGCCACCCTCCGTAATATGCCGCGACACGGACGAGCGCGGCTCGTCAGTCGTGTCTGCCAGGGCGAGACCGGAGATAGTCAGCGCCAGCAGGCAGCCGACGAGCAGAAGGTCCCTGTTCAAACGTTTCGTTTTCAAAGCTGACAACGTAGACATCCCGATTCCCTCTAACGCACAATATTCCTGCTTGATGCCATTAGAATTCAGTGTCCATGAATCGGGCCTGAACCTGGCACCTAGATTTCTTAACCCCAGCTGAACGAGAGTGACGCCACAACATTCCACCGGCGACCACTATGGCGCCGCCGTCGCCTACCTTTTGTTCGGCATCGCCGCCGGCCTCGCGCTCGACCTGTGCGCAAAGTGGCTGCTTGCCGACTATTCGCTGCCGCAGTTCGTGTTCCTGCGCAGCATTTTCGGATTGCTGTTCTTTTTGATTGCCGCCCGTTTCTATGGCGGTCTCGGCGGTCTGAAGACGAAACTATGGCAATGGCATCTGCTCCGCACGTTGCTCGCGACCGGCGCGATGTTCGGTTTCTTTTACGGTTTATCCAAGATGCCGCTCGTGAATGCGTTGACGATCGCATTCACGGCACCACTATTCGTCACCGGCCTCTCGGTGCCGTTCCTCGGCGAGCACGTCGGCTGGCGCAGATGGCTCGCCGTCGTCGCCGGTTTCCTGGGCGTGGTGATCGTCCTGCGCCCCGGCGTGGGCATGTTCACGCCGGCCGCCATCGGTCTGATCATCTCAGCGATCTGTTATGCGGGACTGGCTCTTTCGGCGCGCAAGCTCGCGGCAACCGAGAGCAGTTTCTCGCTGGCCGTGTACGTGGTGGTCGGCCCGTTCCTGGTCTCCTCGACGCTGGTGACGGGGAATTTCGCGAGCCCCACAGCCGCGGCGTGGTTCCTTTTTGTCCTCGCCGGACTGTGTTCCGCCCTGGCCTGGGTCGGCATCGTCAACGGTTACCGGCGCGCGCCGCCCGCTATGCTGGCGCCGTTCGAATACACGGCGCTGGTCGGCGCGGCCGTCGCCGGCTACCTGATCTGGGAC
>JBFHXJ010000061.1:0-24270 GCA_041598995.1 Woeseiaceae bacterium | reverse complement strand
CTCGCTATGACAGATGCAATTGCAATGACCTGCGGCTGTGGCTGCCGAAAAGTACGGCGGCCTGCATTTGCGCGCATCTGATCGGGCGATCAGTCAAGCAAGAGTTTGTGAAAGCCGCCGTCACGACGGGCGGCTTTTTTTGTTTTACTAGACGGGAAAATCCGATGACTCTGAAGCAACTGAAATACTTGCTGGCCGTTGTCGACAATGGTCTTAACATAACCAATGCGGCTGACAAGGTTTACACGAGTCAGCCGGGTATCAGCAAACAGCTGCGGCAGCTCGAACGGGAGATCGGCGTCACGATCTTTTCCCGCAAGGGCAAGAGCCTGGTCGCACTGACGCCCGCCGGCCAGTCGATCGTCAACCTGGCGCGGCGAATTTCCCGCGATGTGGACAATATCCGCAGCCTCGGCAAGGAGCTCGCGTCGGAACAGGAAGGCCGGTTGTCGATCGCCACGACGCACACACAGGCCAGGTACGTGCTGCCGGAAATCCTGAGTCAGTTTCACGACCGTTACCCGAAGGTCGAGCTCGAGCTGCACCAGGGCACCTCGGAACAGATTGCCGCGCTGGTGGACGAGAACCGCATCGATTTCGCCATCGCCACCGAATCACGCGACCTGTTTCCGGAACTCAATCTGCTGCCCTGTTTTCAGTGGGACCGAATCGTGCTGACGCCACAGGATCACCTGCTGGCGAAGGATGCTGAAACCCTGACCCTCGAAAAACTCGCCCAGCATCCGCTCGTCACCTATGTATTCAGTTCGACGCGGGAATCCTCCTTCCTGAAGGCGTTTGCAGACAAAAATCTCGAACCGCAAGTCGTTTTCACCGCGCGCGACGCCGACGTGATCAAGACCTATGTCCGCATGGGAATGGGCGTAGGCGTCATCGCGCCGATGGCGCTGCTGTGTGACGACCTGAAAGACCTGACCGCCGTCTGCGCGAAAGGGCTCTTCCCGACGGTGACGACCTGGCTCGGTTTTCCGAGAGACCGGGTATTGCGGCGCTACATGAAGGACTTCATCAGCATGTTCGCCCCCCACTGGCCCGATTACCTCATCGAGCAGGCCGCCACCGCCGAATCACAGGCTGTCGTCGACGAGCTTTCCGCCGGACTCGATCTGCCGATGCGCAGCGGCTGTACCGAGGGGCTCCCCGCAGCCGCCTGAGCCTGCAGGTCATATTGTCAGAGGCTCGAGAGATCTAAAGAGTCGATACGCTGCCCCACGGGCGCTCGGCGGGGAACGACAATCATTTCTTGCGCGAGTAACCAGCCGCCATATATATGTACGACGGGCAAAAAGTGCTTGCCTCGTCTGTACTAATGTAATAACGTGCTATTACGTTAGCACAGCAACCGCCCAAACCGTGAAAGCCAATCGACAGGACACAGCGCGCGAGCGCAAACGCCACGAGGACGCCCTGTTCAGGGCCGTCATCAGCTTGCAGGACCTGTCCGAATGTCGTAATTTTTTCAAAGACTTGTGCACGCCAGCCGAGCTCCAGGCGCTCGCCGATCGCTGGCAGGTCGCCGGCCTCCTTAAGAAGAATCTCCCCTATCGAAAGATCCACGATATGACCGGCGTCAGCGTCACGACGATCGGCCGCGTGGCGCGGTTCCTGAGTGACGGATTCGGCGGCTACGAGGCCGCGATCGAGAACGCCCGACACCATCCGAAGAAAAAACGCGCTACTCACTGAGGTAAAGCCCATGAAAACTCCAGAGCAGCGCATCAAGATTGCGCTGCAGAAGTCCGGTCGTCTGTCCAGCCACTCGCTCGACCTGCTGGCGCGATGCGGTCTCAAGTTCACGCAGAGCAAGGACCAGCTCTTCTGTTTCGGCGAAAACATGCCGGTCGACCTGCTGCTGGTCCGCGACGACGATATCCCCGGACTGGTCAGCGACGATGTCTGCGACCTCGGGATCGTCGGCCTCAACGTGCTCGAGGAGAAACGCCTGGAACTGGAGAAGCAGGGCAAGCCGTCGCTCTTCGAACAGATCTGTGTGCTGGACTTTGGCCATTGCAGGCTCTCCATCGCCGCTCCGGCGGAGGCCGCTTACCTCGGCCTCACAAGCCTGAACAACACCCGCATCGCGACCAGCTATGTCGCAACACTCGAGGAATTTCTGCGACGGCAGGATGTCGAGGCCGACATCGTGTATTTCTCCGGCGCCGTGGAGATCGCGCCCAAGCTGGGCAAAGCCGATTTCATTTGCGACCTCGTGTCGACGGGGTCCACGCTCGCCGCCAATCAGCTGCGCGAGGTGGAAACCGTGCTCGAGAGCGAGGCCGTCGTGATTCAGACGCGCGCGACATTGTCTGATACGAAACGACAGTGGATCGATCGCCTGTTGCAACGGCTAGACGGTGTTTTGCAGGTGCGCGAAAGCAAATACGTGATGCTGCATGCGCCGCGCTGTGCGCTCGAGGAAATCGTCGCGCTGTTGCCCGGGTCCGAATCACCGACCGTCATCCCGCTCGACGGCACGGGAGACAAGGTGGCAGTGCACGCCGTCTGCCGCGAAAACGTATTCTGGGAAACACTCGAAAACTTAAAGAGCGCGGGTGCGAGTTCGCTGCTCGTTGTGCCCGTCGAAAAGATGCTGGCCTAGCCCGACTATCGCATCAGCCGGACACGGGCCCCGAGGTAAGTGAGTAAGACTTAGTATGAGATTACAAAACCATCACTGCAGTATGACGGCATGGTTTGTTCCGGGCCCGCGTCCTATCCCGGCGCTGGCTGGCCCATGCACGGCTGGACTTGCGCTTCACTCGAGGAATAACGACGGCTATTCCTCTCGCTCCAGCGTGGCGTCCAGCCACACCTGTCCTGCGCCATCATCCGGGATGCTGGTGCGATAGTCGGACTGATCTATGTTCAGCGAAATCATCACCTGGTCCGATTTGCCACCCGACCTGCAGGCGCGGGTCCTCGAGCGACCGGCCGTGTCGAACCACCCGGACGTGCCGGCGGAGACAAAGACCATCATCGACGCCGTGCGACAGCGCGGCGACGCGGCTCTCCGCGATTTCGCGCGACAATTCGAAGGCTGCGATCTCGAAACGCTAAAGGTTTCTGAAGGCGAAATTTCAGACGCCGAAGCCGCATTGACGGCGGAGGCCGGTCGCGCGATCGACATGGCGATCACCAATGTGCGCCGTTTTCACGCGGCTCAGGTCCCTGCCGAGATCGACCTCAATACGCGTCCGGGCGTACGCTGCCAGAGACTCAATCGCGCGATCGACGCGGTCGGCCTGTACGTGCCGGCAGGATCCGCTCCATTGCCTTCGACGGCCATCATGCTGTCGGTGCCGGCCTCGCTCGCGGGCTGCCAGACAAGAATCCTGTGTACGCCTGCTGATGAGAAAGGCAAGGTGAACGCGGCAACGCTCGTCGCCGCAGCCCGCAGCGGCGTGAGGGACGTCTACAAGATCGGCGGCGCACAGGCGATCGCCGCGATGGCTTACGGCACCGGGACCGTGCCGAAAGTCGACCGGATCTTCGGACCCGGCAACGCCTGGGTGACCGCCGCCAAGATCCAGGTCGCGAGCGATCCTTGCGGCGCATCGATCGATGCGCCGGCGGGACCCTCCGAGGTAATGGTCATCGCAGACGCCGGCGCCGAGTCGCGATACGTTGCCGCCGATCTGTTGTCGCAGGCGGAGCACGGCGAGGATTCCCAGGTCATTCTCGTCACGACGAGCCGACCGCTTGCGGAAGGCGCGATTCGCGAATGCGAGCAACAACTGGCAGGTTTGACCCGCAAAGCGATTGCGCGCGCTGCGTTGCGCCACGCGCGCGTCATCCTCGTCGATGACCTCGCCGGCGCGGTTGCAATCAGCAACCGCTATGCGCCGGAGCACCTGATCCTGCAAACCGTCAATCCACGCCGCCTGCTGGACCAGATCAGGAATGCGGGCTCGGTATTCCTCGGCGGATTTTCGCCGGAGTCCGTCGGCGATTACTGCAGCGGCACCAATCACGTATTGCCGACATACGGCGCGGCGAGAAGTTACAGCGGACTCGGCGTCGAACAGTTCATGCGCCACATGACCGTACAGGAGTTGACCGAAAGCGGATTGCGTGAGCTAGCCCCGACTGTTATCGAACTCGCGGGCCTGGAGGGACTCGATGCGCACGCGGAGGCGGTGCGGCTGCGGCTCGAGCAGCCTGCCGCGGGGGTGGTTGCGCAGTGAGCATTGCCGAACTCGCCAGGCCGGAAATTCGCGCGTTGCAGCCTTACGAGGTCACCCCAGCGCCCAATGGCGCCGTGCGCTTGAACGCGAACGAGGCGCCCGAGGCTACCGGAAACGGCAGCCTCACCGGCCTGAATCGTTACCCTGCCCTGCGACCGACGGGGCTCACCGCGCGCCTGGCCGATTTTTATGGTGTTGCGACGCAAAACGTCCTCGTCACGCGCGGCAGCAGCGAAGGCATCGATCTCCTGATTCGCACGTTCTGTCGTCCCGGGCAGGACCGGGTACTCGTGACACCGCCGGCCTTCTCCTTGTATGAAATCTATGCGTCGGTCCAGGGTGCCGGCACGGTCGCGATCCCGCTCGATGCCGATCGTGATTTCGCCCTCGACACTCAAGCAGTGATCGACGCCTGCGACGATCGAACGAAGCTGATTTTCCTCTGCTCGCCCAACAATCCGGCCGGCAGCGTGATTCCGCGCGAGGATATCCTGCGCGTCGTCGAGGCGAGGGCCGGAAAATCGCTGGTCGTTATCGACGAAGCGTATGTCGAATACAGCAACACGGATTCCGTCGCGCCGCTCGTCGACGGCCACGACAACCTGGTCGTATTACGCACGCTGTCCAAGGCGCTGGCGCTCGCCGGTGCTCGCTGCGGCGCGGTCGTCGCATCGCCGGGCGCGATCCGGCTGTTGGACGGCGTGCTGGCGCCGTATGCCTTGTCGGCACCGGTGATCGACAGCGCCGAACTGGCGCTGTCGCGATGGGCGGAGGCCGAGAAACAGATTCGTGCAACCGTCGCCGAGCGCGAGCGTCTGCGTGCCGGGCTTGCCGCGTGCAAGGCCGTACGGCGCGTCTGGCCGAGCGAAGCGAATTTTCTGCTGGTGCGGTTCTGCGACCTCGCTGCCGTCGAGCGACGCCTCCAGAGAGCGCAAATCGCGATACGCAGCTATGTGGGCGATGCATCGCTCGGCGACTGCGCGAGAATCACGGTCGCATCGGCGCAGGACAACGACCGGTTGCTGCAGACGATCGGGGAACTGACATGTTGAAGGTCCTGTTCATCGACCGCGACGGCACGCTGATCGAGGAGCCGCACGACAATCAGGTCGACGCATTGGAGAAAGTACGCCTCGTGCGCGGAGTCATGAGCGCCCTGCTGCACCTGAAGGATCACGGTTACCGTTTTGTCATGGTGAGCAACCAGGACGGCCTGGGCACGCCGTCGTTTCCCCGCTCGGACTTCGATCGTTGCCAGAATCACGTGCTGTCACTCTTCGATTCGCAGGGCATTCGATTCGACGAGATATTCATCTGTCCGCACCGTGCAGGAGATGCATGCGATTGTCGAAAACCGAAAACCGGTCTGCTGACGCAGTTCCTGGCAAGAACCGTGCTCGACGCGTCGGCCTGTGCCGTCATCGGCGATCGTGAGAGCGACACCGAATTGGCACGCGCGCTGGGTTTCCGGGCATTCCAGCTCGGCGGCGGCCAGCCGCCTCTCAGCTGGGACGATATACGCGGCTCGCTCGTTCCCGGCGCACGGACCGGTGAGGTACTGAGGACGACGCGGGAAACGAGCGTGAAGGTCACCGTCAACCTCGACACGGCAGAGCCGCTCACGATCAACACCGGCATCGGCTTTTACGATCACATGCTCGAGCAGATCGCGAAGCACGGCGGCTTCAGCCTCAGGGTGCATTGCGAAGGCGACCTGATCGTCGACGAGCACCATACCGTCGAGGACAGCGCGATCTGTATCGGCGAGGCTATTCGCAAAGCGTTGGGAGACAAGCGCGGTATTGCCCGTTACGGCTTCCTGTTGCCGATGGACGAAAGCGAAGCACGAGTGTCGCTGGACCTCTCCGGCCGCCCCTACTTCGCGTTCGACGGTGCGTTCCCGCTAGAGCGTGTCGGGCAGTTTCCGACAGAGCTCGTTTCGCATTTCTTTCAGTCGCTCGCGGATTCGCTCGGCGCCGCGCTGCATCTGTCGGTGACGGGCCGTAACACCCACCACATGGTCGAGGCGTGTTTCAAGGCAGTGGGCCGGGCGTTGCGCCAGGCGATCTCGATCGACGGCAATGGCTTGCCATCGAGCAAAGGCGTGTTGGCTTGACATGGCGATGCGAAACGTAGCCATTGTCGACAGCGGCGGGGCGAATATCGCCTCACTGCGCAACGCGCTGGACCGGCTCGGCATCGCTGGCACGCTGACGAACGACGCGGACACGATCAGGAACGCGAGTCACGTGATCCTGCCGGGCGTCGGCGCCGCGGCGGACGCCATGCGAAAACTTTCAGCAAACGGCTTGGACCGGGTCATCACAGCGCTCGAACAACCGGTCCTCGGGATCTGTCTCGGCATGCAACTGCTGGCCGAATCCTCCGCCGAGGAGGATGCGACATGTTTAGGTATTCTGCCCGGCAGTGCCGAGAGACTCGAGGCGAGCCCGGAATTGCCGGTGCCGAACATGGGCTGGTGCCGGGTCAGGCAGACCGAAACGCATGGCCTGTTCGCGGGCATCGATGACGGCAGCTATTTCTATTTCGTGCACAGTTACGCGCTGCCGCCCGGCGACGACACCCTCGCGATCGCGAGCCATTCGACGGACTTCACCGCCGTGCTGGCCCATCGGAACTTTGTTGCCGCCCAGTTTCACCCCGAGCGATCTGCACTGGCCGGCGCGACGTTTCTCCGCAATTTTTTCGAGCTCAGGCCGTGAACGTCATCCCCGCGATCGACCTGCGCGACGGTCGCTGCATCCGCCTGTACCAGGGCAGGTTCGATCGAGAGACGAATTACGAAATAGACCCGGTTGCACTGGCGCGCGAATACGAAAAAATTGGTTTCAACTATTTGCATGTCGTCGACCTGGACGGCGCCAGGTTCGGACATCAACAAAATGCAGCCGTCGTGCGTGAAATCAGCCACGCCTTGAACGGCATGATCCAGCTCGGCGGCGGCATCCGCAAGGAGTCGCAACTCGAGTCCTGGATGAATCAGGGTATCGACCGCGTGGTTATCGGCAGCCTGGCCGTCGCCGAAACCGCACGCGTCCGGGACTGGCTTTCGAGTTACGGCCCGGAACGGATCGTCCTCGCACTCGACGTGACGATGAAGTCCGACGGTCAACCATGGCTGGTCACCCACGGGTGGACGCGGCTTTCCTCCATGACGATCTGGCAATGCATCGATACTTATATAACGGCCGGACTGAAGCACGTGCTGTGCACCGACATCAGCCGCGATGGCGCCCTGACGGGTCCGAACCTCGCGCTGTATCGGCAGCTCGTCGAACGTTATCCGGGGCTGACGCTGCAGGCCTCCGGTGGCGTCCGCGGCATCGAGGACCTGCGCGCCCTGAAAGATGCGGGCACGCACGCGGCTATCACGGGGCGCGCCCTGCTCGACGGCAGGATCAGCACGGAGGAGATCGAGTCATTCCTGCCCGCCGCATAATTCCCTGTCTCGACGTGCGCGACGGCAAAGTCGTCAAGGGCATCGAGTTTCGCAATCACCGCGTGGTCGGAGACATCCTCGCGCTTGCCGCGAAATACAGCCGCGATGGTGCCGATGAGCTCGTGTTCTACGACATCACGGCCAGCCCGCACGGTCGCACGGTCGACAGGCGCTGGGTCAGCGAGGTCGCCGCAACACTCGACATTCCGTTTTGCGTCGCCGGCGGTGTGCGCTCGATCGCCGACGCGGAAGAGATCCTCCTGAACGGCGCCGACAAGATCTCGGTCAATTCGCCTGCGCTCGAGGATCCGACGCTGATTTCGCGACTGGCGAAACGCTTCGGCTCGCAGTGCGTGGTGGTCGGTATCGACAGCCGCCGCGTCAATGGTGCGTGGCAGGTGTACCAGTACACCGGCGATGCAAATCGGATCGTCGCGACCTCGCGCCTGACCAAAGACTGGGTACGCGAGGTGCAGGAACGCGGTGCGGGCGAGGTCGTCCTCAATTGCATGAACCAGGATGGTGTGCGGAGTGGATACGACATCGAGCAACTCGCGGCGATCGGCGCTTGCTGCGAGGTACCGCTCGTGGCCTCCGGTGGCGCCGGCTCGATGCAGCATTTCGCGGACGTCCTGAAGAAAGCGTCGGTGTCCGCGGCGCTGGCGGCAAGCGTGTTTCATCTCGGTCTGATCGGCATACCCGAACTCAAGCGTTTCCTGCTCGGCGCCGGCGTGGAGGTGCGTCCGTGAGTTCGCTCAAAAAGAAGATCGACTGGATGAAGGCTGACGGCCTGCTCCCGGCGATCGTGCAGGATGCCGTGACCGGGCGGGTCCTGATGCTGGGCTACATGAACGAAGAAGCGTTCGAGAAAACACAATCCAGCGGCCAGGTAAGCTTTTACAGTCGTTCGCGAAAGCGCCTGTGGACCAAGGGCGAGACCTCGGGCAATACGCTCGCGCTCGCCGCCCTCGAGATCGATTGCGATGGTGACACGATCCTGATCCAGGCGTCACCGGCAGGTCCCACCTGCCACCTCGACAAGACGAGCTGTTTCGATGCCGATGCGGCCGAACCCGGCTTCGGGTTCATCGGGCGGCTCGAGAAGGTACTGGATGCGCGCCTGAATGCGCGCCCGACGAAAAGTTATACGGCCGAGCTGGCAGCAGGCGGATTGCAGCGCATGGCACAAAAAATCGGTGAGGAAGGCGTCGAGCTGGCGCTCGCCGCAGCGCGGGATGACCGGGCGGACATCATCGCCGAGGCGGCGGATCTCCTCTACCACGTACTGGTGCTGCTCCGCTTCAAGGACATGAATTTTGCCGATGTCGCGCGTGAACTGGAACGCCGTCACCACCCGTGATGTCCCCGGCAGGTGCTATCGGAGCCGTCTTTGTGCTAGCGTCCTTGCAGCGAAAGGCTGAACACAAGCTTTCTGATGAAGGGGGAAACATGCGGAGCTTCATCCAAAGCGTTACCGTCCTTGCCGTGACCCTGGCGACGTCCGTGGTCCCGGCCGCCAATCTCGACATTCGCGAGTGGCAGGTGCCCTACGAGAATTCGCGACCGCGCGACCCGTTTGCCGAGTCCGCGACTTCGGTGTGGTTCGTCGGGCAACGCACCGGATATCTCGCGCATCTCGACGCGGCGAGCGGCAAGTTTACGCAGGTGGAACTGAAAGAGGGATCCGGGCCACACAACCTGATTGTCGGCTCCGACGGCATCGTCTGGTATGCAGGCAATCTCAATCGACTGATCGGTCGTTACGAGCCGAAAACCAAGACCATTGAAGAGATCATGATGCCGGATGAAGCTGCGCGTGATCCGCATACGTTGATCTTCGATGAGAACGAAGAGAACATCTGGTTCACCGTGCAAGGTGGCAACATGATGGGCCGCCTCAACATCGAATCGCGCAAGGTCGATCTGATCAGGTCGAGAACGCCCGGATCACGACCTTACGGTATCAAGCTCGCACCTGACGGCTCGATCTGGGTGGTGCTGTTTGGCTCCAACAAGCTCGCGCGCATCGATCCGCAAACGCTCGAGCACGACGAGATCGAACTACCCCGTGCCGACGCCCGCCCGCGGCGCCTCGAAGTCACGACCGATGGTCGCGTCTGGTACGTCGACTATGCCAAGGGCATGCTCGGCGTCTACGATCCGGCCCGAGCGATATTCACGGAGTGGCAAATGCCCCAGGGCGAGGGCGCGCGCCCCTATGGCATGGCATCCGATTCGAGCGGCAATCTCTGGATGGTCGCCACCGGCGTGCAACCCAACGTTTTCGTGGGTTTCGATCCCAGGACGGAACAGTTCTTCAACGCCACCGAGGTCGGCTCGGGGGGTGGAACGATCCGCCACATGCATTATCACGAGCCATCCGGCGCCGTGTGGTTCGGCACGGACACCAACTACATCGGCAGGGCGATCGTCGAGCCTGACAAGTAAACAGCATTCGTGCGTATCATTCTTCTCCTGGCGGCAGCCGCGGCGTTCGCGGTGAATGTTGCGCGCGCCTATCCCGACGGCGCCCCGTGGGGTGCCGCGAATCCCGCCGCCGAGCAGCATTGCGCCATCTGCCATTTCGGCGCCGAAGCGGTACACGATTCGGCAGCGCTTCGCATCGATGGACTACCATCGAAGCCGGTGCCCGGGTCATGTTACGAACTGAAAATCTCGTTTGACGATCCGGCAATCGTCATTGCCGGATTTCAGTTGCTTGCGCGCGCCAGGGAACAGGACGCCGGAACCTTCTCTTCGGATGCGAGCGAAACCGAGTTCGTCGGTTCAGCGATACGATCGACGGCTGCGGTCATCAACAACAACGGCGTTTACTGGGAGATTAAGTGGCGCGCACCAGAAAGGATCATGTTGCCCATCGTTTTCCACGTCGCAGCATCGGCCGCCAACGATGACGGTTCGCCTTTCGGCGACACGATCCACTACAAGTCCTACGAAATAACGGCAAAGGAATAGAGCACGCCGGCAGGACCGACGCCGACGCTGGAGATTCAGTTACCACTGCAGCGAAATTGCCAGGCCGATTGCCCTGTCGTCTGTCCGGACTAACGGGCCCGAAACTGAATAGCGGCCGGGACGGTTCAGTTGCACGAATGGGCGAACCTGCAGTTCCGTCTCCAGTCCGAGCCACTTGTTGACCTGTCGATTGATTCCGCCGAGCGGGTCCGTAAGTGCCAGCACCCATTTGTCTTTCGTGGTCGTGTAGCCGCGTGCGATCGAGCGGTTGTCGACGTTTTCGCGAACGCGCACGAAATAACGGCCGAGCAATGAACCCAAAACCGGTGTCACGATCAGGTCCTGTATCGAGGCTGGCTCAAACAATGCCTCCGCGCCGAATTCGTACATCGACGACAGCATTGCGGAATACCAGAATGATTGCCAATTCGTGTATCCGCGCTCGCGTGCCCGGACGAAATAGGCGGCGCCCCAATAGGGGTGCGTGACGTAGTTGAGGAAAAAGTCGTCTTTATCCCAGGTGGGATTGCTGACGTTGTCCCACCACTTCGACAGGCTGTATTGGTCCTTGTCTTCCTTACTCCAGCTGCTGATGCTTTCCGGCATGACATAGAGTATGCCGATCGACGCAACCTGGTAGCCGAGGAAATAATAAGTATCCCGCTTCAAGCCCACGCGATCAGGATCGACATCGCCGCGCGGTTCATCCATACACAACCATTGTCTTACATCGACGCAAGCCTGTTTCGTGTCAGCCGGCACTGGCCACTCACGCGCGTCACTTGATGGCAATATCTCGAGTATCGGGTAATTCGAATCGAACCAGGTATCGACATGCTTGGCGACGAGTGCGTGCGTGTCGGCCTGCACAGCATAGCTCGCAGGTGCAGCCAGGAAGCACGCGAGACAAATAAGCAATCGGCTCATGAGTCCACCGCTACGTATTTCCACCGAGCCAGTTGATGGAGACATGCAGCGCCGCGTCCGTCGTCGCGTCCCCGAACAAGTCCTCGACAATTGCGACCGACAATGACGTTTGCTGATCCCGGAACTGGTAGGTACCACCGAATGCCGCTTGCACCGATCTTCCGCCGACCTCCTCCAGTTCACTGTCGAGGTAACTTCCCTGGATATAAAACTGAGCCGTGATACTGATTCGTTCTGTTGCCTGCCAAGCTGCGGCAATACCGCCGAAACCGACAGATCGCTCCTGAAAGTCGGGGACAACTTTACCTTTTCCCAACACCAGTATTCCTGCGAAACCGGTAAGATTCAGATCCCTTTGTACGAGGATTCCCCTGGTCGAGGCGTACAAGCCGAGCGAAAAGTCGGTCGCGCCGCTGCCCAGGAGTTTCTTCTCGTCACCTGTCGGCAACTTGAGACTCGAGCGCACGGACAGCGCGCGCCCGTCCGATCGATTGCCGCCCCAGACGGGCACGGCCGCGGTCAATTGCAGGTCGCCGATCCCCCAGGCCGGAGAGGACAGGTTATAAAACGCGGTTCCATCCCTGGCGTATGAAATCTGCAACTCATTGCTGTCGCGAACCCGCTTCGAGTTCGAAAGCCCCCAGATCTTGTGCCAGCGCTCAATGGCATTGTCGAAGATGCCATTCGAGTGCCCGATGACCGGCAGGTCGAAGCCGACTTCCAGCCACTGCCGGAGCCGGTGCCTTAATGACAGCGTAAGAAAATAACTCTCGCCGTCGACCACCACCGTTTCGGATGGCGTGCCGGCCGATTCGGCATGGTTCGCGATATCGAGAATGGCCCTGTAACGCGGCTCGCCCTCGCCGGTGAGTACCGCAGCCTGGAACGTCGGAAGACCGTAGACCTGCAGGAACGGGTTATGGTTTCTCAGGAAGAACCAGTTCTGATCTGCCGTCGCTGAATTACACCAGACCGACAGCATCAGCAGGGCCGCAATCTGCAAATCAGTGCGCCCTTTAGTTGCCGGGGTTCGCCGGCGTCGATGAACCCGCACCTGGTTCTCCTTGTGTTAGCATCGCCGTCGCACGGTGGAGCGGCAAGCTTGGAGCGTCAACCTGATCTTAGTACCCCACCCGGGCTGTAAAGCAAATACTCAGATATACGTAAATCTTTGACCCATATCGAGATCAAATCGTTCTTTACCCGATTGGTGCTGATCGTGGCGATCGGACTGTCGCCGCCAGCCGTGATAGCCACCGAGCGACAGGCGATGCCCTCGTTCAGGTCCACCTACGAGGTGCGATACGGACTGCTCCGGGGCACGATGACCTTCCACCTGGATCGGCGCGATTCGGGTTATGTGTACGAGACTTCGCTCCGCCCAGCCGGCGTCGCAGCATGGTTCAAGCGCGGGGCGATCATAGAGAACACGACGCTCGAGACCGTTGACGGCGCAATCGTGCCTCTCGACTATTACGGCACCGATACGATAGCCAACCCGGTTCGAAAAACTTATTACCGTTTTGATCATCAAGGTGACCGCGTATTCGGCGAATACAAATCTCAGACGATCGACTTGCCGATGCGGGCCGGCGGACACAACCGCATCTCCGTGCACATCGCGGTCATGAGCGCCTTGCAGTCGAACGCGAATTTGTCTGGATTGTCAGTCTTCGATCGCGGGCGCTGGAAGGATTATCGGTTCACGGTCGATCGCGGACGGACGGCGAGCACCAGAGCCGGCACGTTCGACACGGTCGAAGTTCGATATGCATCGGACGGCAGAGACAGAAGCTGGTCCATGCACTTCGCACCGGATGTGCGATACCTGCCCGTCATGCTCGACTATTACGAGGACGGCAAACTCAAGTCCCGGGCGCAGTTAAGCGCATACTGGATCGATGACGAGGATATCGACACGTCCGAGTAACGGCCAACGCCAGGCAATTGGCGCCCGTACGGCCAGCAGCGATTCGTAATCCTCGTCCCCAAGAGTAGTTGACGTGTCCATTCCACTGGAAGTCGTCGACCTCACGCAACAGTGCCTGCCAACCGTTCGACCGCCACCATGGGCATCCCCGACGCCACCGCTGGCGCGCCTATTTGTCATAACTGTGACAGCAATCTCGGTTATTGCGGGCCTTCGTCAATATTCTTTTATTTAACAAAGCTTTAACTTAACAAAATAAGTTGCTGGCGGGTCCGGGACGGGGCGTTCCGGAAACGGACGAGGCAGTGCAGGCATGAACCAGACGGCTGACGCTCACGATAAACCGCTCGTCCTCGTGGCCGACGACGACGGGACACACCGCCGAGTGTTGCGAGAGGTCCTGGAACGCGCCGGTTTCCGCGTCGAAACCGCCGAAAACGGCAAGATCGCGCTCGATATTTTTTCCGACATGCGGCCCGATGTCGTTCTTCTCGACGTCGAGATGCCGGAGCTCGACGGCTTTGCGGTCTGCGAGAGAATCCGGGCTTTGGAGTCACTGCGCGAAACGCCCATATTCATCATCACCGGACGCGAGGACGAAGAGGCGGTGGAACGCGCCTACAGTCTCGGTGCCACCGATTTCCTGAACAAGCCGATCGGCCTTACGGTCCTGCCGCATCGCATCCGCTACGTATTGCGTACAAGCACATCATTGAACGACCTCCGCGGACTGATCCGCGCAATCCCCGACCTCATCTTCGTCGTCAACAAGGACGGCGATGTGCAGGAGGGCTTGAGCCGTGGGGATGCCACGCATACGCAGCAGATTCAGGCGCTGTCAACGGCATCCAAGGTGAATTTCTACCCGTGCGAAAACGACGACACGGCGCGCGCGTGCATCAAGCGCGCGCTCGAAACGGGCAAGACACAGGTTTACGAGCACACGCTCGAGGCGCTCGACATTCATCTCGAGACGCGCTTCGTGACCCGCGACCAGAATACTGTGCTGGCGATCGTCAGGGATATCACCGAGCGCAAGAAATCCGAGGACAGGATTTTCAACCTCGCGTATTTCGACGAGCTGACGGCGCTACCGAACCGCCAATTGTTCGGCCGGAGCCTCGAGCGCACGATCAAGAAAGCGCAGCGGGATGACGAGAAATTCGCGGTACTTTTCGTCGACCTCGACCGGTTCAAGCGCATCAACGATACGCTCGGTCACAGCGTCGGTGACGAATTGTTGAAAGAGGTTGCACTGCGCCTGGAGAGTTGCACCCGGTCCACGGATTCTGTCTCGCGCATCGGCGCATTCGATGAAGAAGTAAAACTTGCGCGCCTGGGCGGCGACGAGTTCGTCATCCAGCTGTACGGCATCGAGGACGAAGAGACTGTAGCCACAATCGCCTCGCGCATCATTTCCGTTTTAACACCCCCTTTCAGTTGTGAAGGACACCAGTTCGTCGTGACGCCTAGCATCGGTATCGCCCTGTATCCGCAGGACGGCGCCACGGCCGAAGAATTGCTGATGAACGCCGACTCGGCGATGTACCGCGCCAAGTTCGCCGGCCGCAACAACTTCCAGTTCTTCTCCGAGACCATGCGATCGAAATCTCTGCACCGCCTGGATCTCGAAAACGAAATCCGCAAGGCAATGGACGGAAACCAGTTTGAGCTGCACTACCAGCCAAAAGCCGACGCCGAGTCCTGGACCCTGGTCGGCGCCGAGGCGTTACTGCGCTGGCATCATCCGGAGCGCGGCTTCATCGCGCCCGGCGAATTCATACCGGTGGCGGAGGAAACGGGACTCATCGTGCCGATCGGTCAGTGGGTTTTGAAAGAAGCCTGCAGGCGGGCCAAGATCTGGTCGAATTCACCATTCGGCGATATCACCGTCGCCGTCAACATCTCGAGTCACCAGTTCCAGTCGGACAGCCTGATCGACGATGTACTCGGTGCCGCGCTGAGCGCCGGCATCGATCCGGCCTCGCTGGAACTCGAAATCACCGAGAGCGTGCTGCTGCAGGACGCCGAAAACACGCTGGTGGCTCTGAACACGCTCAAACGCGCCGGGATCTCGCTGTCGGTCGACGACTTCGGCACCGGCTATTCCTCGCTCAGCTATTTGAAGCGTTTTCCGATCGACACGCTCAAAATCGACCGCTCGTTCGTCAAGGACATCCACGTCGACCAGGACGACGCGGCAATCTGTGCCGCAATCCTCGCCATGGCACAGCAACTCGGTCTCAACGTCGTCGCCGAGGGCGTCGAGACCAAGGAACAGCTGGATTTCCTGCGTCACCACGGTTGCAACCAGATTCAGGGATTCCTGTGCAGCAAGCCCCTGTCGGCGGAACAATTCGACGTATTGCTGCGCGAGATCGCGAAGACCGCCGCGAACGAACCCGACGCCAATCCCGCCTCTGCCTGACCCTGCGCCCGGATCGGGGCGGCAGGGTGCAAATCCGTTTATCATCTGCTCCCGGCCGACCGAGGAGAAAACAACATGAGAGTCCTGAGCATGATTGCGCTGCTCCTTGCAGCAGGCGCCGACGCACAATTGATTGAGCGTACGAATCCGGCGGGGATGACGCAACCGACCGCGTACAGCCACCTCGTCAAGTACGACAAGCTGATGTTCATTGCCGGACAGGTCGCACTGGATGGCGAGGGTAATGTCGTCGGCGAAGGCGACATGGCCGCGCAATTCCGCCAGGTGCTCGAGAATCTGAAGACCGTGCTCGCGTCCGAGCGCGCGGACTTCTCGAATATCGTCAAGATCAACATTTTTACGACCGACGTCGATGGACTTCGCGAACACATGGACATCCGTGCCGAGTACTTCGAAGATCACGCACCCGCCAGCACGCTGGTGCAGATCGAGCGCCTCGCGCGGCCTGTGTTCCTGCTCGAGATCGAGGCGATTGCGATCAAGCCGGACTAGTGCAGCAGGGCTTCGTAGCGACGGTCGGTCAGCGTCTCGAGGAAAGCGACGATTGCATCGATGTGGTTCTCGGCCATGGGCTGTCCTGACCGCAACAGTTCGAGGTCGATGGTTTCTGCCACCTCCGGTTCGCCCCAGGGCTCGCCGGTCTCCGGATTCAGCTGGCTCTGCGGATTGGAGATCAGATAGCGATTGTAAAAGGTCACCGCGGTCCGCAAATCGCGGAAGACACCGTTGTGCATATAGGGCCCGGTCACAGCCACGTTACGCAAGATCGGAACCCGGAATTTTCCGGCTGCGGCTGGATCATGGACTCGCGCGTTTTGTAGCAAGCCGAGATCCCGGTGACCGGCACCGATGCCGTTGTGTTCCCTGAGTCGCCTGTTGGTCGGCACACCGATGTTGTGGTAGCGGTGATTGCTGAATAATTCGTGTGGATAGTTCTCGCGCGGGTCCAGCAGGTGGCAGCTGCTGCAGTTGATGAGCTGTGAGAAAAAAAGAACCCGCCCCAGTTCCTCTTCGGCGGAGAGCTCGTACTCACCGCGCAGGTATCGGTCGTATTTCGAATCGAAAGGAGCGAACAGCGATGTGCGCTCGAAAGCGACGATGCTTTCGGTGACCGCGCGAAACGCCGCTTCCGAATTCGCGAAAATCGATGCACCGAAAACACGCTCGAATGCGTCGACATAGAACGGGTTCTCGCGGACACGCTCGACGACCGCGGCGCGATCCGGCAATGCCATCTCGCGCGGATTGAGGAACGGCTCCGCCGCCTGCTCGAGCATCGTTGCCGCCCTGCCGTCGAGGAATAAGCCGCCCACATATTCGTCACGCTCGTTGCGGTGGAACTCGGGGATCAGGAACGCGTAAGCTGTGCCCGGCGCATTGCGATCGCCCAGCGAACTGCCGTCGTCACCCAGTGAGGCGGCTCCCGCGACGCCGTTGTCGCGGCCGTCGGTAAACGCGCGGGCCGGCTCGTGACAGGAGCCGCAGGACTGGCTGCGATTCGCGGACAGGTTGCTGTCGAAAAACAGCACCTGGCCGAGATCCGCGAGTTCGGCCGCCGCAGCACTGACTGCCCAGCAGCCGAACAGTGCCGATGCGCAAAGCCTCACGCACCAAGGCAGAAATCGGATACCCGGATCGAGGATCGACATGGGACGCGTATCTTAGACGATTCCGCAGAACGACGGACGCCACGGTGGCGCCAATGTTCTGAAAAAAGGCCCCGTTTCGGGCATTATCCTAGCCTCGTCCGAGCGGCGCGTGCACTCCGAGAGTACGAGAAGATGACTTACGCGAGCGGCCGGCATTTTCTGCAGATCCCCGGGCCTACCAATATTCCCGATCGTATTCTGCGCGCGATCGCCCAGCCGATCATCGATCATCGCGGCCCCGGCTTTGCCGAACTCGGACACCAGGTGCTCTCGGGGCTCAGGCCGATCTTCAAGACCGCCGAGCCCGTCGTCGTTTATCCCGCCTCCGGCAGCGGTGCGTGGGAGGCAGCGCTTGTCAATACGCTGTCCCCCGGCGACAACATCTTGATGTGCGAGACCGGCTACTTCGCTTTCCTGTGGCAGCAGATCGCAGCTCGTCTCGGCTTGAAACCGCATATCATCGAGACGGACTGGCGGCACGGCGCCGATCCCGAGGCCATCGGCAAGGTGCTCGCCTCGGACAGCTCGCATAAACTGAAAGCCGTCTGTGTCGTGCACAACGAAACCTCAACTGGGGTCGTCAGTCGCATCGCCGAGATTCGCGAGGCGATGGACGCCGTGAATCATCCGGCGCTCCTGATGGTCGACACGATTTCCTCGCTCGCCTCGATCGATTTTCGGATGGATGAATGGGGTGTTGACGTCACCGTCGGCGGCTCGCAGAAGGGCCTGATGCTGCCGCCGGGGCTGTCTTTCAACGCGATATCGAAGAAAGCACTCGCCGCGAGCAGGGATGCAAGGCTCTCGAAGTCTTACTGGAGCTGGGACGATATGCTGACTGCGAACCGCGCCGGTTTTTTCCCGTATACGCCCGCGACGAACCTGTTGTACGGTCTCAGGGAAGCCATCGCGATGATCAACGAAGAAGGCCTCGAAAACGTATTCGCGCGGCACACGAGGCACGGCGCGGCGACAAGACTCGCGGTCGAGACCTGGGGGCTCGATGTCGTCTGCAAGAACCCGCGGGAATTCAGCGGTTCCGTCACCGCGGTGATCATGCCCGGCGACCACAGCGCGGATCAGCTGCGCAAACTCATCCTCGATCATTTCGACATGTCGCTCGGCACCGGCCTCGGCCGGCTCGCCGATTCGGTGTTTCGTATAGGCCACCTCGGCAACTTCAACGACCTGATGCTCGCGGGCACCCTGTCCGGCGTGGAATTGGGGCTGAAACTCGCAGGTATCCCGCATCAGCGCGGCGGCGTCCAGGCGGCTCTGGATTACCTGTCGCAAGATCGCGAGTGATGGACACAAACGCCGTGGTGACCACAAGCCCGCTCGTCGCGCTCGTCGCTTTTCTCGGCGTCATCGCTTTGCTCCTCTACCTCATCGCCAGGTGGCGCTGGCATGTGTTTCTCGCTTTGCTGGTTCCCCTGCTGCTGTTCGGACTCATACCGGGCGTGCAGACGAACAGCTTCATCGCGGCATTCGAAAGCGGTTTCGGCAAGACGCTCGGCTCGATCGGCGTCGTGATTGTATTGGGATCGATCATCGCCGAAGCGCTGCGGCACACCGGTGCGATACGCACGATCACGCGGACCATGGTGAAGGCGGTCGGTTCGTCGAGAATGCCGCTCGCATTGACGCTGACCGGCTTCGTCCTCGGTGTCGCCATTTTCTCCGATGTCGCCTACGTGATCCTGAATCCGCTCGTGCACTCCGCCGCGAAGGCCATGAACGTCACGATAAGCGTCATGTCGGCCGGGCTGGTCGGGGCTTTGCAGCTCACGCACGCGATCGTCCCACCGACACCCGGTCCGCTGGCGGCGGCGGCACTCGTCGGTGCAGACATCGGGACGACGATTATCTTCGGCGCGATCGCCTGCCTGGGCGGGTCGCTCGCCTGCTGGATATGGGGGCAATACGTGGCCGGGCCGCGCATCGCCACGATGGCGTCGGACGAGTTTGCCGGCGAAGACATCCTATCGGGTGACGAGGACGGAGGACTGCCCGGTACCTGGAGTTCCTATGCGCCCATCGTGGTGCCGATACTGCTGATTTCGGCGCAAAGCCTGTCACGGCTGATTTTCGACCAGGATCACCTCGTGCGCGCGGTGCTCGCTTACATCGGCTGGCCCGTCGCGGCATTGAGCGTCGGCGTGTGGCTCGCTTATCGAAATATCGCCAGCGACGATCAACGCAAAGCGGCGCGATCTGCCTGGATCGAGGAAGCGCTCCGGATCTCGGCAATGATACTCGTCGTTACCGGACTCGGCGGGTCGCTGAGCGAAATTTTGAAAGGCACCCCCGCAGTCTCTTATATCAGCGGTTTCTTTGCCGACTACGGTCTGCCGGCGATCCTGTTGCCGTTCGCCATCGGCATCATCGGCAACATGATTACCGGATCCACGACCGTCGGTGTCATCACCGCCGCGTCACTGGTCGCGCCGATGCTTGAGGACCTCGCGCTTTCGCCCGAGGCCGCGATGCTTGCGGGCGCCTGTGGCTCCGTGATTATAAAATACGTCAATTCGAGTTATTTCTGGGTATGCACGTCCTTGAGCAAGCTCGATGCGCGTGATGCGATGTTTGCCTATGGCGGCTCGACGCTGGTCGGTGGCGTCGTGTCGTTTCTGTCCATTTGGCTCATGTGGGCGACAGGATTGATCTAGTGAACCGGAAGACGAGAAACTGGGATCCATTCGCGTTGCTGCTGATCGACGTGCAGAAGGATTTCTGGGCCGACCGAATGTCGCAGGAAATCGCGGATTACGAGAAGCACGTCGCGAAGCTGTTGCATGTCTGCCGGAGAGAAGGTATCGACGTCATTCACCTGCGCGCGAGATTTCAGCCGGATAAATCCGACTGGATGGTGCGATACTTGTCTCTCGGTCGGATTCCGTGCATCAATGGAACGCCGGGTGTCGAGGTGTTTTCATTCGCCAGGGACGAACCAGGTGAATTCGTCATCTACAAACAATCTTTCGACGGCTTCCTCAAGCCGGCACTGCAAGCCTATCTCGAGAAGAACGGCAAGCGTTATCTGTTCGTTGCCGGGCTCGTCACGTCCGTTTGTGTCCTGTTGACTGCGGCCGCGGCGGCACAGCGGGGATACCTCGTCGGTGTCGTCGAAGAATGTTGTGCCGACAGTCCGGAGGCACACGAACAGACGTTGCAGGGTTATCCGTTCGTATTCGACCGGGTTTCAGTCGATCGAATCGTCGACTGCCACGACACCTGGCTCGAGGATATTGCCGCGCTGGTCAAAGTAGTTACCTGACCGTTACGCCGAACGCGACGAAGATCGACGGAAATACCGTAATAAACTCCGATTGGCACACGAACGTATGCGTTGGTCACGCGTCTTTGAGTGCGTCGGTCACCACCCGGTAGCCGGTGTCGACGAGCAGTTGACCTCTCATGAGACGGCCCTCGGCCGTGTTCTTGACGCCGTAGCCGTCGATCATGCGGTTCATGAAATTGAACAGGGCACAGATCATCACGGCATAGTGAAAATCGTCCTCGCCCCAGCCGGCATCGAAGATTGCATCCAAGTCAGCCTGTACCATGCGCGACGGACTTTCGGTCAGTTTCTTGACGAAGCGCAGCACCGGCTTCAGTTTCTCGTCAACTGCACTGCCATCGAGGTCGCGCAGCATCGACTCGAGCAAGCCTTCGTCGACACCGAACGCTTCCGCGGTCACACGGTGTGTGTCGTAGCAATAGGTACAGTCGTTGGTGCCGGACGTGAAAGCACCGATGAGCTCGCGTTCCTTGCTCGTAAATGCACACTCCCCCGAGCGCATTAGCTGATCGGCCAATTCAGTAATCAACATGGCTTGCCGCGGATAGCGCCTCAGCACTGCCGCGACGCTTTCTTCCTCCGCCGGAACCGATTTCAGGAATGCCATCACGAACTCCCCTTCAGGCTATCGTGGCCTGATTGTAATCGCCGCTACCAAGGTTGCCGTCGGGAAAAATATCGTGCGCCGCAACCCATTCGCGTGACTCGTCGAAGACCTCCCGTGTATATGGCTCGAAGACGATGCGTTCCCCCGGGCCCATGCGCCGGGTGTCGATCCGACCGTGAAACTGTGCGGGCAATTCCTTCAGGTAGTAATGTGTGTATTTTTCCGGCCGCAAATCGATATCGCGCTGCGCGCGTTGCAGGGCCCGATAAAACTTCCTGACGTCCTCGATATCGGGATCCCCGCTGATCATGCCGGCCATCATGAACGTGCAGTCACAGATCTTCCGAAACCCGAGTTGCTCGGCCACGTACATGGGACCACTGAAAAGGTGGACCGCCGGAATCTTGCCCTCGACCAGTAATTCGAGTCGTCGAAACAATAAACCGTCGTTGAAGCTCAACTTGATTTCTTCCGGCTTCAGCCATTGCTCGAGCATCTGTATCGTCGAGTAGTGGCTGCCCGACTGGTAGCCGACAGAGACGGGTACGTCGGCCAGATCCGCCGGCGTCTTAACCGTCGAATCTGCCGACACGAATATGCCCGCGGGAGCAACCGAATAGGCATCGCGATAGAGTTTGCCGTGACCAGTTGCGGCCGCTACGTTGATCGTCCAGTGACAGGCGCTGCTGACATTACAGCTTCGCCCTTGCTCGAAGGTCTGAAACGCGCCGATCTTGTCGCCCAGGTCGTGCAGCTTGCCGCCCCTGGATTTCAGCGCCTCTGCAAATTCGTAGTCGAGACCTTCCTGCTCGAAATAGCCTTTTTCTTCGGCGACCCATTCGTGCAGCCGCATGTGTGGCGCGATAATGAACTTGTCCTCAGCCATATCGTCCCCTTCGTCGAATTCCCAACAGACCGGAAGTCGAACCTGACCCTGGAATACCCTCTGGTCCATGCGCTGATTTGGCGGCACGGCGGCACCAGCCTGGGCTTAGCTTAGATGATCGCGGGATCACTGCAAATCCGCGTATGGCGGGCCTCGATAATTGGTGCGGGATGGGGTTATATTGTGGAAAACGCAGGCGACTCGGAGCCGCAAAGCAACAAAGACGTCCGTGCGCGCCGCTCCGGGTTAGCCCTGCAGGGTGGAGAAAACCATCCGTAACTTTTTGCTTTAAAAGCATTTTTGGATCCGGCCGCGGTGCACCGCGGCCGCCCCGTCGTAATCTGGCTGAAGGAGATGGAAGCTTTATGGCCTATACCACCACTGACATTCGCAACATCTGCCTCGTAGGACCCGGCGGTGCCGGCAAAACCCAGCTGACCGAGACGCTGTTGCATGCCGCCGGCGCAATCCCGCATGCCGGCAGCGTCGAGAACGGCGACACCGTCTCTGATTTCAACGCGCGGGAAAAGCAAAGCCAGCATTCCCTCTACCCTTCCATTTGCCATTTCGATCACGCCGGTATACACGTCAATCTCATCGACACGCCCGGTTACCGCGACTTCTCCGGTCGTGCACTGGCGGTCATGCCCGCCGTCGAAACAGCGGCAATCGTGCTGAATGCGCAGTCGGGGGTCGAAGAGGTTGCCCGGCGCATGATGCAGGCGGCAAAAAATCAGAATCTTTGCCGCATGATTATCGTCAACAAAATCGATGCGGAAAACACGGACCTTGCCGGTCTCGTGGAAAACATTCGCGATGCGTTTGGCACAGAATGCCTGCCGATCAATCTCCCGAGCGCCGATGGCAAAGGCGTCGTCGACTGTTTCTTCGAACCGGATGGCGCGGAACCCGCCTTCGATAGCGTCGCCGACACGCACGAGCGAATTGTCGACCAGGTGGTCGAGGTCGACGAGGAACTGATGGAGATCTACCTCGAGCAGGGAGATGAGCTGAAACCCGAGCAGTTGCACGAGCCGTTCGAAAAGGCACTTCGCGAAGGACATCTCGTGCCGATCTGTTTCGTTTCGGCCACGACCGGTGCGGGCATTCCCGAGCTACTCGAGGTTTTTGAGAAACTCATGCCGAACCCGACGGAGGGCAATCCGCCCGTGTTCCTCAAAGGAGACGGGGATAATGCCGAGGAAGTGACGCTAAGCGCGGATCCTGGCGCGCACGCGATCGCTCACGTGTTCATGGTCAATATCGATCCGTTCAAGGGTCGTCTCGGCGTCTTTCGCATCTACCAGGGATCGATCAAGGCAGGTAACCAGCTGTACGTCGGTGACGCGCGCAAACCGATCAAGGTCAGCCAGCTGCTGAAACTCAACGGGGCCGATCACAAGAAGATGGACGTCGGTCTGCCGGGTGACATCTGTGCAATCCCACGGGTCGACGAAGTTCATTACGACGCGGTCTTGCACGACTCGCATGACGAGGACAACTTCCACCTGAAACACAAGCGATTGCCGCGGCCAATATTCGGACTGGCTATCAGGCCGACCAACGATGCCGACGCACAGAAGACCTCGGACGCCTTGCACGCAATGGAGGCAGAGGATCCGTCGCTCAAGGTCGAACACAATTCGATTCTGAACGAGGTCGTGCTGCGCGGACTCGGCGAACAGCATTTGCGTGCGGTACTCGAGGAAATCGAAGACCGTTACGGGCTGAAGGTCGCCACGTCGCTGCCGTCTATCGCCTACGTCGAGACGATCAGGACGAATGCCGAAGGCCACCACCGTCACAAGAAGCAAACCGGCGGCGCGGGCCAGTTCGGTGAGGTCTACCTGCGGATCGAACCGCTGCCGCCCGGCGGT
>JBFHXJ010000060.1:0-25401 GCA_041598995.1 Woeseiaceae bacterium | reverse complement strand
CCGGACGAACCGCCGGACGAACCGCCAGATGATCCACCGCCGCCGGACATGCCGCCAGATGAGCCGCCGCCGGGCATCGGCGTGCTGCTGCCCGAATATGTGACGGCACAGCCGCCGAGAACGAGAACCACCACGAACACAACGACGCCGGTGAGCATTCGTGAGTGAATAGATTTGCTGTGGCGAGTTGATTTCATTGCCCTACCGCCCTGGATGCTTTGCAAGTGCCCCATTTCGATTGCGGTCGCGAATCGCAGCTGCGCATTGCCGCAATCGACTTATGTCAGCTTGGATTGCCTCTCTGACCGTTAAGTTCAATCGGCCTGCCGGGACTCAATGTGCCGGTCGACCAGCCCTTTCGTCACGATGACCATAATACGTCAGAATAACGCCCGCAACAGCAGCGGTCAGTGTTCCGCAACACACTATTCGGGGCCCGCAATCGCGCCGATTTTGGTCAGCTATCTTTCTGTTTTTGTTGTCCTTATCGGCAACGGGGAGACAGTAAATGGATCGGGGCGGCCACGTTTCGCGCTGCGACGGCCGCCGATTTGACATAGCCTGCGGCCGATGCGGCATGCGCGGCCGCCGCAGCGTATACCGTACTTATAAGAATAATGAGCGTCGTCGGAGCCCCCGCGGCGATGTCGCGAGGGCCCCGCGCTGTCCTCGCCGGATCACTCCGTGTCCGGGGATTCCTGCTCCTCACCGTGCCAGCGGTGCAGACCCCGATGACGGAATCGCTCGTGCATCTTCTGCCGGCCTTCCGCCGCACGTTCACGCTGTTCGGGCGTCAGTTGTGCGTACACCTCGGCGCGCAGCCGCCCATGTAACAGCGTCGCCTCAGATGTCAGCGTGCCGATCTCGAGAGACAGGTTGTTGAGTTTGGCGTAATAATCAGGTTCGCTGACGTCCAGATCGTGCACCGCTTTGCGGGCCGCCTGAGCGCGCTCGCGCAATCCCTCGATTTCTGGTCTCGCAGCTTCCAGGATGCCGCTTATCGTCTGCGCCTGGGCCTCGTCGAGGTCCAGGTGGCGCGTCAGCATCTCCAGCATGCGAGCGGGATCGCCGAAGTCGTCGCGGTTCATGTGGTGCTCACGCGCATGCTGCTTGCCGGCGAATGTTTCGGCATCCTGGGCGAATGCACAGTTGCCTGCGGCCGCACACAACATCGCTGCTGTCGTCGCCGCCACGAATCTTTTCATCATCTCTTGCCTCCGGTGTCAGTTCGTAGGCTGCAGAATACAGTGCACAACGTCTGCAAATGTCAGCTTGAATGCAGATATTGCCAAGAATTGTCAAGGACGGATGTGCGGTCATTGCGCGTTCCACGTCTTTGGCGGACGATGTCAGGGCTTATGGCAGACCAACCGGAAATCGCACGTATCTTGCTCGTCGATGACGACAAGGAACTGGGACAGATGGTGCGCGAATTCCTGGAAAAGGAACGTCTCCGGGTGACGATTCGCCATTCGGGAGAGGAAGGCATCGATACTTTATCCGAAGCCGAGTTCGATCTGCTGATTCTGGACATCATGCTGCCCCGCATGGACGGGCTCGAGGTACTCAGACATGTCCGACGACGGAGCAACGTGCCAGTCATCATGTTGACCGCGCGCGGCGATGACATTGACCGCATCATCGGCCTCGAGTTCGGCGCCGACGACTACCTGCCCAAACCGTTCAATCCGCGCGAATTGCTCGCCCGGATCAGGGCAATCCTGCGACGCGCAAAACCGCGGGATGTCGACAGGCGGCGTTTCAGGCTAGGCAACATCGAGCTCGATACGCGAACACGACGCGCAACCGTGGATGGCAGGGCGCTGCACCTGACCGGCAGCGAATTCGAAATCCTGAGGAGCCTTATCGAAACACCGGGCGAGGTGGTGACCAAGGAACAACTCAGCGAACGCGCGCTCGGTCGCCGGCTGCTGCCGTATGACCGCAGCATCGACACGCACATCAGTAATCTTCGCAGCAAGCTGGAGCGCGCGGGCAACCGGAACGAGACCATCCAGAACCAGCGCGGCGTCGGCTACCTGTTGATTCCCGGCAACTGACCCCCGGCGCAATGCAAAGTCTGTTACTGAAAATCTTTGTTTCCTTCTGGCTGATCATCGTCGTCACCTTTGCGACCGCTGGTGTTTTCGGCTTCCTGCATGCCGAACGAATGCGCGACGCGATCGAAAATTTCGAACTTGGCGGCGCGCTTGTCGATGCGAGCCGGGCACTCGAGTCCGGCGGCCGCGAAGGACTCGCAAACTGGGTGAGAAACAATCCCTCGGCGCGCGCCATTTCGATGTTTGTGCTCGACGAGCACGGCCAGGACATCCTCGACCGCAGGGTGCCGTTCGGTCTGAAGCGCGCATATCGTCGCCATCGCGAGCATTTACCGCTGCACCGCTTCGCCGAGCGTGACCCCGGCAATCTGCGGCGCTCGCGCCCCCATCCTCAACTGGTCGCCGCAGACGGAAGTGTTTATACGTTTTTCGTTGCTCCCACGCGCGCTTCGCATTCCGTTTGGGCGACGGCCGATGCCCGGTGGCTCGTGTTCGTCATCGCGCTCGTCGTGAGCGGTGTCGTGTCGTGGCTTCTTGCACTCGCGATCTCGAGGCCGGTGCGCAAGCTGCGCGATGCGACGGTGGCGCTCGCCGGCGGCGACTTCGCGATCAGAGTCGACGAGGCCGTCGGCAAACGTCGTGACGAACTCGGTATGCTCGGCAGGGACTTCGACTCGATGGCCGAAAACCTCGAGCGGGCCGCGAAGCGTCAGGCCGAATTGTCGCGAAACATTTCGCACGAATTGCGCTCGCCGCTTGCGCGCATGCGCGTAGCGATTGAAATGACCAGGCAAAACAATGGCGATACGCCGGAATTCGATCGTCTCGACAAAGAAATGGAACGCCTCGACGGGCTCATTGGCCAGATACTGAGCTACACGAAACTCGACACAAGTCCGGAACAGGATGCGCAAGCGGTCGAGCTGGCCGACCTGGTGCAGGAAGTCGTCGAGAACGTCAACTACGAATGCAAGGCTGAGGGTATCGCCGGTGTTTCCGTGCACGCCCGGATCGATGCGTCACCGAGCGTACGCGGGCACGCCGAGGCCATGCGGAGTGCGATCGAAAACGTGGTTCGCAATGCAGTTCATCACAGCCCGTCCGGCGGTACGGTTGACGTCCTGCTGACCCGGGATGGCGCATCCGCACTGATCGAGGTACGGGACAGTGGGCCCGGGGTCAATGACGAGGAACTCGATAGATTGTTCGAACCATTCTTCCAAACCCGGGCATCGGCGAGATCGAAAGACGACCGCGGTAGCGGCCTGGGGCTGGCGATTGCCGAACGCGCCGTCAGCTTGCATCGTGGAACGATCAGGGCCGAGAATTACCCCGGCGGCGGTCTGCTGGTCCGCGTACTTTTACCTTTGTAAGGCTTGCGAAAAAGTATCACGGACAAATCGTCGGGCTTACTCGGCTGATGCTTGGATTCCACGACCATTCTTCTTTTCGCGAGGTTCGAAACGGTTTCGATTGCGGCGGACATCGTGCCCTTGCGAATCATCTCGACGATTTCATGCACGTGAATATTATCCGTTACACCGTCGCTGGCCACCAACACGGTGTCTCGCGGTTTGAGTTTGACTTCCGCTCCTACACCGATGTGCATATCGGCAGTGCCGATGAAATTGGATAACAGGTGGCGATCTTCATGATGCAGAGCGTCGCGCTTGTCGAGAAAACCTGCCTCGACGGCAAAGCCGGTCGGTGAATGTGCCATCGTCTGTGCCTTGATCCTGCCGCGTTGCCCTACGATTATCGCCTCGGAATCGCCGACCTGATAGGTGCGTGCGATCAGCCCATCGACCGCAACGACCGTCATCGTCGTCGCCGAGCCGGTGCCCAATGCGATTACGGCCTGGTTGGCGGCTTCGATACCATCGAGGATGGCGCCGCGCAATGGCCTGTCCTCGGCAACCGCTTCGTCGAGTGAATCCGCGAGCGTCTTGATGGCCGTGCGCGCAGCGCGACGGCCCTGAGGCATGCCGCCAGCCCCGTCGGCAACAACCAGCACGGCCGCATCGGACCCGTACGGTATTGCCGAGACCGCATCTTCGTTCGAGGTTTCCTTGTCCGGCGCCCTGCAGGTATAAGCAATCAGCGCACCGCCGCCAATCGAGACTTCGACGATCTCGGGCGCATCGTCGCCTTCCAGCAGAATCATCCCGTCGCCTGAGTCTCCCATACGATTCCCGTCCGTGCCCAAATGGTGCCACCCGCGGCTCCGAGCACTATTCGGCCTCTAAGCGTGTCCCAGTGGTTCCTTGCACCAGGCGCAGTAATTCCAGAATCCTTCCGCGATGCCCCACCTGCAATTCGGGCACTTGTGCTGGCTGCCCTGAAGCTTCCACTGCCGCTTCACTTTTTGGCGACACCACGGGCAGTATCGCATGAACGGCATCAGCGGCCCCTGACAGCGGCGGTTGGCGCAATTGGCAATGTATCGCTTGTCATCGAAGAATCGGTTGGTTTCGGTTTCGAAGCCGCGCCCATAACACCAGGCACAGAAATCCCAATCGGTTTTCACGCCGCGCGCACAGCGCGGGCAGGTTGCCGGCATGCGCGTAGTGGCGTCACGCGCCGGGTTGTCGATACCACACCACGGGCAGACCTGCATGCTCTCCGCCGCCGGCCCGTCGCAGCTTCGGCAATCGTGGCGGGTATCCAATGCAGGCTTGAACTGCCGTTGAAATTCTTTCCACTGCAATTGCTTCCATGCGGAGCTCGTATCGGCCGATCTTCGCGAACCGTTTCGCTTGTTTCCTTTCCGCTGGCGACGCGCACGGTTTTGTATCCTCGTAAACGCCGCATACATTTCGACCGCGTTGCGATAGCGCTTGCCGGGGTCGATTTGCATGGCTTTCTTCAACATCTGTGCAAACTCGGGTCTGACTCTCGCCTGCAATCGGTCCTTGCCCACCATCGGCCACTTGTAAGGCCATTCAGGAAGCTTTCCGGAAAACAGCCGGTATAACACCAGCCCCAGGGAGAATACATCCGACTGAAACTTCGGCCGACCCATTGCCTGCTCGGGCGCGATGTAATCGATTGTGCCGGAGCCGGATGCTTTCAGCGTACGCAGGCTCACTTTGGCGAAACCGAAATCACACAGTTTCATGCGATTGTCGGGGAACAGGATGAAGTTTTCCGGCTTCACATCGCAGTGAATGATTTTCCTCTCATGCGCGTGGGCCAGCGCGGCAATTGCCTGCTCCGCCAGTTCGAGCGCGGTCGTGGTCGAAATGCGTCGAATGATTCGGTCGGCGAGCGACTCGATACCGAGCTCCATGGCGATGACGAATTGTCCGTCGACGTGGCTGGCATCCTGTATTTTCAGAATGGCCGGGTGATCGAGCCTGAACGCGAGCCGCACTTCGCGGATGAAGTCCTCGTCGGTTGCCCCGTGTGAATTCTTCGGGAGTTTCAGTGCAACCCGGGTGTTGTGAATCGTATCCTGGGCAGCGTAAACGTCGGCGAGCGGCCCCGAGGCGATCCGCTTGATGATCCGGTACTTGCCAAGTTTTTGCCGCGCCCGTAACAATGTCGAATTCCTGAATCACGGGGACGGACCCCGGGAAACCGTGCGGGAGTCTATCTTAAAAAACGCCGTTACTAAACGACTTCGAACAGTCCGGCTGCACCCATTCCACCGCCGACGCACATCGTGCAAACCACAAATCTCGCGTTGCGTCGTTTGCCCTCGATCAGCGCATGACCGACGAGCCTGGCGCCCGACATGCCGTACGGGTGCCCTATCGAAATCGCGCCACCGTTGACGTTCAAGAGCTCGTTCGGGATCGCGAGCTTGTCGCGGCAGTAAATGACCTGTACCGCGAACGCCTCGTTCAGCTCCCAGAGGCCGATGTCGTCCATTGACAGGTCTGATCGTTCGAGCAGTTTCGGCACTGCAAATATGGGACCGATGCCCATTTCGTCGGGCTCGGTGCCAGCGACCGCAATGCCACGATAGATACCGAGCGGTGAAAGACCGCGTTTTTCGGCCAGCGTCGAATCCATGAGGACCGCGGCGGAGGCGCCATCCGACAGCTGGCTCGCGTTACCGGCGGTAATGTGGCCCCCTTCGAACACGGTCTTCAGGCCTGTCAGGCCATCGAGGGTCGTGTCCGGCCGGTTTCCCTCGTCCTTGTCGAGCGTCACTTTCTCGAAACTGATCTCCTTCGTTTCCTTGTCCATGATGCCCTTGGTCGCGGCAAACGGGACGATTTCGTCGTCGAAGGCGCCGGCTGCCTGCGCGGCCGCTGTTCGTTGCTGGCTTTGCAGCGCAAACTCGTCCTGTTGTTCGCGCGTTATTCCGTATCGTTTCGTCACTACTTCCGCCGTCTCGAGCATACTCATATATATATCGGGCGCCGCCGCGAGAACGTTCGGGTCCGATGCACGATGCTGATTGAAGTGCTCGTTCTGCACGAGGCTGATCGACTCCACGCCACCACCGACGACGACCGACATGTTGTCGTCCAGGATTTGCTTGGCGGCGATGGCGATCGCCATCATGCCCGAGGAGCACTGGCGATCGACCGACATACCGGCCACCGTCGCCGGCAGTCCGGCCGCGAGCAGCGACTGGCGCGCGACGTTGCGCCCGCTCGACCCCTGTTGCATCGCACAACCCATAATCACGTCGTCGACTTCTTCGGGCGAGACACCGGAGCGCTCGACGGCATGGCGAATCGCATGCGCTGCGAGCGTCGGTGCCTCGGTGTTGTTGAATGCGCCACGATAAGCCTTGCCGATCGGCGTACGCGCTGTCGATACGATGACTGCTTCTTTCACTTCGATTCCCCATCGAGTTTGATACCGAGCGCCTCGGCCGCCTTGCCGATGTGCTTGGCCGTTTGCTCGGCACCGACCATGAGTTCGACCTGGCCTTCGGTAGCGGCGATTTGTTCCCATGCGGCTGCAACGTGTTCCGCGTCGCGCTCGTTTTCGGGCAGGAAAACGCCGGGCGTTTCCTGCATCACGACCCGCGCGTAGACGCCGGCCCCCGCTGCAATAATTTGTCGGTTCGGCGCATCCTCGCTCGCCATGAAGACGACGGCCGGGGTCACCGCCTCCGGCTGCAGCAATTCGAGGATATGTGGCGGCATGATGTCTTCCGTCATGCGCGTAGACGCGATCGGCGATAACGTGTTGACCCTGATGCCGTACTTCTGCCCTTCGGCCCACAAGGAATTCATGAAGCCGACGACAGCCATCTTGGCGGCGCCGTAATTCGTCTGGCCGAAATTGCCGTAGAGACCGCTCGACGACGTGGTCAGAACAATGCGGCCGTATTCCTGCTCGCACATTCGCGGCCATACCGCTTTCGTGCAATTGACCGAGCCGTGCAGGTGCACGTCGACCACGGCCTTGAAGTCCGCCAGATCCATCTTGCCGAAGGTCTTGTCACGGAGGATGCCGGCGTTATTCACCAGCACGTCCACGCGACCCCAGCGGTCCACGGCGTCGGAAACCATCGCCATCACCTGCGCAAAATCCGTGACGTTGGCACCGTTCGCCATTGCCTCGCCGCCCTCGGTTTCGATAAGCGAGACGACTTCCTGCGCCGCCTCGCTGCCGCCCCCCGTTCCATCGACGTTACCTCCAAGGTCGTTGACCACGACGCGCGCACCGCGGCGTGCGAATTCGAGCGCGTGACTCCTGCCCAGGCCGTGTCCCGCACCGGTAACGATCACGACCCGATCGTCAAATCGTATGCTCAATGTCGTATCTCCGCTTGTCGTTTCTCATTCAAGTATGAAAAGGCTCAGAATCTCCGCGACCAGGGCAGGCCTCTCCTCGCCCTTGATCTCGATCGTAATGCCGGTTTTCGTCAGTACCTGGCCCGGCGCTTTCTCGGTTACGGACATCAAGACCGGCTTCGCCCGAATCTCGCTCCCGACCCTGACTGGCTGCAGGAAGCGCACCCGGTCAGAACCGTAGTTGATCGCCATGGCAGTATTGTCCGGACGCACCGCGCATTGCCCGAGAAAATGCGAAATCAGCGACATCGTCAGGTAACCATGGGCGATCGTCGAGCCGAACGGCGTTCGCGCTGCTTTGTGGGTATCGACGTGAATGAATTGATGATCCATCGTGACATCTGCAAACGCGTTGATCATGTCCTGATCGATGCGCACCCATGTCGACGGTTCGAGCGGCTTGTCGACGTAGTCCGGCAATTTTTCTATCGGTACGGTCAGCATAGGGTATGGTTGCTATATTAACTCTTTGGTGCTGGTGTCGTTTTTTAACTTTATTGAATTCTAATGTCACTTTTTCGATACTGGTGACCGGTGAACAAGTTGATAAATTAGTACCGGCACCAAATCGTCAAGGGCAACGCCGTTACGCGGAGACACGTACCCGTGTGACCGCGTCCTGCCAGCCCGCGTACAGTCTGTTTCGTTTGTCATCGGGCATCGCGGGCTCGAATACGCGATCGCTTGTCCATAAGCCGGCGATCGCATCTGTCGAGCCGTAAATTCCGCTTTGCAAGCCCGCCAGGAACGCCGCACCGAGCACTGTCGATTCCACGTTGACCGGTCGCTCGACCGTCACGTCGGTGATGTCGGCGAGGAATTGCAGGAACCAGTCGTTAGCGACCATGCCACCGTCAACGCGAATAACGCTCGATGCCATACCATCGTCGGCCATTGCATTGATGAGGTCCTTGGTCTGGTAAGCGACCGCCTGCAAGGTGGCGGTGACGATCTCGTCGATGCCGCTATCCCTTGACAGACCGAGGATTGCCCCGCGCGCGTTGGGGTCCCAGTACGGCGCGCCGAGGCCGGCGAATGCCGGCACGACATGCACGTGTTCGACGATTCCCGTCGCTTCTGCGATCGCCTGCGTGTCCGCCGCTGCTCCGATGATCTTCAACTGGTCGCGCAGCCACTGGATTGCAGAACCGGCGACGAAAATGCTGCCTTCGATCCCATAGGTGGTCTTGCCGGCGAGACGATACGCAACCGTCGTCAGCAGGTTATTCTTGGAATGCACCGCTTCTTCACCCGTGTTCGCGATGACAAAACAGCCGGTGCCGTACGTGCTCTTGGTCGCGCCGGGTGCGAAACCGGCCTGGCCGATCAGGGCTGCCTGCTGGTCGCCCGCGATACCAAGAATCGGAATCTCGGCACCGAACATGGATTTCTCTGTCACGCCGAAATCGCTCGCGGAGTCCCTGACCTCCGGCATGAGGGATTCGGGGACGCCGAACAGCTCCAGCAATTCCGCGTCCCACTCCTGGGTATGAATGTCGAAGAGCATTGTGCGGGAAGCATTGCTCGCATCTGTCGCGTGCACTTTGCCTCGGGTGAGGCGCCACAGCAGGAAACAGTCGACCGTGCCGAAGGCCAACTCGCCTTTTTCCGCCTTTTTCCTCGCGCCGGATACATTATCGAGTATCCACGCGACCTTGGTACCGGAAAAATAGGGGTCGAGTTTGAGGCCTGTCTTTTGTTGCACCGTCGCTTCGTGCCCCTCGACTTTCAGTCGCTGGCAGAAATCCGCGGTTCGCCGGTCCTGCCAGACGATGGCGCGATGCACGCACTCGCCCGTCTCGCGATCCCAGACAAGTGTCGTTTCCCGCTGGTTGGTAATGCCGAGGCCGGCGATCTCGCCCGCATCACAGGCAGACAATGTTTCTTTGGATACCTCGAGTACCGATTTCCAGATTGCTTCCGGATCGTGCTCGACCCACCCGGGCTTCGGATATTCCTGCGGGAACTCCTGTTGTGAACTCGCGACGATCTCGGCGTCTTTTGCGAAGACGATCGTGCGGCTGCTGCTCGTGCCCTGGTCGATGGCCATCAGGTTGTCGGCGCTCATGGGTCAGGCCTCGCGTTTCATTGCGTAAATCGGATACCGCACCTGCATCTGCTTGCCAGCCTCTGCGGGATACTGCTTGTCGCTTTGCTCCCGGCAAAATCGCTCCAGATTCGCGCGTATCGGTTCAGGCCACGGGCACACGCGCCGCGTCGTCAGATCGACATGCAAGTTCATCCACTCGCCGGTGGCCGCGAGAACGTTCTTTCCGGCATGGTACAGGCGCTGAAACTGGTGTAGGCGCTTGTCATCGTAGGCGAGAATCTGCGCGGTCACGAAGTACGGGTCGCCGAGCACGAGTTCGCGCTGGTAGGTGATGTGGCTTTCGGCGGCGAATGTCGAGCCATTCGATTTCTCGATGTAGTCCGCCGTGATTCCGAGTTGCTCCCACAATCCGTCCACGCCCAGGTCGAAGGCGAGCACGTAGTACGCGACGTTCATGTGATCGTTGGCATCGATCCACTCCGGCCTGACCACGCCCTCGGCAACCCGCACACCTCTTATCTCATCATTGCGCATCGACTATTCGACTGCCAGCTCGGCGAGATCCCGGAAGTGCTCCAGCGCGCCAGGGTTGGCGAGCGCGTCGGTGTTGTTCACGGGCTTGCCATGAACCACGGAACGTACCGCGAGCTCGACGATCTTGCCGCTGATCGTACGCGGGATCTCGGGTACCGCAATGATCTTGGCCGGTACGTGCCGCGGTGTCGTGTTCTCGCGGATCAGCTGTCGAATCCGCGCTTTGAGATCATCATCGAGTTTGACGCCTTTCCGTAGCACGACGAACAGCACCACGCGTACGTCACCATCCCAGTTCTGGCCGATGGCGATGCTCTCCAGGACCTCGTCGAGCTTTTCGACCTGGCGATAAATTTCCGCCGTGCCGATGCGCACGCCCCCGGGATTCAGTACCGCATCCGAACGCCCGTGAATGATCATGCCGCCGTTATCGGTGATCTCGGCGAAGTCGCCGTGTGCCCAGACACCGGGATAGCGCTCGAAGTACGCCGCATGATATTTGCTGCCGTCCGGATCGTTCCAGAAGCCGACGGGCATTGAGGGAAACGCGTTGGTACACACGAGCTCACCGGTCTCGCCGATCAGGGAAGCGCCTTCGGGGGAGTAGACCTCAACCCGCATACCCAGCGCGAGACTCTGTAGCTCACCGCGATGCACCGGTTTCATCGGATTGCCGCCGATGAAACAGCTGATGATGTCCGTGCCGCCCGATACAGACGACAGTTGCACATCTTTCTTGATCGCGTCGTACACATAATCGAACCCACCCGGGACGAGCGTCGATCCGGTGGAAAGTATCGTGCGAATCGAATCAAGATCGAATTCTTCGCCGGGTCTCACGCCGGCCTTTTCCTGGGCGGAAACGAATTTTGCACTGGTACCGAAGACGGTCAGCTTTTCTTCTTCGGCGATGCGCCAGAGGATACGGCCGTTCTCGGCGAAAGGAGAGCCATCGTAGAGGAGAATCGCTGCGCCGCAGGCGAGCGCGCTGACGAGCCAGTTCCACATCATCCAGCCACAGGTCGTGAAATAGAAGACGCGATCGTCTGCGCCGATATCGCAATGCAAGACATGCTCTTTCTGGTGTTGCAACAGCGTGCCCCCGGCGCCGTGCACGATACATTTCGGAACGCCCGTCGTGCCGGAGGAATACATGATGTAGAGCGGATGATCGAATGGGACCGGCGTGAACTCGAGTTTGCTGCCAGTCACCTCGAAATCCTGCCACGAAATCGCGCCCTCGATGTCGGGAAGCGCGTCGCCGGTAAAGGGAATGACGACCGTCTTCTCGATGGTATCGATCAGGCCAACGACGCCCGCGACGGCCTTCAGCGAATCGATGTGTTTGCCGTTGTAAAAGTAACCGTCTGCGCAGAAGAGTATCTTGGGTTCGATCTGGCCGAAGCGGTCGACGACGCCGTTGATGCCGAAATCCGGTGAACAGGATGACCAGGTCGCGCCGATGCTCGTCGCCGCCAGCATGGCGATGACGGCTTCCGGGCAATTGGGCACAAACCCGGCAACGCGGTCTCCTTTCGTCACGCCCGCGGCTCTCAGGGCGGCCGCGATATTCGCCACTTGCTGTCGCAATTCACCGAAGCTCAGCTCGCGGCGAAACCTGTCCTCACCGCGGAAGATAATGGCGGCGCGATCACCTTCCTGACGCAGCAGGTGTGCCGGAAAACTGAGCTCGCTTTCCGTGAACCACTTCGCGGTGGTCATATCCCCGGGCTGCTCGAGGACACTGGCAGCCGGCTTCGTGAACTCGATGCCGCAGAAGTCACAGAGTGCCTGCCAGAACGCCTCGACCTCGTCGATCGACCAGCGATAAAGATCGTCGTAATTATCGAACCCCTGTGCCGTCATGAAACGGAACATGGCCGATTTTTGGATCCGGTCCTTGCGCGGACGCCAGAGGATGGGATTCGTGCTCAATTCTTGTTGTCTCCCACGAGTCGCTCGATTATGACATCTGCCGCGGGACGGTTCATACTTTGCCATTCCGTCCACGTCCATAAGATCATTCATCATGACTAGCTTGGTGGCAGGCCTGGCACTGTTCTTTGGCGTTCACGCGGTACCGATGTTTCCATCGTTCAGGGCGTCCCTCGAGTCACGCCTGGGTGCATTGCGATTCAGGGGCATCTATTCGTTGATCGCCCTCGCCGGATTTGCGCTGATTCTCATCGGCATGTCCCGCGCGGAATCCGTGGTGGTCTTCGAACCTCCGGCCTGGGCGCGTATCTTCGCCGGTCTGGCGATGCCGGTCGCCTTCTGCCTGCTCGTCGCAGCCTACGTACCCAACAATTTCCGCCGTGTCATTCGCCATCCGATGCTGTCCGGCGTCATCCTGTGGGCGCTGGCGCACCTCCCGGCGAATGGCGACATTGCATCGATTCTCCTGTTCGGCAGTTTCGGCGCCTATTCCGTCGTCGACATTCTGTCGGTCAATCGAAGGTCGCCGCGACCGGAGGTAGCGAGACAGCCGCTCGGCATGGACGCGCTTGTCCTGGCAATCGGCTTCGCGGCATTCCTTATCGTGCGTCATTATCACGCGGCATTGTTTGGCGTAACGGTATGAAGAAATCGGCAGAGCCTGCGAGCCAAACGATGCGCGCCGTCTCCATCCGTGAGCCCGGCGCTCCGGAGGTACTGGAAACGGTGTCCTTGCCGCTACCGGAACCGCGCGCGTCGGAGGTTTTGATTCGTGTGCGCGCTGCGGGTGTCAACCGGCCTGACGTGCTGCAACGGCTCGGAATGTATGCGGTGCCCGAGGACGCCGATCCACTGCCCGGCCTCGAGGTAGCGGGCGAGATCGCCGCGCTCGGCGAAAATGCCACACGCTGGAAGACCGGCGACAAGGTGATGGCCCTTTGTCACGGCGGCGGCTATGCGGAGTATTGCCGTGTCGACGAAAGCCACTGCCTGCCGCTTCCGGCAAAACTGTCTTTCGTCGAGGCGGCCGCGATCCCGGAGACCTACTTCACGGTCTGGTACAACGTTTTCATGCGGGCAGGCTTGCAGCCCGGGGAGACAATGCTGGTGCACGGTGGCTCGAGCGGCATCGGTACGACCGCGATTCAACTGGCCAAGGCTGCCGGCGCAACGGTCATTACGACGGCTGGCAGCGACAAAAAATGCAAGTTCTGCATCGATCTCGGCGCCGATCACGCGCTCAATTACAAGACCGCCGACTGGGAGCAGGACGTCGGCGAGCTGACCGATGGTGATGGCGTCGACCTCGTGCTCGACATGGTCGGCGGACCTTACATGCAAAAAAACATGAACGTGCTCGGCCGCGACGGGCGATACGTAATCATCGCGTTCCTCAAAGGATCCAGGGCGGAGCTCGACATGCGCCAGGTGCTTGGCAAGCGCCTTACAATCAGCGGATCGACGTTGCGGCCACAGACAACACTGGAAAAGGCAGCGATCGCCGACGCACTGCGAATTCATGTGCTGCCATTACTTGAATCGGGCGAGGTGCGGCCCATAATTGATGCCACGTTTCCGTTGGGTGAAGCGGCAAGAGCGCATGCGCTCATGGAGAGCAGCGAGCACATGGGCAAGATCGTCCTGAAGACAGCTTAGACGGGAATCACCGTGGCCATTACGACGCTCCTAATTGTCATCATTGTGGTCGTGCTCGCGGCCGGTAGCATCTATTTTTTCTGGAAAAAGCAAGGTGGCAGGCGCGTTCCCGACCAGCTCAAACCGGGGCAACGATTGCCCGAATTCGAGGCCGTGGACGAGCACGGCATTCGCCACCGTTCAACAGAACTCGGCGGCTCACCGGCCATCCTGTTGTTCGTCCGGGGCTCGTGGTGTCCGTTCTGCAGCAGCCAGGTCGCCGACCTGACCAGGTCCTACAAGGAGATCACGGAGGCGGGCGCCAAACTGATCCTCGTGACGCCGCAGCCGCTCGAAACCACACGCAGGGTCGCCGATATTTTCGGTGTCGAGTTCGATTTCTGGCTCGATGAATCGCTCGACATCGCGAGAAAGCTCGGCATATTTCTGGAAGCCGGTGTCCCGGGCGAATTTCACAAGGAGTACGGTGAAGACACCTTGTGGCCGACCGCACTGGTAATCGACTCGGATCACATCATCCGCTTTTCCGAATTATCGAAATTTCTCGTCGATCGTCCCGATCCGGGGAAGCTACTGAACGTGGTGAGGAAGCTATAGGCCGATATCAGCCCGGCTGTTCGCCGGAAGCAATGATCTCCCGGGCCATCTCGTCGGCGACCACGTTCGTGGCCTTGCCGGATCTTCTGGCAGATTCAAAGATACCGGTGAGTCGCGGACCGATTTCGGCAACGCGACGCATAACCTCGTCATCGTCGGCATCGTCGAAATACTCGCTGGCAACGTTGATGATGCCGCCGCCATTGATCACGTAGTCGGGCGCGTAGAGTATTCCCGCGTCGGCCAGGCGCTGACCGTCCTCGGGCGTATCGAGTTGATTGTTCGCGCCTCCGGCCACGATCGTCGCTTTCAGCGTCGGTATCGTCGCTGCGGATATGGTCGCGCCCAGCGCGCAAGGCGCGAGCACGTCCGCCGCCTGCGTCACGATCTCGTCGACGCCGACCGCCGCCGCGCCAAACTCGGCACAGGCGCGCTCGACGCGTGCTTCGTCGATATCCGAGACAATCAGTTTCGTGCCTGCATTCGACAAGTATCTGCACAGGTGATAACCGACGTTGCCGACACCCTGCACGGCGACCTTCAGTCCCTCGATGGAATCACGCCCGAGCTGGAACTTCACTGCCGCCTCGATGCCCTTGTAAATACCATAAGCGGTCTTGGGCGACGGATCGCCACCGGCATGACCCACCCTCGCCGTCAATCCGGACACGAATTTGGTGCGTCGGGCGACGATCTCCATGATCTCGACATTCATGCCGACGTCCTCTGCCGTCACATAGTCACCGTTCAGCTGGTCGACAAACTCACCGTACTTCTCGTACAACGCGTCGCTGCCTTCGAAGTCGTCGCCCTTGATAATGACGGCTTTGCCACCACCGAACCTGAGCCCCGCCATCGCATTCTTGTAACTCATCGCCTGGGACAGCCTTAATACGTCGTGCAGCGCCGCATCGTCCGTCTGGTAGGCCCACAGGCGGGTGCCACCGGCAGCCGGTCCGAGCGCGGTGGAGTGGATGGCAATGATGGCTTGCAGACCGGTCCGCGCATCGCGGCAAAAAATGACGCGCTCGTGATCGTCAAACGCCGGATCTTCGAAAGCAGCCATGGAGTCACCTGGGCAGATTGCGGACAAACTGGCGCGCGGATTCTAGCATCGACGAGCGATCCGGTCATTGTCGATTGCAGATTGTGTTGGTTGCGGGAGCGAACGTATGCGGGGCTTCAGCCCCAAAGCGCTTTCAAGCCATTCGCAAATAAAGTCGCTCCTACAGCCGCTCCAACGCAATTCAAACCTAGGAAAGCTTTCCGGATACTTCTCGCTAATAAGGTACGCCGACCGCTTTGCAGAGAAATTTCATCAGGGGTGTCGCGGCCTTGAAAGCAGTTTCCACCTTTTGCTGAAAGCGACGCTCAGTCGCATCTGCGATAGCCAGGTTCTTGATCGCGATGAAGTCCTTCCGCTTTATGTCCTCGATCAGCGGGTGTTCCTTGTCGAATCCGCGCGGTGGGCGGCTCAGCGACGCCCCACCCAGGCTGAAATGTCGGCGAAACGTCTTATCATCGCGTGCGCGCAGCCATTCCGCCTGCTTTGCCGAGATCATCTCCCTGATGGCAGCGAGCGCCGTCGCGTCGGGATGCCACAATCCGACGCCCAGGAACACCGCATCCGGATCGATATGCACGTAGTAGCCGGGCGCGTGCACGTCCTTGGCCTGCTCGTGCCGGAACTGAATACCGATGTTGGTCTTGTAGGGCGTCTTGTCTTTCGAGAATCGCGTGTCGCGATAGACGCGCATCAGTGATCCGCCCATACGTTTCGGAATAGCCGTAAAACGCGGTGCGATACTCTGCAGCGGATCGTGCATCGACTGAATGAAATCGAGGGCCACGTCGAGCACATCCGCTTCATAACGAGACTTGTGCTCAGTAAACCAGTCGCGATTGTTGTTTGCCTTGAGTTCGCGTAGAAACGCGATCGTTTCCGGTCTGAACGCTACATAGCGACTCGCCGCCATAATCGACTAACAGGTTTCCTTGCCGGCAAGCGGGTGCGGATACATGTCCGACTCGTCCTCGCCCTCGCGCGGCGTCAGACAGGCGAAATCCTTCTCTATGAGGATACTGAGTTCAGCGCCGTCGCCCAGCTTCTGCGTGGCTGCGATCGATACTTCGTCGGAGCCTGACCAATTCAGAATTTCCGATTCGGGAACGCGTACCGTCAATACGTTGTTCGACATGTGCGCTTCCGCTTTGACGGTTGCCGGCGAACTTTCGAGAACGTAGTCGAAATTGCTCCCGCCGCTCAGCGGCACCCGGCCCCTGACGAGCCCGTCGTCACGCGCCTGATCGACCTCTGTCCGGGTCAGTCGCAGCCGAATCGAGTTGTCACGTACCCGGAGCTTCACGGTGCTCGCCCTTTAATCTTCTTATCCGCCGCATTTAAGCACGAATTGGCCCTGCCGATAAATCGCGAGCGCAAAGCGGCATCGGGATTCCTGATATGCTCCGCGCACAACCCGAGAATGCCCCGTTGATCACCGATCCGCTCTTCTACCTCGCAGCCGTGCCGGCGGTCCTGCTGTTCGGTATTTCCAAGGGCGGCGTCGGGTCCGGCCTCGGCGTCGTCGCCGTACCGCTCATCGCCATGATCGTCTCTCCCGTGCAGGCCGCCGCGATACTTTTGCCGATCCTGTGCCTGATGGATCTGGTCGGGCTCTGGGCATACCGCGGCAAATGGATGCTTGCCGAGCTCAGGATCCTGCTGCCGGCATCGCTACTCGGTATTGCCGTCGGTACTCTGATGTTCGAATTCATGAGTCCTGCCAGGCTGCGCCTGCTACTCGGCATCGTCGCCATTGCCTTCACGCTCCTTCAATGGCCGCAGAGCGGGCTGAAGGATCGGGCGGCGTCGAAACCGTTCGGACCCGCGGCCGGTATCGGCGCGGCCGCCGTGGCCGGATTCACGAGTTTTATCGCACACGCCGGCGGACCGCCGATCACGATGTACCTGCTGCGGCGCGGCATCAACCGGACGCAGTTCGTCGCCACGACCGTCGTGTTCTTTGCCGTGGTCAATTACGTCAAGCTGGTACCGTACGCGTGGCTCGAACAGTTCGATGCGACCAATCTGGCCACGTCCCTGGTGCTCTCGCCGCTTGCGCCTCTGGGCATAGCGCTCGGCGTCTGGCTACACAGGCGTATGACGGACCGGTTATTCTTCAAAATCGCCTACGCGATACTGTTCATCGTCGGGGTGAAGCTGATCTACGACGGTATGACCGCCTGACCCGGGGTCAGAGCCGGGCTCTGACTTCGATTGTTACAAGGATTGAACCAGGTTTTGCGTGGCGTCTATATCCGGATAGATTTCGGCAAGGTTCCCGGCGATTTCTCGCGCTTCCTCGACCCGGCCCCGATCGCGCAATATCGTAGCAAGCGCAAAGTGAATCTCGAAGTCGGCGGGAAAACGTTGTAATGCATCCTTAAGGATGTCTATCGCTTCGTCGCCACGCAGCATCGAATTCAGAGCGATCGCGTAGACATAGACGAATCGCGATTCTTGCGGCTGCAATCGGGTCGCCAATTCGAGCTCAGGCAAAGCCGCGTCGTGACGATTGTCTCGAACGAGTATCAGGCCGAGCGCGTGATGTAATACGGCGTGCTCGTCAGCGAGTGCAATACCCTTGCGTAACAGCCGTTCCGCCTCCCCGATCCTGCCGGACCGCGCATACAGGTCGGCCAGATTAACGCGTGCTGCCACGGCGCCTGGTTCAAGCTCGAGTGCCTGCAGAAAAGCAGACTCCGCTTCGTCCGTGCGGCCCGCTTCCGTGTAGGCGTTGCCGAGATTCAGCTGCGCTTCCGGGCGCTCGGCGATCGCGAATTGCGCCGCGATGCGCTCGGCATTCGCTCGTTTAAAAGCGGTAAGGTATTCGCGCGGCATCGAGCCCTGCAGCGGCGAGATGATTCGTGCGGCCTCGATACGCACGGAACGGACCGGGTCATGCAGCAGGTAGGCCGCCCACTCGAGAATCAGCTCGGACGCCGCGCTCGACAGCGCGGTCAGCGCCGCGCGACGGACCAGGGAATCGGGATCGCCGAGTGCGCCCCGAACCGCCGCGATGACGCCCGGCGCATACGGCGGTCGCAACAGGGTCAGTGCGGTCGCCCTCGCGATTCCCGGGAATTCCTTGTTAGCGATGGTCTGCAGCAGCAGTGCGGTGGCCGCCGGCGAAATGCTCCTGCCGACGTGGATCGCCTCCGCATAGTGGGCCTCGCGGCCCGCGCCGTACCAGGTGTTCACGGCCTCCGCCGCCCAGCGGCTGTCGCGGTCGTCGTGGCACCGGTTACAGGCATTCGGCGCGCCGGTCGAGACCGTCAGGTCCGGTCGCGGGATGCGAAAACTGTGGTCGTGCCGTTCGTCGACTCCCATATAAAGGCGCGCGGCCATGTGGCAATCGACGCAGGCTACGTCTGCGTCGTGCCGGTGATGCTCGGCACTCGCAAATTTCTGAGGCAGGTGACAGGTATCGCAGATCTCGCTCGGCGCACCGCTCGTCCTGAGCCTCGCGGAATGCGGGTCGTGACAGTCGCTGCAACTGACACCGGCCTGGTACATGCGGCTCTGCAGGAAAGAGCCGTACACATAAACCTCGTCCAGGATCTGGCCATCCGCGAAATAAAGCAGAGGATCGAGTAAGGCGGGGACGTGCGTGTCCTGCAACGGTTTACCGAATTGGTAGTCGCCCGTCGCCAGCGAACGGCGGGAGTGACATCGACCGCAGGCCTCGGGCTGCTGCGGCGGTCGTGTGGCGGGCTCGCTGCGTTCGGCTATTCCCGAGTCGAGGTTCATTTGCCACGAGGCGCTGCCGCGGTCGTCGAGATCGACGACGAGACCGCCGCGTGAGCTCTCCCTGGCACGGGCGATGTGGTGTGAACCCGGGCCATGACAGGCTTCGCAGCCGACGCTGATTTCGGCCCAGGTCGTCGCGAAGGTATTGCTCGAGAGGTCGTAGTTTTTTTCGATATCCGTCGAATGGCATTCCGCGCACATGGTGTTCCAGTTCTGCTCGCGGGCGGTCCAGTGCAGCGGATCGGCATGCGAGATGAACTCGTCGGGGTACAGGTGGAACCAGCGCTGTCCGCCGTCCGCGCGACTTCTCGCATCCCATGCGACCGGGAGCGCCTGCACGCGGCCATCGGGCATCTTCACGAGGTATTGCTGCAGCGGTGCGACGCCGAAAGTGAAACTGACGATGAAATCGTCGGGATCGCCATCCGCGTTGTCGGTACGGACGACGAACTGCCCGTCGCGTTTGAAAAACGTACTGACCTGGTCGAAGTAGCGGAAGTCGACGCCCGAAAAATCACCGAGCACGGAGTCCGGCGTCGCCTCCTGCATCGCCAGCGCGTGATGCGAGTCGCGCCAAAGGGCGAACTCCGGCGCGTGGCATTCGCGACACGCTTGAGAGCCGCTGAACTGAAGCGGCGCAGGAGCCGCGGTCTCCGGTGGCGGCGCCTCACAGGCGAGGAGCAGGACAAGTGGCAGGAAGACCGGCAATAAGCGTCCGAAAACGGCACAGGCAGGCCATTCTTCTGCCGGCAACGCGCGCCGGCTGGCCGGCACAAACATTGCCAGAAATGCCGCGGATTTCATCGGCTGCACCTTTCGGTGGGATCGATTCGGTCTCGAAGGAGACCGGGGTGCCGCCGTTTCCCGAACCGGCTGCTCGCTACGCAACCAGCCCGCTTTCGAGCCGCTATTCGGCGATTACGTTTTCCGCCTGGGGTCCTTTCTGGCCTTGCGTCACTTCCATCGAGACCTTCTGCCCTTCCTTGAGCGTTCTGAATCCTTCCGACTGGATTGCGGTGTGATGCACGAATACATCCTGTCCGCCTTCACGCTCGATGAAACCAAATCCCTTGTCGTCGTTGAACCACTTAACGGTGCCGGTAACCCTTTCGCCTGCCATACCTACCTCATCAACAAAACTCGCCGGCCGAAGCCGGCGCTCGTACAAGCCTGCCCTAAAGCGAGGCAGGCGTCATATTACTCGCAAATACTGCCAGAAACCCATATTTTTTGAATGATATAAGTGATCAAATTCGAAATTACCGAGCGTAACGACTGGTTCTTTAAACAATTTTTCAATGTGACAGAAATACGAAAAATGACAAATTGCGTTATGGGCCGACGACTTTTATGAGCGATTCCGCGAATAAGGAGATCGTTGTCAGGCTGACGCCACCGATCAATAACGCGGCAAAGAGACCGAGCAGGAACGGTCGCATGCCGATTTTCCTGATGCCGGCGAACAATGACGTCAGTCCGACGGCCGCCATCGCGACCAGGAGCAGGCTCTCCGCGCTCGAGCGAATGAAGTTTGTCAGCGCGGCCCATTCTGTGGGCTCGAGGATGCCGAAGGCGCGCTCGCCGAGATCGCCGACAGTCCGGAAGGCCGACATCATCGCAAAGCCTACGATGAACCAGGGCACCATTTGCAGCCACTTGATCTCGCCGCTCACCCGGTGATCCGCAGCGTACAGGATGCCGACGAGCGGGATGACCGCGATCATGCACAGATTGCGCGTAAGCTTGGTGACGGTCGCAATATCGAGCGCCGCCGGAGCCCCGAACTGCGATTCGTACATCAGCCCTGCGCCGGCCACCTGTGCCGTTTCATGAATCGATGTGCCGAGAAAGAGGCCCGCCAGCTCCGGCTGGTCCGCGAACAAGGCATGCGCAAGTAAGGGATACAGGAACATGGCCGCGAGCCCGAAAACGGTGATGCACGCGATCGAGTAACTGACCTCGGATTCGTCTGCCTTGATGAGCGGCGCCGTTGCCACGATGGCCGTACAGCCGCAAATACCGGTGCCGACGGCGATGAGGCCGCTCAATCGTCGCGACAAGCCGAGATAACGGCCCAGGAGGCTGACCGTCGCGAGCCCGGCGGCGATCGCGAAAACGACGAATGGCAATGCGACCAGCGTGAACTGGCCTGCCCCGGTAAGACTCAGGCGGATCCCGAGCAACATGATGCCGATACGCAGCACGGCAGTGGTGCAGAACCCGAGGCCCGGGAGCATTGCCGGCGGCAGCCGTACCGTGTTCGCGAGGATCATGCCGATCACGATGGCCATCATGATGGCGCTCAGCGGACTGCGCTCGAAACCGAGTATCGATTCGCCGACCCAGTCAGCCGCCTGCGTCGCGCCCACCGCTACCAGGGTCGCGAGACCCAGGCCGGCCCACCACCACAGCGATCTGATCTGAATCTGCAACTGCCGTTTCCCGGACGAGCGTCAGCGCCTGCGGATGTAGGCGTCGCCGAGTTTGTGTACCGAATTACAACCGACGAGACCCATGGTTCGCTCGAGCTCGCTCTTCAGGAGCCCGAGCGCATGCTCGACACCGCGCTGACCGCCCGCCGCCAGGCCGAACAGGTAAGCGCGGCCGACGCTGCAGGCGTTGGCGCCGAGCGCAAGCGCCTTGACGATATGGGTGCCACGGCGCACGCCGCCGTCACAGATGATCTCGAGCCTGTCTCTGAGCTGGTCCGCGATCGGCGCGATGCAGTCGACGGGTGCCGGCGCCGTCTCGAGCTGACGTCCGCCATGATTCGACAGCATGACTGCGGTTGCGCCGGAATCGACGGCTTTTCTCGCATCGTTCACAGTCTGGATGCCCTTGATGACGAGCGGTCCGCTCCACTGGCTCGCGAGCCACTCGACGTCCTTCCAGTTGAGTGTCCGGTCGAACTGGCTGTTGATGTATTCGATGACGCCTTCATCGATCTCGCTCGACACGCCGGGGCTGCTGGTGACGTTGACCATGTCGAATCCCGGTTTGAGAATCGCCCTGATCGTCCAGGGAAAATGCAGCGCATAACTAGAAATGGCGCGCAGATTGAACTTCGGCGGAATACCGAAACCGGTAACGAGGTCGCGCTCCCGGTTTCCGGCGATCTGGGTATCGACGGTCAGGCAGATTGCATCGTATTTCTGATCCTTGCAGCGCTGCACGAAATCCCTGGTGATGCCTCGATCCTTGAAGACGTATATCTGGTACATCTTCGGTCCCTTGCAAATGGCCGCGACGTCCTCGATCGTCGTGGTGCCGAGGGTCGACAGGCTGTAGATCGTGCCGAACTTGTTCGCCGCGCGAATGACGGCCGGCTCCGCGTCGTGATGAAAAAGCCTGGATGCGCCGGTCGGTGACAGCATGACCGGCCAGTCGATCTTCTGACCGAGGAGCGTGGTGCCGAGCTCGATTCGGCTGATATCGTTGAGTTGATGCGGCAGCAACTCGTATTCGTTGAACGCGGTCGTATTCCAGTTGAGCGTCAGCTCGTCGTCGGCGCCGCCATCCAGATAGTTAAACACCGGCCATGGCAGGTTTCGTTTGGCAAGAGTCCGCAGGTCCGAGACATTGTGACAATCGGATAGTCTCATCGTGGGCGGGCCGGGTCTTTTATGAATTTGTTGTTATTGATCTTGTAGAACTGCGGCCGATGATAGCCTCACCTGCCTGCGTTTCCAAATACGGTAACTCTCGAGCAGCAGCAATATCGCGAGATGTATGAGCCCGGGCACGAAGCTGAACGCGGCAAATATCCAGTGCACGAATGTCAATATTGCGGCCGCGTAGATCAAGCGGTGCAGTTTTTTCCATTTGTTCTTTAGCCAGCGCAGCGAGGCATCGTTGCTGGTAAGGGCCAATGGCAGGAATATCACCAGCGCGAGCCACCCGGACCAGATCGAAAACTCGCGCGCTTCCTGCAGGACCAGACCGGAACCCACCTTCCTGTCGAGATAGACGACGGTGTGCAACACGGCATACAGAAATGCGGCGACGCCGAAATATCGCCGCCGCTCGGCCAGCCACCTCGGCCACGGCGCATCGGCAAAGAACAGATTGAGCGGTGTGATCGCCAGTGTGACGAGTAACAAGCGCGCCGAGTACTGACCGGATGCATGCAGGACTTCGCCGTAATGTAGGTCTATGTCGCGCAGGCTGTTAATCAGCCCGAAAAAGGGCAGCGCCAGTACGGCCCACATGAAATACCTCGAATTCAGCAGTTTCCGCGCGGCATCCATCATCGTATTGGCACATAGCTTCGTGTATTGACCTTCAAAAGACTATACAGATAGTATCCGCCATCCCGTAACGCCCCGAACTCGCATGTAATGGAGTGTGCAATGACATTGACCCGACTCGGATCGATCTGGCTGACAATCGCATCGGTAGTGTTTGTAACGGTATCGATCGCCGACACCGGCGTGCTGAACGCCAATACCGCAACTGCCGAGGAACTCGTCAACCTTCCACATATGGACGAGGTGCTCGTTGGGGCCGTCATGAGCAAGCGGCCGTTCGCAACGGTCGGCGAGCTGGACGATCTCTTGAGCGCTGACCTCGACGAGAAACAGCTCGAGGAGTTGTATACGCGGTTATTCGTGCCCATCAACCTCAACAATGCGATGCGTTCCGATATCCTGCTGATTCCCGGCATCGGAGAGCGCATGGCGCACGAGTTCGAGGAATATCGGCCGTATTCGAACATCGAGCAGTTTCGGCGCGAGATCGGTAAATACGTCAACGCGGCGGAGGTCGCGAGACTGGAGCAATACGTCACACTCGATTGAATGCAGGAGACTGACGTGCCATTCGAGCCAGGAAGCCGGATTTACAGATTCGCGGGTTCCTGATGCCCGGGGCCGGCTATGAACTGACGCCGCAGAGCGAGGCTGCGCGATTCAATACCACGGCCTGGCTGATCCTCGGACTCGTGTCGCTGGTTTTTGCCGGCCTCTTCTCCGTGTTGCTGGTACTCGCGCGAACGCCGCTCGTGCAGGGGTGGATCCCTTTCCTCGATTTCTTCCAGGTTTCGCTGGTCGTGCACGTGACGCTGTCGGTCCTCGTCTGGCTCCTTGCGTTGTCGGCGGCGATGTGGAGCCTGAGCACCGCGACCGATGCGCCCCTGTGGGACCGGGCATCGCTCGCCGCGGCACTGCTCGGTACCGCGATCATCATCGTTTCACCATTTGCCGGCAGCGGCAGTCCGCAAATGAGCAATTACGTGCCGGTCCTCGACGATGCCCTGTTCATCGCAGGACTCGGCCTGTTCGCAGCCGGAATCGCGAGTCACGTGATGCGTTCGCTCATCGGCTACCGTCGCTTGAGCACGAACCTGACCGGCACCGCAGCGCTTCAAGCCGGCATCACGATTTCCGCCGCCGTGACCGGTGCCTCGATGCTCTCCGTGTTCGTCTCCATGTCCGGCATCCCACCGGAGATGAGCGGCCAGATCTATTTCGAATTCCTGTTTTGGGGCGGCGGCCATGTGATCCAGTTCAGCTATACATTGCTCATGATGGTGTGTTGGGTGATCCTGGCCGACGCGAGCGGCTGCCGGATCGACCTGACGCCGCGACTGACCCTGGTCTTCCTGGTTTTCCTGGCGCTTCCGATCATCGTCGTGCCATTTCTTTACCTCGCGCATGACGTCACGTCGCCGGGCCATCGTCTTGCATTCACCGAGCTGATGAAATATGGCGGTCTTTCCTGCCTGCCCATGGGGCTCGCGGTGCTCGCCGGGCTGATGACGGCGGACAAGCCATCCGGCGAGGCGCGCTATCTGCGATCCGCACTCCTGAGCTCCATGGTCCTGTTCACTGCGGGCGGTATCCTCGGCTTCATGATCTCCGGCCTCGACATCGTGATTCCGGCGCATTATCACGGCGCAACCGTCGGCGTCACCATCGCTTTCATGGGCCTCACCTATTACCTCCTGCCGCGCCTCGGTTTCGGTCCCTTGCCGGCACGCATGGCCTTCCTGCAGCCGCT
>JBFHXJ010000059.1:0-25518 GCA_041598995.1 Woeseiaceae bacterium | reverse complement strand
GCCCCGGCCGGCAACCACGTCATGTCGTCGATCGTGCAATACGCCCCATACCGCCTCGAGCAAGGATGGTCAGACGAAACGCGGCAAGCGTTCCTCGATACGGCGATCGAAGCGCTCGCTGACTACATGCCCGACCTGCCGCAGAAGATCGTCGCCTCGGAAATGCTGACGCCGGCGGACATAGAAGACGAGTTCCTGATCACCGGCGGGCACTGGCATCATGGCGAGCTAGCGCTCGACCAGTTCCTGTTCACGCGACCGGTCGGCGGCGCCCAGCAATACGCGATGCCGCTCGACGGACTTTATCTTTGTGGCGCGGGGGCGCATCCCGGCGGCGGCGTCAGCGGCGCGGCGGGGCGCAATGCTGCACGGGAAATTCTCAAAAGGGAGAAAGCGGCGTGACGACCGTTCATCAGGTACAGCAGGATCGGCTGAAGTCGCCGTTTTACTCACGACAGGCGGAGATCGACCGGCTGAATCGCTGGCACGACTGGAAGGGCTACCGGACCGCGGACGGTTTCTACGACGTGCAGCTCGAATACTTCTCGGTTCGCAACAGCACCGGTGTATTCGATCTGACTCCGATGACGAAATACAGGATCACAGGCCTGGACAGCCTTGCCTTCATCGACCGGCTCGTCACCCGCGACATGCGTAAGATCAAGCCGGGCCGTGTCGCATACGCGGTGTGGTGTGACGACGAGGGCCAGGTCATCGACGATGGAACTATTTTCCACTTGCGGGACGGCGAGTACCGATTGTGCTCGCAGGAAAGGCACATGTCCTGGTTGACCGCCGCCGCCATCGGCATGGACGTCACGATCGTGGACGAGACACACGAAATTGCGGGGCTGGCCGTGCAGGGACCGACGTCCTTCAGCATCATGCGGAACCTCGGCCTCGATGGCATCGAGAGCCTGAAGCCTTTCGGCCTCATGCAATTCGAATTCAAAGGCACGGAATTGATGGTGTCGCGCACCGGCTATACCGGCGATCTCGGCTATGAGCTGTGGATTTCGTTCGACAAAGCGGAGGCGCTGTGGGACGCGCTTTTCGAAGCCGGCAAACTGCACGGCATCATGGCCATCGGTACGGAGGCGCTCGACCAGGCCCGCATCGAAGCGGGGTACATCGCGGCATACACCGAATTCCTGCCGGCACACGCAACGGTTCGATCAGGCCGTTCGCGCTCCCCGTTCGAGCTGGGTCTCGAGTGGCTCGTCGATTTCAAGAAACCCGTTTTCAACGGACGCCGCGCGCTGGCGGCGGAGAAGCGCCGCGGCTCCGCCTGGCGCCTGGTCAAGCTCGACATCGAAGGCAACAAGCCGGCGCATCACTCTTATATATATGCGAAGGGCGGCAGGCGCAAAAAGGAGATCGGCTTTATCACGTCTGCGAACTGGTCACCGGTCTGCAAGCAGAACATCGCTATCGGTACCGTACGCATGCCGCACGGCGCGGTCGGCGATCGTTTGTTCGTCGAGATCTATTACCAGCGCGAGATGCACTGGTCGCGCGTGATGGCCGAAGCGGTCGTCGTCGATAAGCCGTTCTGGGATCCGCCACGGCGTCGCGCCACACCGCCGGCACCTTATTGACCCGCTTCTTCGATGAAGCATCCGCTCGACCCGCTGCTTCGCCCGAAGTCCGTGGCAGTGGTCGGCGCATCCGCGCGCGAGGATTCCATGGGCGAGTGGTCGCTCGTCAATCTCGAGCGCGGCGGGTTCGGGGGCAACATTTACCCGGTCAACCCGGGTTATGAAGAACTCAGGGGGCTGCGATGCTATGCGCGCCTCGAGGAGCTGCCGGAGACGCCGGACCTGGTCGTATTCGCCATCGGTGACCAGCATCTCGAGCAAGCGCTCGACGCGGCTGTCGCCCGATCCGTGCCCGCCGCGGTACTGATGTCGACCCTGTACCTCGACGAGGACGGCGATCCGCCGCTAAGAGAGCGCGTGCGACAGAAGATTCACGATTCCGGCATGCTCGTTTGCGGTGCGAACGGCATGGGTTTCTATAATTTCCGGGATCGCGTCTGGGCGATCGGTTTCGACAGCAGGCTGCACCCCGAAGGCGGCAAGGTAACGCTCATCAGCCATTCGGGGTCCGGTATGTGCGGGATCGTCGATTGCGAGGAACGCATACGCTTCAACCTGGCGGTATCGACCGGCAACGAGCTCGGCGTGCGCATGGACCAGTACCTGGATTTCGCGCTCGATCTGCCGGAAACGAAAGTGGTCGGCCTGTTCATCGAAACCGCGCGAGATCCGCAGGCGTTTCGGGCGGCGCTCGACAAGGCGAGGCGCAAAAATGTTCCGGTCGTCGCCTTGAAGGTCGGGCGCACGAGAAAGTCGGCGGAGCTGACGGTCTCGCACTCGGGCGCGATGGCGGGCGAGGATTCCACCTACGAGGCACTTTTCGATTATTACGGTGTGCATCGCGTGCGCGATATGGACGAGATGGCGACAGCACTGATTCTTTTTTCGGAATTGAACCCGCTCGGCGACGGCGGTCTCGTGACGCTGCATGATTCCGGCGGCGAGCGCCAGTTAATGGTGGACCTGGCTGACGAGGCAGGCGTACCGCTGACGGAGCTCGCAGCCGACACGGTGAGCGCTCTGGAGGAAGTACTGGATCCCGAGCTGCCCGCGGTCAATCCGCTGGATGCCTGGAGCCGCGGCGGATCGACGGCGAGGCGACAGATGAGCGATTGCCTGTCGATCATGATGCGGGATCCGGGCGCCGCGATCGGCGGCATCATCCACGACCGTGCGCCGGACGGCCGCATATATGCGAGTTATGTCGGCTATATGAAAGATGCGCGACGGGCCTCCGGCAAGCCGGTCGCCCTCGCTGCATCGCGACAGGGCACCGGCGCCGACCCGCTGGTCGTCGAGGCGACGCACGCCGGTTTTCCCGTGCTGGACGGCGTCGTTCCATTCCTTCGGGGTATTCGTGGCCTCATGGACTATCGCGATTTTCTGAAACGGCCGGCGCTGGGCGCGCCGGCGGCGCCGCAGGCCGCGATTGCCGGATGGCGGGATCGCCTGGCGGCAAGGTCGCTGGACGAAGCCGAATCGCTCGAGCTGTTGCGGGACTTCGGCATAGCGGCAAACGAAGCTGTCATCGTCGAATCCGAGGAACAACTGCAACGGGCGGCGGGCAGTCTGGGTTTCCCGCTGGCTCTGAAAACCGCCATGCCGGGCATAGCGCACAAATCGGAGCTCCGGGGCGTGTACCTGCACCTCGGCGACATCGCCGGGGCGGTCGAGGCGTACCGCGAGCTAAAGGAACGCCTGGGCGCGCGGGCCTCGCTGGCGCCGATGGTGCGCGGCGGCATCGAGATGATGCTCGGCGCGCGCCGTGACCCCCAGTTCGGACCCGTCGTGTTGCTCGGTTTCGGCGGCGTCCTTGCAGAAGCGATCGGGGACGTCGTCACAGCCCTGCCGCCTTTCGATGCAAGCTATGCGCGGCGGCGCCTCGATGAACTAAAGTTACAATCATTGCTGCACGGTTTTCGCGGAGGTCCGGCGGCCGACATCGAGGCATTCTGCGCGCTGGCGGCTCGCTTCTCCACAATGATCGATGCATTACGCGACCACATCGAGGAGGTCGACGTGAATCCCGTTATCGTAGGCGGGGATGAATGTATCGCGGTCGACGCGCTGGTCATCGGCCGCAACAGCACAGAGGACAATCCGATATGAGTCTCCAAACCTCGGCAAACCACACCCTCCAGGACTGGCGAAACATCGCGGAGCGGGAGCTCGGCGCGGTGCGAACCCGGTTCTTCATCGACGGCGACTACAAGGACGCGATCGACGGCGGGCGTTTCGATATGGTGAATCCGGCCAACTGGCAGGTCATCGCGGCCGTTGCTGCCGCCAACGAGAAGGACGTCGATGTAGCCGTCGCCGCGGCGAGGAAAGCGTTCAAGAGCGGCGCCTGGTCACGCATGGCGCCACGGGCGCGAATGGAAATCCTGTACCGGTACGCGGAGCTGATCGAGGAAAACGCGGAGCAACTGGCCGTCCTCGACACCGTGAATATGGGCAAGCCGATAAGCGACATGCTGAATGTCGACATACCCGCGGTGATCGAGACGATTCAATTCATGGCCGAATACATCGACAAGATCGAGGGCAGTGTGACCAACACGGAAGCCGACGTCATGCATTATGTGTTGCGCGAACCGTTAGGCGTCGTCGGTGCGATTTCTCCGTGGAATTACCCGTTATTGATGGCCATCTGGAAGGTCGCCCCGGCGCTTGCCGCAGGCAATACCGTCGTCCTGAAGCCGGCCGAGCAGGCACCGCTGTCTTGCCTGCGCCTTGCGGAATTGTTTGTCGAAGCCGGCGGACCCCCGGGCGTTTTCAACGTGATCAACGGCGTTGGCGAGGTAGCGGGCAAGGCACTGGCATTGCACAACGACGTCGATAAGGTGACTTTCACCGGTTCGACCGAGGTAGGCAAACTCATTCTCCAGTACGCCGGCCAATCGAACATGAAGCGCGTGGCGCTCGAATGTGGCGGCAAGACGCCGCAAATCTTCATGGCGGACACGCCGGACGTGGAACGGGCGGTGGCGGCCGCTTACAACGGCATCTACGCCAACATGGGCGAGGTCTGCAATGCCGGTTCCAGGATCCTGGTCGAGAAATCGCTGTACGAGGATTTCGTGTCGCGATTCATCGCAGAGGGGAAGGACGCCTACGTTCCGGGGGATCCGCTCGACCCCAAAACGAATCTCGGCCCGCTGGTCACGCACGAGGCGCAGCAGCGCGTGCTCTCGTTTATCGAATCCGGCAAGGCCGAAGGCGCGAAGCTCGAGTTTGGCGGCGACGTGCCGGATCTCGGCGGCGCCTATGTCAACCCGACGCTGTTTACGAATGTCGATAACCGCATGCGCATCGCACGCGAGGAAATATTCGGACCGGTTGCGTCGATATTGACCTTCGAGGGCATCGACGAGGCGATCGGGATCGCCAACGACACGATTTATGGACTCGCCGCCGGCATCTGGACCAGAGATCTCGTGAAAGCGCATCGCCTGATCAAGGACATCGAAGCCGGGGTCATCTGGGTCAACTGCTTTGATGAGGGAGACATGACGCAGCCCTTCGGCGGTTACAAGCAGTCCGGCAATGCACGGGACAAGTGCATCGAGAGCATACTGAGTTACACGCAGTCGAAATCGGCCTGGATCCGCCTCTCCGCATGATCACCGTATACTCGGACGATCACAGGCTGCACAGCGCCCTGCTCGATCCGCGCGGCGATGCCTGGGCGCCAAGCGCGGAGTGCCCGGAGCGCGCCGATAACGTCATCGGGGCGATTCGCGGCGCGGGTTTTGGCACGGTCGTCGAACCACGCGTTTTCGAGGAATCGAGACTGACCCGAATTCACGCGCCGGATTATGTCGCATTCCTGAAGCACGTGTGGTCCGAATGGGTCGCGTCCGACGAGACGGCAAGCAATGCAAGACCGGACACGTTCGTCGGACCCGGGATGCGCCATGCGGACACCAATTGCGTCGTCGGGAAACTGGGCCGCTATTCCTTCGATTCGACGACGCCGTTCGTGGAAGGCAGCTGGCGGGCCATTCTGAGCTCGGCGAATGCCGCCCTCACGGGCGCGGATCTGCTGAACGGCGGGAAAAAAAACGCCTTCGCGCTGTGCCGGCCGCCGGGGCATCATGCCACGCAAAACTACTGCGGCGGCTACTGCTATCTCAATAATACCGCGCTCGCGGCGCAGTCACTGATCGACAGCGGCGCGCGCCGAATCGCCGTGCTCGACGTCGACTATCACCACGGCAACGGCACACAGACCATCTTCTACGCACGCAGCGACGTGCTGACGATCTCGCTGCATGCCGATCCCAGGCTCGAGTATCCGTTTTTCATCGGATATGCCGATGAAACCGGCGCCGCGGCGGGACGGGGTTTCAACATCAATTACCCGCTGCCTTTCGGTACCGACTGGGCGAAATACGAAGTGGCCCTCGACGATGCGCTGACGAAGCTCGCCGGATTCGAAGCCGATGCACTCGTCGTGGCGCTGGGGCTCGATACGTTCGCCGGCGACCCGACGACGCACTTCGGCATCGAAACGGAAGATTTCAGGCGCATGGGAAAGCGAATCGGCTCGCTCGGTCTGCCGACGCTGGTCGTCCTCGAGGGCGGCTATTCCGTGGAACACATCGGTGAGAACACCGTGATGTTTCTGACCGGCCTCGAGGGCGGCTAGACGCTGGTTGAGAATCCGCTTTGTAGAGACAGATTTTTGGGAGGGGCTTTAGGCCGCAACAAAAAAGGGATCGCGGCTTCGTCGCTGCGCACAGGGATGTGCAAGCAGCGACATAAGTACATCCTTGTACAAAAAGCCGCCCCTACGATTTGTTGAACGCGCGCTTGGATGTCCTGCGCTCACGGTATGACACGGGTTGGTATTTCTCCAGCCAATCGATCAGGTAATCGCAGGGAACGGGTTTGCTGAGATAGTAGCCCTGCGCCTGTTCGCAACCGATCTTCGAGAGATAGCGCAATGTCGCCTCGTCTTCCACACCCTCGGCGCAGACCTCGAGTCCCATATTATGCGCGAGATCGATGGTCGAGCGCACGATGGCTTCGTTCTCGCTCTCTTCGAGAATGTTGCTGACAAAAGACCTGTCGATCTTGAGCTCGTGCAGGGGTATGTTTCTGAGCTGCGCCAGTGACGAGTGACCGGTGCCGAAATCGTCGATCGAAATCCTGACACCGATGTCGCGCAGGCACTCGAGCACATTGACGGCGTGATTGACGTTCTGCATGACGGAGTTCTCCGTGATTTCGAGCGTCAGCAACTGCGCATCGATCTCCTGCTCTTTTAGCATCTGCAGCACGAAATACGGCAGATACTCGTCCTGCAAGTCTCGTGCGGACAGGTTGACGGCTATGCCGAGTTCGAAATTCTGATCGTGCCAAGTGCGGCAGAATTTCAGGGCACGCTCCAGCACGTAACGCGTCAGATGCAGAATCGTGCCGGCCTGCTCGGCGGCGGAGATGAATTCGTCGGGTGCGAGATAGCCGAGTTCCGGGTGGCGCCAGCGGACGAGCGCCTCTGCGCCGCACGGTGCGCCGTCGGGCAGGGCGATCTTCGGCTGGAAATGCAGCTGGATTTCCTCGCGTTGCAAAGCGCTGAGGAGATCGTTGACGATCCGGAGCTGCCGCACGTAATGTTCCTGGCGGCCTGACTCGTACACCCTCACTCGTTCGTCGAGTGTCTCTGCCTCGCTGCGGGCGATCGATGCATTGCGCACGAGATCCGCCGCATTCTCGCCGTGCTGCGGGTAGCCGGCAATGCCGATTGCCGATTGCAGGGTAATGTTGATGCGTCCGAGCCTGACACCGGCACCGAGAATACTCTCGATTCTGTCGGCGTAGGTCAGGGCATTTTCAACTGTGTTGTCCGGCAGGACCAGAACGAACTCGTTGGTGCCGACATGACCGAGGATATCGTTGGCGTCCAGGTTGACCTTGAGCTGATGGGCTGCCAGCCTGATGAGCTCATCGCTGGCGCTGAGGCCCAGTGTCGAGGTGATTGCGGCCATTCGGGTCAGGCGGATCGAGAGAATCGCAACCGTCGTATCCGCGTCTCTGGCTTCTTCGATCGTCCTCGTCAGGTCTTTGACGATTTTTTCACGATTGGGCAGACCCGTCAGCGAATCGTACATTGCCTGTTGCGAGATCCGCTGCTCGCGCTCCGAGATGGCGGTGCGCATCGCGTTGAAACTCGTTGCAAGCTCTCCGAACTCGTCATCGGCATTCACATCCACCGAGGAATCGTAGTTCCCCGATATCAATCGACGGGTCGCGCCGGCAAGGTCACGCAGCGGTCGCGCGATCGTTCCGGACACATATATCGCAGTCAATGTAACGAGGATCAACAGAACCGCCGAAAACAGGATCAGCCCGCGTCGTGCTTCTTCGTAAGGCAACATTGCGTCACGCATCGATCGTTGCAGAACGATCAGGAGATCCTGCACATCTTCCGCGAACGGCGCATTGACCGTGAGTCGATCTACGCCGTCATCGTCGGTGAGATAAATGGAATTGAGATTCGTGTCGGCCGCAATCATAGAGTCGGCGAAACTTGTAGCTTCGCCGCCGTCATACGTCGTCGCAATGGCGCGGGGCGGTTGCTGATCGAATGCAACGACCGAAACGTCGAGATCGGTGAGATTGCCGATCCTGTCGACGACTGACTGATCGATCGTGTAGCCGAGCACGATCCAGCCGACCGGTACGGGGGCGCGCAGGGTTTCGGCAATCGTGTGATAAGTCACGTCCCTGACCGTAAGAATCGACTGCACGCTTGATTGCTCGGTACCGTCAGTAGTAATGAGACGCAGCAGCTCCGCCTTGCTCTTTTCGCCGATGTCCTCGGAACTCGCAACGATGGTGCCATCGAGGTCGAGAAAAATGGCGATGTCCGCACTGACGCGCTGGCGGTGATTGACGAGGATCGACTGCAGCGTCGTAATGTCACGGGTCGCAGCAGCCTGTTTCAGGCCGAAATCGGCGGCGAGGACCTGTGCGCTCGCACGCAGGCGTTCGCTGCGGGCCTCGCGAAACTCCTCGATGACGGTGCCGCCGGCGACCAGGGAATCGTGGGCACGGCGATAAACGTCGTTGCTGACCGTCTGCATAACCGCAAAAATCGTGACAAGCTGGGCGACCGCCAGCGGCACGATAGTCAGCAGGAAAAGCTTGGTGCGAAATGTGGTTCTAAGACTCATGGTGCCGCATACACGGAATCGCAAAGGAACCGCCACGCAAGGACTCCGTTTCAGCATGCCGCGCCGGTTCGCGGACTCGGAATCCGATAAAAACCGCTCAAAATCAGAATATTAGGTGCATTCTGTCAAATAGAGTGTGCGACAGTTCACGGTTGTTGCGACCCGCATCCCCATACACTTGAAAGCGGAACCCGGGCCATTTTCATAAAGCATGAACTATCCGGACTTTTTCGGCCGTGATCGGCGAAGGCGGTTCGGCGTCGCGGCGATACTGCTGCTCGCCGGCGCTACACCGCGTGCTGCGGAATTCGAAGTCACCGTGCTCGATCGACATGGCGAGCCGGTGCCGGATGTCGCCGTCTACATCCAGTCCGATCAGGAACGCCACTTGGAGATACCTGAGTATCCGGCTGTTATGCGCCAGATCGATTTCGGGTTCGATCCGGATCTGCTTGTCGTGCAGACGGGCACCCGGGTTCAGTTTCCGAACAATGACGTCGTGGCACATCATGTGTACTCATTTTCTAAGCCGAACAATTTCGTGCTTCCGATGTTCAAGGGGGGCATGCGGCCAGAGGTCGCATTTCGACATACCGGTGCGGTCGCGGTGGGATGTAACCTTCATGATGAAATGGTCGGCTACATTCTGGTTGTCGACAGCGATGTATTCGGCAAGACTGGTCGCGACGGAAAAGTTCAACTCGAAGCCGACAATCCTGTCGGGCTGACCGTTAATATCTGGAACCCGAAACTGGTTCCGGGCCACGAGAATCTCTCGCAGTCGGTCAAGGCAGGCCGTTCAGCCCAGCTGACGTTCTTGCTCACCGAAGAACTACGCTCGCAGCACGATGACGGCACGGAGGCCCTATCGTGGAGAAAAAATCGAATTCACTAGTCCTGGCATGTCTCTTGCCGGCGACAAAGCGGAGACAACGCTTGTCGATCCCGCTAGCGCGCATTAGTATCTCGTGCAAACAGAAAGGTCGGGTGGCAATGCAAGATTCCGGTCAGGCAATGTTGGTACTCGCTATCTTGTTACTCGCATTCACCAGTAGTGCAATCGCCGAAGACGGCGTAACCACGATCACCAAGAGCAGCCTGACGCCCGCCTATCTTCTGGAGATGCCCGAATCGGTCAGCGACATACTGATTGCCGATGTTGCGACTGCCAGTTTGCGGCGATTCGTTCGTTCCGGTGGCACGATGGTTGAAAGAGACCGGCGTTACATGTCGATCGGCGTGAACGGGACCGGAAAACAAAGGGCTTGGGACCGCAAGACGCCGCTGGGCATCTACTTTGTCACTGAAAAAATCGATACCAGCTATCTGAACGAAAAGTATGGCGCAGCAGCCTACGCGCTCGACTATCCTAATGCCCGGGATCGGCAAATGAGCAGAACCGGCGGCGGCATCTGGTTACACGGCGTCAATCGCAGTAACCCGGCCCGACCGCCGCGCGATACCGACGGTTGCCTGGCATTGCCGAACGAGGAAATCAAGCTGCTCGGGGACGTAATCGAGCCGCATGTGACGCCAGTCATCGTTTCGCGAGAACTCGAATGGAGGACGCCCGAGGAGGTCAGGAACACGCGGGCGGAGTTTCGATCCGCTCTCGATACCTGGAAAAGCAGCCTGGCACATGGAGACCTCGACACTTACCTGTCTCTATATGCGCACGATTTCAGCTTTCATGACATGAACAGGGATGATTGGGTCTCGTATCGCATCGGCGTTTTCGAATCCCGGCCGCTCAATGCGGTGATGATCGATGATGTGATGCTGATCGCCGATCCCGAAGAACCGAACCTTTACCTGAGCCGGTTTATCCAGGTCTTGCTGACGGACGAGGGCACGATAGAAACGACGAAACGCCTTTATTGGCGTCGGATCGACGAAAACGACTGGGAAATCGTTTCCGAAGATTCCGAGTAATCAAGGAATCGGGACTAAAGCCCCTCCCACAAGTTGCTCCCACGGTACCAAAAGAAAGCTTGTGGGAGGGGCTTTAGTCCCGATCCCTCTATTTACCGGATTGATTCGCGCGCAATCAGCTCGTCGATTAATTCCATCAGTGACGGATAGCCGCCCGCCTCAACGGCGCCGGTTCGATACTTGCCGTTAACGACGATCGTCGGAACGCTCGCAATGCTGTAGCGCCTTGCCAGGTCCTGGGCGACACGCAGCTTTTGCGCGACTTCGAACGAACTCCAGGTGCTCTTGAAATCCTCCGCGCTGACGCCATGGCGCTCGAACACCGTCTGGATCGCGGACTCCGAGGCCATGCGGTTACCGCGGCGGTGGTACTCGGCAAAAACCGCCGCGCGAAACTGCTCGGGCTCGGCTAACTTGCCGTTCTTCACCAGCACTTCTTCGGTGTAATAGAGCTGCGCATGCAATTTGACCAGTGGATTCCACACCGCCGGAATGCGCACGAAACGAACATTCGCCGGTTTCTTTTCCAGCCAGCGATTGACGTACGTTTCAAAGTCGTAGCAGTGATTACAGCCGTACCAGAAGATCTCTGCAACCTCGATCTTGTCGGCGCCGCCGACCGTCGGCTGCGTGGGAATCATGCGCGTATAATGAGTACCTTCCTTGAATTTCCAGTCCCGCGATGTGGCAGGCGTGGCCGCCTGGGCAAGAATCAGGGGCTTGTCCTCTGCCTGATCCTCGATGTCCTCCGCAGCGGATTCCTCCACCGCTTCGGGCTGTGCATCCTCGTCCGGCACTTCCTCGGCAGTGGGCACGATCTCTGGCGTCTCGACGACCGTCACTTCATCGGCAACGGTGTCCGCTGGACGCTCGTCGCCGACCTGCTGCATGAACATGATGCCGCCAACGACGAGGACGATGGCGAGAACGGCGATAATTACAAAGCGCTTCATCGGGAATACTCCGCTTCAAATACCTGCTCTGACTGGTAATACGGCAATTGGTTTAAGCCAAATCGCAAAACTGCGCTTGCGGCTATTGAAGTCCTTGAACATAAGACGAAACGGCGACGATATCCTCTTCGCTCAGTTTCGCCGCAATATCACGCATGACACGAGTCGGTCCGTCGGATCTGCGCGCGCCAGTGGCGTAATCCCGCAACTGTTTTGCGATATAAACCGCGTACTGACCCTTGAGTGACGGATAGGACGCGGCGGGATTGCCACGGCCATTCGGTCCGTGACAGGCAATACAGGCTGGCGTCTGGTTCTCCCGGCTACCGCCGCGATAGAGCCTCTGGCCATGATCCAGGGTCGACGGGTCCGCGATGACCTTGGTTGCCGTCGTATTCCCGGCGAAATACACGGCGAGGTTTCGCATGTCCTCGTCCGACAACAACATCGCCTGTCCCAACATCAGGGGATCGCTGCGGGTACCGTTCTTGAACGCCTCGAGCTGCTCGACGACATATTTCGGATGTTGTCCCGCGATGCTCGGCCATGCCGGATTGACGCTGTTGCCATCCGTACCATGGCAAGCGCCGCAGGTAATGGCCCTGGCCCGGCCGGCGTCGGCCGAGCCTTCGACCAGGAACTGCGCCGAAGCCGATCCGGATAACAGCACGGCGATTGTCAAGACAGCGGTTCGAATGCTCATCAGTCTTTTCTCTGACGGGTGTGCAGGTCTTCGATCATGCAAACCCGGAAACCACACCATCGGGCGTGGCATCATTCCTCTTAAATTGCCCGGTGGCCGGAACGGCCAGAGGCCTTGCTGAGCAACCCTGCAGCCGTCAATATTAGGCCCGGCCGGCCCAGCAAGCTCCAAATTATACACATATCGCGGCGCGTTCCCATGTCACTCTTCCCCGACGCCAAATTTCTCATAAGCGCCGCCAGCACCGATCAGTTTCCGCCCGACGAGGGCACGGAAGTGGCGGTGGCCGGCCGGTCGAATGCCGGTAAATCCAGCGCCATCAATGCCATCGTCAACCGTCGGCAGTTTGCCAGGACCAGCAAGACTCCCGGCCGCACGCAGCTCGTCAATTTTTTCGAGTTGCGCGAAGCAGAACGGCTGGTCGACCTGCCGGGCTATGGTTTTGCCCGGGTCGCCAAATCGGTTCGGCAAAACTGGGCCGACCTGTTGCAGGCCTATTTCGAGGATCGCCAGAGCCTTTCCGGCCTGATCCTGGTCGTCGATGCGCGCCGCCGGCTGACGGATTTCGATCATCAGATGCTCGGGCTCGCGCGGTCGCGACGCGTGCCTGTGCACGTGCTGCTGACCAAGGCCGACAAGCTCAAGAAAGGGCAGGCAACGAGGGCATTGGAGGAAGTCAGGCAGGAACTCGAAGATGGCGCCAGCGTGCAGTTGTTCTCGGCCTTGCGAAAGCAGGGCGTCGATGCGTCGCGCGAGATGCTGCAGTGCTTTTTGGGGACGGAGTCATTCTCGCGGGATGGCACGGACTGATGTCGACGCTAAAGATCACAAATCCGCCGGGAGCGGATTTGGACGTGATCAATCCGCACCGATCGCATTGCCAATCGCGGCTTTTCAGGGCGGACTGCGATAAAAAAACCCCGGACGTTTTCTAAAAACGCCGGGGTCAGTTAAGCAACAGGCTTGGGGTAACCGTGTTGCACGCCCGCTTAGGGAGGTAAACGGGCGAGTGACTAACGCACTCAATCATTTAGAACCGGGTTGCGGGCCCGAGTTCCCCTGCACAAATATCTAATTGATTAATATAGGATTTTTAAGGAATAGTCCGTCTCAATGCGCCTCGTCCCAGTTGTCGCCGGCACCGGCCTCGACGACCAGCGGAACCGAGAGATCGGCCGCGCCGCTCATCAATGCGACGATCTTCTCTCGCACCTCGTCGACGGACTTTTCGGCCACCTCGAACACGAGTTCGTCGTGCACCTGCATGATCATGCGCGCGGGCACCTTCTTGCTGTCGAGCCACTGCTGCACGGCAATCATGGCACGCTTGATGATATCGGCCGCGGTACCCTGCATCGGTGCATTGATGGCGCTGCGTTCGGCATACTGGCGGCGCTGTACGTTGCGGTCATTGATATCCGGCAAATAAAGCCGGCGACCGAAGAGCGTTTCGACGAATCCTGACTTCCGCGCGTCGTCGCGCGTCTCGTCCATGAATTTCTTGACGCCCGGGTACCGATCGAAATACAGGTCGACGTACTCCTGGGCTTCATGTCGGCTGATACCGAGTTGCTTGCCGAGCCCGAATGCCGACATGCCGTACATGAGGCCGAAATTGATCGCCTTGGCGGAGCGCCGATGATCGGCCGAGACCTCATCGGGATCCAGGTCGAACACTTCCGCGGCGGTCGCCCTGTGTACGTCGAGGTCTCCGGAAAATGCTTCCACGAGACCGGCATCGCCCGACAGGTGCGCCATGATCCTCAGCTCGATCTGCGAATAGTCGGCCGCCAGTAGCCTGAAGCCTTGCGGTGCCACGAAGGCCTGGCGGATCTTGCGCCCCTCCGGCGTGCGGATCGGGATGTTCTGCAGGTTGGGGTCCGTGGAAGACAGGCGCCCGGTTGCGGCCACCGCCTGATGATACGAGGTATGCACGCGCCCGGTGTCCGGGTCGATCTGTTCCGGCAATTTGTCCGTGTAAGTGCTCTTCAGCTTGCTGACGCTGCGGTAGTCGAGGATGACCCGCGGCAGGTCATAATCGACTGCCAGTTCCTGCAGGACGTCCTCTGCGGTCGAGGGTTGTCCTTTCGGCGTCTTGCGAATGACGGGAAGCCCCAGGTCCTCGAACAAAATCTCCTGCAGTTGTTTGGGAGAACCGAGGTTGAACGGACCGCCGGCGAGGTCGTGCGCGTTTGCCTCGAGCCCGGCCATCTTCTTCGCAAGGGCTCCGCTCTGCTTCTTCAGCATGCCGCGGTCGATGAGCACGCCCGCTTCCTCCATGTTGAAGAGGACAGGCACGAGCGGCTGCTCGATGTCCGCATACACGCGCTTGAGCGTTTTTATCTTTCCGAGCTCACTCCACAGGTGTTCGTGCAGCCTGAACGTGATGTCTGCATCCTCGGCCGCATACGGCGCGGCCTCTGCCAGATCTATCTGGTTGAACGTGAGCTGCTTCGCGCCCTTGCCGGCCACATCTTCGTAATGGATCGTGTCGATGTCCAGATAAAAGCGCGCGGTCGAATCCATATCGTGCCGCGTCGCCACGCTGTTCAGCACATAGGATTCGAGCATCGAATCGAACTGTATGCCGTCCAGTGCGATGCCGTAGCGGGCAAAAATGTGCGCGTCGTACTTCAGGTGGTGCCCGACTTTCTTCCTGTCGGGATCCTCGAGGAATCGCTGCAACGACGACAGTACGAAATCCCGCTGCAACTGTTGCGGCGCCCCCGGATAGTCGTGCGCGACCGGGATATACGCCGCCTCGCCGGACTTCACGGATAGCGAAATGCCGACGAGTTCCGCCTGCATGTAATTGATGCTCGTCGTCTCCGTATCGATGGCAGTCAGTTTGGCCTTGTCGATCTTCTTTAACCATGTCTCGAAATCGGCTTTCTCGAGAATCGTCTGGTAATCGCCTTTGGTTTGCGCTTTGGGTTTTGCGGTTTGCGGCACGTCGGCGGCGCCGTCGCCGAGTTGCCGCATGAGCGTTTTGAGTTCGAGGCGCTGAAACAGCGCTTTGAGTTTCTCGGGATCGCCCGTGGATCTCTTGAGATCGGTCGGCCCGACTGGCAGCTCGACATCCTGCCTGATCGTGGCCAGGTCCTGCGACAGCTGCAGCCGGTCCAGATGCTCGCGCAGGCTCTCGCCGACCTTGCCTTTGATCTCGCCCGCGTTCTCCACGATCGACTCGACGTTACCGTACTCCTTGAGCCACTTGGCGGCGGTTTTGGCACCGACCTTGGGCACGCCCGGTATGTTGTCGGAGCTGTCGCCGACCAGTGCGAGATAGTCGATGACCTGTTCCGGATACACGTCGAACTTTTTTTTCACCCCTTTGCGATCGAGGACGGTGCCGCTCATCGTGTTGACGAGGGTGATGTTGTCGCCGACGAGTTGCGTCATGTCCTTGTCGCCGGTCGAGACGAGCACCTCCATGCCCTGGGCTACCGCCTGGCGGCACAGCGTGCCGATGACATCGTCGGCCTCGACACCCTCGATTCTGAGCATCGGCAGCCCCATGGCGGGGACCGCTTCGACGAGCGGATCGATCTGCTGGCGGAGATCGTCGGGCATTGGTGGCCGGTTAGCCTTGTACTCCTCGAACATCTCATCGCGAAACGTCTTGCCGGGTGCGTCGAAGACCACGGCAAAATGCTCCGTGTCCTCCTCTCGCGCGAGTTTGAGGATCATGCTCAGCACGCCGTGGACGGCCCCCGTCGGCTCGCCGCGGGAACTCGTCAGCTTCGGTAATGCGTGGTACGCGCGGTACAAATAGGAAGATCCGTCCACAAGGACGAGTTTGCCGTCGCTCATCAGCATCGATTGCGGGTTACGCCCGCGGTTCTAATTTATGTTGTCGGTGTCTTCTTCGTCGTCTTCTTCAGACTGTTCTTGCGGCACCGGCCGCTGCTCCGGTGTCATCGATTCGAACGTGCTCGACCTGCCAGGGAGGTAGAGCGGGCCTTTCTGGCCGCACGCCACCGTCACGAAGCAACATGCAAGGAGTGCCAGCAAGAACTTCAATTCGATTCTCATGCTTCCCGACCACCGTCGCAGCAACCCGATACGAATCGCATGGTATACCAGATGCCGCGCCAAAACCGTGAAATAGCGCAGCCCCTTAGCGTTCAAAAATCCGCTATTCGCGCAGCCTCGAGCTGTTAAACTGCGGCGCCTCGACCGCTGGCCCTCGTGGAGATGCAGATATGGACTTGCCGGAGACCGTCGAAGTTCTGAGCGGTGCGGAGCCCGCCGGCAGCGTCATCTGGTTACACGGACTCGGCGCCGATGGCCACGATTTCGAACCGGTCGTGCCGGAACTCGCGCTTCGCGGCCGGCTCGAGCTGCGCTTCGTGTTCCCGCATGCGCCGATGAGGCCCGTGACCATCAACGCCGGCATGACCATGCGTGCCTGGTACGACGTCATCAGCCTGGACCGCGGCGGGCCCCAGGACGAAACGGGAATCAGGGAGTCCAGCCGCATGCTCGAGCTGCTCGCCCGGCGCGAGCACGAACGTGGCATCCCCTATGAAAAAATCATCATGGCCGGTTTTTCACAAGGCGGCGCCATTGCGTTGCATACTGCCCTGAGATTTCCGCATCGGCTTGCCGGCCTGATGGCATTGTCTACCTGGCTGCCGCTTGCAGACAGGTTCGATAAGGAGGTGGTCGAAAACGCCGCCGCGCAATCACGGGAGCTGCCGATATTCATGGCACACGGCGCTTTCGACCCGATGTTGCCGATCGCCCTCGGCCGGCACGGCCGCGAGACGCTCGAGTCGGCGGGATACCGCGTCGCATGGCACGAGTACCCGATGGCGCATGCCGTGTGCGCCGAGGAAGTCGCCGATATCAGTAACTGGCTCCTCTCAGTCTTCACTTAACTATGTGGTGCCGGTGGTCACTTGTTAACTATTTGCTAACAAGCGCCGCTGCGATCGTGTTTACTTGCTCGAAAAGTGAAGAAGTGACCACCGGCACCAGATAGTCAAGTCTGGCAATTGAAGTCGAAGCCCGACTCGCCGGTGGCATTGCCCTGCGCATCGAATCGACGCTCGAAGAAGTCGATGCGCCCGTCGTTTGCAATCAGAACCGTCGTGGAGCAGCGCGTGCCATAGCGGTCGGCGACGATGAACGGCGCCGTCAGCGCTTGCGCGAGTTCCAACGGCTCGTCATTACTGATCACCTCCGCCGCTGCCGCCGGCGTGCGATCCGCCAGCAGGCGAAGCAAACTGTGACGGTCGACCGTGTCCGCATCGATCAGGTCCCGCAGGGCTTTTTTCGACCTCACGAGCTTGGTCCATGGCGCATCGAGCGAGGCGTTGGCGAGGCCGTAGATACCGGGCGTCAGCGATACAGCCGCGTCGCCGCGATTCGACGCATAACAGAGCTGATCGTGATCGGCGCAAAGCGCGCTGACACCGGCGTAATCCGCGCCATTGATCGAGGCGACGAATTGCAGCGGATCGCTTGCCGATGCGATGAAGTTCGTCACGATCTCCCCGCGGGAACGCGCCCCCGGTACTTTTTGTTGCTGCTCGCGATAATTGGTCACGGTTGCGAATCGTCCCGACCTGTGCACGCCGAGCCAGGTCCCGCCAGCCTCCAGATCGCGGCCTGCGAGAATGTCGGGCGCATGCGGCCACCAGCCCGCGGCCTCGGCAGGCCGCGCATGCAACTCATCGCGATTGGCAGCGAGTATCAACCGATAATCGGGATGCGACTTCCAGGCAAAGACGACCAGGCACATGATGTTGGCTTCCCGATCAGGAGTCGCGATTGAGCCAGTTGTCCACCAGGCGCCGGGCGATGGACAGGCGAAAAGGCAGCTTGGGAAATCCCGACTGCAAATCGTCTCGCGTGAACCACCTCGCATCCTCGAGTTCGCCGTCATTCAGGACGATCTCCCTGGAGACGGCTTCGGCGTTAAAACCGAGCATCAACGACGAGGGGAACGGCCAGGGCTGCGAGCTGTGGTAACGAACCTCGCCTACCTCGATGTTGGTTTCCTCCGCTACCTCGCGGCGAACCGCATCTTCGAGACTCTCGCCGGGCTCGACGAAGCCGGCGATGGTCGAAAAGCGGCCCTCGGGCCAGCTTGGCTGTCGCCCGAGAAGACAATGGTCGCCTTGCGAAACGAGTACGATGATGGCCGGATCGACGCGGGGAAAAAGCTGTGCGCCGCAATCTTCATTGCTGCAGATCCTCGTGTTGCCGCCGGACTCGACACGCGACGGCGAGCCGCAGACCCCGCAATACTGTTGCAGGCCGTGCCACAGCACCAGTGCACGGGCGTGTGCCACGAGATTGGCCTCGTCGACCGGCAGCGAGCTGCCCAGGTAGCGCAAGTCATGAAACTCGCCGGCATCTGCAAACGGCGCCTCGCGCGCGCCATCGATACCGACCGCGAATGCGGGCTCGCCCTGGTACATGCCGAGGAATATCGGCTCGTGCGAATCGAGGAATGTGGCTACCGCCGATCGCTCTAGCAACACGGTGCGCAGCGGATCGCCGCAGGCGAGGCACTTGTCGCCCCATACCGGGACGAATCGCGACCCGGGGCTTCTCGCAGCCTCCTCGAGCCATCGTGGGTCCTTGCGGCGGTGGCCGGAGCGATCCACGAAGGCGCCGGCAAATATGTTGTGATTCACCATGCCGGCAAAAGTGTACAGAAAATCCGGCGCCTGCAACGTCCGCAGCGGCGTTAGCTGGCGTCATTTATGCCGCTCGGGTGACGTTTACGTTGCGCTATCTCGCAGCTCGGACAGGTCTTGTGATCGAGCGCGTAAGCGTCCTGCACGTAGGTGGAACGGCAGGCGGCACAGGTCGCGAGATAGAGCTCGTCGTTTTTCGAGACATGCTGCAACAGGCTCCAGGCCCACTCGAAACTGAGCCTTGGGTGCGGGTGCAGCAAGCGGTAAGTCTCGAAGGCCCGGCAGACCCGATGCCCGTATTCCACGTCGGGCCTCGGCCAGCACGCGTGAATGCGATTGGACGCATCGAGGCGCAACAGCAGGCTCGCGCAGTACAGCGCGACCAGTGTCGTCGCTTCCAGCCGGTTCGTGGAGTTCTTGACGAAGGGCCCCACCTGTTGCGGTGACTTGCCGCGGCGCCGCCTGATCGCGACGTTGCCGGTATCGCGGAAATAGGTCGTGTAGATCTTGCGGATGCGATCATCGGAGAGCCCGGTGCAGTCCCTGATCGTGCGCGTCCTGGCTTCGTGTCCGATCATGCGGAGCGCCAGTTCGAATTGGCTACGCTCGCTGGCATAGCGGTTGTCGGTGACTCGCATTTCTTACCGTTTATGCTAGTTAATAACCATATATAGTATTAAATTAGACTATATTATCCGTACGTGGGAAATCAATAAAAAATAACGTATCTGGATGCAGTGGCCAGAAATCGCGGCCGGCATCGGGGAGATGACATGCCACTCAGGGGACCGCTAGCCGTCGATTACCGCAACGTTGAAGCCTTGAACCGCGCCTACCTCGGGCTTTTGAGGTCCAACACCGCGGCGCGGGCGAGCCTCGGCGAGCTGAGCGCGTCCTTGCGGCATCGCATTACGTCCCTGACGCGGCACCAGGTGGAACGCCTTGGCGCGACGCCGTTTTTGTTGCTGTCGCTGCGGGAACGCGACGATCGCCTGTGGGACCAGCTGCTCTGCGGCGCTGGCGAGCTGCCGGTCGGCCCGCTGTCCGAAGACCTGGACCGGCTGCGCGCCGCGGCGCTGGGTTTCGTCTGGCAGCTCGCGCGCCAGAACCCCTACACCCTGCGGCTGACCTGCGGTGCCTCGCTGCACTGGTGTGAGCGCATCGCCGAGCGCACCCTGTTCGACTTGCTGGCGGCGGCGGCGCCTTATCCGGACCTGCTCGTGCTGCGCCGCGATGACGATCACGAGCTGTGGCACAAACTGCTCGTCGACGGCATCAGCAGGAATACCGCCGTCTGCCGGGCGGCACACATGAGCGCCCTGCAGACGGTGCTCACGCGGCAGGCGGTCAGCGCCCCGCGTCGCTGGGCCGTTGCAGCCTGCAGGACGCGACCTGGCTTGCAGGTCGCCGATGAATAGCTTGTAAGGAATCGCGGCTTCAGCCCAATTCGCCCGCTGTCGTGAAATCGGCAATTGAGGTCGGTGCGAATTGATCTTAAGTGGAATCAATGCGCGTGCCAGCATGAGGGGCGCGATCAAATTGCGATTCCCGGCAACGTGGGCTCGGGTCCAATTCCCTGTATACAATACGCGTCCCATGCAAGCACTCTCGATAAGAAATCTCACCAAGACATACAGAAACGGCTTGACGGCACTGAAGGGCATCGATTTCGATGTCGAGCCGGGTGACTTCTATGCGTTGCTCGGACCGAACGGTGCGGGCAAGACGACGGCGATCGGTATCATCTGTTCGCTGATCAACAAGACTTCGGGCGAGGTCGAGATATTCGGTCACAACATCGACACGGATATCGAGGCCGCGAAAGCGTGCATCGGGCTCGTGCCACAGGAGCTGAACATCAACATCTTCGATACGGCACAGAACATCGTGGTCAACCAGGCTGGCTACTACGGCATTCCGAGGAAGCTGGCGCTGGAGCGCGCCGAACAATATCTCGGCGAACTGCGCCTGTGGGAGCGGCGTTTCGAGCAGGCGCGAAACCTGTCGGGCGGCATGAAGCGACGCCTCATGATCGCGCGTGCCCTGATCCACGAACCGAAGCTACTGATGCTCGACGAGCCGACCGCCGGCGTCGACATCGAGATCCGGCGTTCGATGTGGGACTTTCTGCGACGCATCAACGACGCCGGCACGACGATCATCCTGACCACCCACTACCTCGAGGAAGCAGAAAGCCTTTGTCGCCACGTCGCGATCATCGACGAAGGCGAGATCATCGAGAACGCGCCAATGACGGCCGTGATCAGGAAACTGCAGCGCGAGGTATTCGTGCTGAGCCTGAAGCAACAGCTCCGCGAGGCGCCGCGGTTACAGGGATTCGAAACGGCGCTGTTGGAGGACGGCGAACTGGAAGTGACCGTCGACGCCGGGAACGACCTCAATACGCTCTTCTCCCGCCTGAACGAAGAAAAGATCGAAGTAGTCAGTCTGCGCAACAAGGCAAACCGGCTCGAGGAACTGTTCATGGATCTTGTCGAGAGCAAGCAGCGTACGGCGGCGGTGCAATGAATCTTGCGCTCAACTGGGTCGGGCTCAAGACTATCGTCCGCAAGGAGTTCGTGCGTGTCATGCGTATCTGGGTGCAGACCATCGTCCCGCCGGCCATCACGATGACACTTTACTTCATCATATTCGGCAACCTGATCGGACGGCGTATCGGCGAGATGGGCGGTTTCGACTACATGCAGTACATCGCCCCGGGGCTGATCATGATGTCGGTGATCACGAATTCATACGGCAACGTCGTTTCCTCGTTCTTCGGCGCCAAGTACGGCAAGCACCTCGAGGAAATGCTGGTGTCGCCGATGTCCAACGCCACGATCGTTATCGGTCACGTTGCCGGCGGTGTCATGCGGGGACTCATGGTCGGCTTACTCGTCACGCTGATCGCACTCGGCTTTACGAGCCTCAAGGTCGAGCATCCGCTCGTCACGCTGTCGATGGTGCTGCTCACGTCGACGGTGTTTGCTTTGCTTGGCTTCGTGAACGCGGTTTTTGCGAAGAAGTTCGACGACATCTCGATCATCCCGACTTTCGTGCTGACACCGCTTACATACCTCGGTGGCGTTTTCTACTCGATCGCGCTATTGCCCGATTTCTGGCAATTGGTCTCGCTCGGCAATCCCATCCTTTATATGGTGAATGCCTTCCGGTACGGTATTCTCGGTGTCTCCGACATCGATATCGCTCATGCGTACCTGATCGTACTGGTTTTCGTGCTCGGACTTTTTACGCTGAACCTGACGTTATTGAATCGCGGCGTCGGCATTCGTGAGTAGGGTTTTTCAATGTGCGGAAGATTCGCTTTTTACTCGCCGGGCGAAGCGACGGCTGCCCTGTTTGGTGCTGCCTCGTCAGTCGAGGTAGAGCCACGCTACAACATCGCGCCGACGCAGTACGTCGCGGCGGTTCGCGAAGACGAAACGGAGGCCCGTGAAGTCGCGATGTTGCGCTGGGGACTGGTGCCGTTCTGGGCCAAGGACCCGTCGATCGGCAACCGCATGATCAATGCGCGCGCCGAGACGGTGGCCGAGAAGCCGTCCTTCAGGACCGCATACAGGAAACGCCGCTGCCTGGTGCTCGCTGACGGATTTTACGAGTGGCGCAAGGAAGGCGACGGCAAAACCCCGTATTTCATCTCCCTGGCGGAAGATACGCCATTCGCTTTTGCGGGCCTCTGGGAAAACTGGAACAGCAAAGACAGCGACGAATCGCTGCAGACGACGGCGATCATCACGACTGCCGCCAACGATTTCATGGCGCGAATACACCAGCGCATGCCGGTCGTCATGTTGCCCGAGCATGCCGGTCGCTGGCTCGACGGAGACATGGATTTGCTGGCCGAATTGATCGACGAACCGCCGACATTTCGGGCCTGGCCGGTCGACCGCAAGGTCAACAACGCCAGAAACGAAGGTGCGGCGCTCATTGATCCCGCCGGTGAGAGCCTGTCCTGACAATCAGGCGCCCGGCTATTCCCGTGGCAGCAGGAACGGCCTGCCCCGGTACTCGAGGATGACGCCGTTGGGCGTTATTTCCCTGACGACGGGGCCTTCGTCGAGCCGGGCCCGCTCCTTGTACTTCCTCATGTTGACGAAGACGAATCGATCCTCGGGCAGCGGGCTGTGAACATGGATGTCGAGGTGCAGGTCGGGGAGATCGATTACGCCCTGCGCCCTGAGTTCGTCGAATGTTACGCTGGTCCCGGCGACATTGGCTGCGCGGTGATCGACTGCCGGGGCCGCCGGTTCGCTGCGCGGCGCCGGCGGATCGATAGCGACAGGAATGACAGGGGGCGCCGTTGTCGCCGCCTGTCCTGCATCTGTCGCTTCCTCCACCTCCGGGGGAAGGACCAATGTCTGGGGCGCATCGACGGCCTCCGAGGCTGTAGCCGGCACGTCGACCTGAGCGGCGCTGACCGTGTCCGGCGCACGCTCGCGCTTCAACAGCAGGGTCGCAAGGACGCCGATATTGACGGCGATCAGCGCGATGATGATCCAGGTCCAGCGCGTCGCCGGTCTGTCACGGGCACGGCCCGGAACGTCTGCGAATCCGGGCGTGTCCCGCCGCAATCGCTCTGCTTCCGATTTCTTCAGTGCGTCGAGTATGAAAGACATCGTCTTGTCCGTGTTACCCGAATCACTCGCGTGTCGACAGCCGGGGCGTGCCGTCGAGTGCGAGCAGCGAGTTGATGATGATCTGGGTTTTTTGTCCGGCGAGCCCATCGGCTTCGAGGCGGTGCTGCCGCTGGAACGCCATGAGCTGCTCCTTGAGCTCGGCATCGAAATAATTCGAGTCCGGGTCGGCCGGCTTGTAGCTGTTATCCAGGGCAACGAGGCTCTGTCTCAGCCAGCGCACGTTGTCGTTTTGTGTGCCGGGCGAAATTGCGACCGAGGTGCCTCCGGGCGGTCGCCAGACGAGCATGAACTCGCCGAACCACAGATCCTCGACCTCGTCGACCGGAAAGCGCATCGGCTCGCTGCCGATCAGCAGTTCGGCCTCATCGTCGTAGAGGCGCACGAGCAATGGCTGGTGTGTTCTGCCCTGGTTGTCGGTCAGGGTCAGAACGACCGGGCGGTCGAGCTGCCGGATGCCGTTCCACGAGCCGCGCTGGAAATAGCAGCTGAAGCCCTGCGCCTGCGCCTGTCCACAGGCCGGGCCCGCCGCTGGATCGTAGTCGATGCCCCAGAGCTTCATGAGCGCGGGTACGCCCGATTCGGCTGCGCCGATTCCTGCGATCCGTGCGAGTTCCGCCTCGAGGCGCGGGCCGGTTGCGGGTTTGGCGGACGCTGCGCTTGCGGTCGAGGTGCCGGCGGTTTCCGGCGGTTGTTCCGCTTGCGGCGCCGACACCGCTTCCTCGACCACCGGCGCCTGCCTGTCGATCACTGACCAGATGGCGGCGCCCAGCAGCATGAGCCCGATGATGCTCAAGGCCGGCACGACGTATTTCATATACGCGGGTGGCAGCGACTGTCCGGATACCTCGTTTGCGGCACGCCGCACGAGCCGTTTGCTGACCGTCCTCGATTCGAGGCTGTACGCACCGAGTAAGGCACGATCACAGATGACGTTCATGACGCGGGGAACGCCGCCCGACAAGCGAAACACCTCGCGTCTTGCGCGCGAGTCGAAAATTTCCGTGAGCGCGCCCGCAACGCGCAGGCGGTGGTCGATGTATTTGTCGGCCTCTTCACGTGACAGCGGTTCGAGGTGATAACGGCCGGTTACACGCTGCGCAAGCTGGCGCAGCTTCGTTTGCGACAACTTCGCGCGCAGTTCGGGTTGCGCGATCAAGATAATCTGCAAAAGTTTTTGTTTGGCGGTTTCCAGATTTGTCAGGAGCCGCAATTGTTCCAGCACCTCGTCGTCGAGATTCTGCGCTTCGTCAATCAGCAGGATCGTGCGGCGGCCGCGGGCATGAGCGTCGAGCAGGTGGCGATTCAATGCATCGACGAGCGCTTTGGTGCTGCCCCTGTCCCCGGGCAGTGGTATGCCGAGCTCCTCGCAAATCGCGGTCAGGAATTCGATGGCCGACAACTGTGGATTTAGGATCAGTGCGATATCAACCTCGGCGGGAATCTGCCCGAGCAGGGTGCGGACCAGGGTTGTCTTGCCGGTGCCGACTTCACCCGTAAGCTGGATGAAGCCGCCGCTCTCGGTGACACCGTATACGAGGTGCGCGAGACCCTCGCCGTGACGTTCGCTCATGAACAGGTAACGAGGGTCCGGCGTTATCGCGAATGGTTTTTCGTTGAGCCCAAAGAAGTTAGTGTACATGGTGAAGCGGCGTACCTTGTTCCACCGACTGTCCCGCGAGGGGCATTCTACCCGATTTGATCGCGATCCAGTGTTCGTGCCCGGTAAAGGGACGGCGTGCCGAAGCGGTTGCGCACGCCATCGACCGCCTGGTCCAGTTGCGTGCCGCCGGGGCCGGGCTCGAACAGGTCCGGCTGTGCATCGCGCGCGAGATTGCTGCCG
>JBFHXJ010000058.1:0-25606 GCA_041598995.1 Woeseiaceae bacterium | reverse complement strand
TTCGGCAGCCACAGCCGCAGGTCATTGCAATTGCATCTGTCATAGCGAGTGGCCATTAAAACCGCACGATCTGGCACTGTCAATTAACAGTGAGCCTTATGCCGCGCCGTAATCTGTGCAGTTCAATTAACTATTTCAGTTCCTTGACGACGCTCGTTATCGTTGACCCTCGCATCGACCAAAGGTTCACATGGACTACCGGCCCGTCTTCCTCAAGCTGACACATCGTCCGTGCCTGGAGGTCGGCGGCGGTGTCGTGGCCGAGCGCAAAGTGGGCCTGCTGTTGCGTGCCATGCAATGTTGTGGAACGACGGCGACGCATCTGACTTTATCGTGCCGGCCATCGTGGACCGCTCGCCGGTCATTGTGGCCGTGAGCACGGGTGGCAATGCCCCGGTGCTGGCACAACGGCTGAAATCGCAGATCGAGGCGTGATTGCCGGTCAGAATCGATGCCCTGGCGCGGCAAGCCGGCCGCTGGCGCGCGCTCGTCAGCAAGCGCTTCAAGAGCATTCGCGAGCGGCGCTGATCCTGGCAACGCTTTTTCGACGGTCCCATTGCCGGACACCTGCTTGCGAATCGGCGTCCCAGGCGGCGATCAACGAACTCCTGATCCCGCTTGTCAGGAAAGGCAGGCGCGTGTGCCGTCTGAAAGGCGGTGATCCGTTCGTATTCGGCCGGGGTGGCGAGGAGATACGAGCGCTCAGCGAAGCAGGCTTGCTATTCGAGGTGCTCCCCGGGGATTTCGGCGGCGCTCGGTTGCGCTGCTTATGCCGGCGTACCGCTCACGCTGCGCGGCGTGGCGGCCTCCGTGACCTTCGCCAGCGCGCGGCTCGACGGGGATGAGGAGCCGGACTGGCAGACGCTGGCGCGGGCAGGTCAGACGCTGGTGCTTTATATGGGGGTCGGGTCGCTTGCCAGGACCGCAGGGCGACTTCTCGCGCACGGCCTCGCTGCTGAGCCGCCCGTCGCCGTCGTCGAGAACGGCACGACGGATCAGCAACGGGTGATCGCGGGAACGTTGGCGACGATTGCGGAGGACGCGGTGGCGGCGGGGCTCAATGCCCCGGCAACCATATTCGTCGGGAAGACGGCAGGACTGGGCAGGGAGCTACAGTGGTACGAGGGTGACCCGGCTGCCGGTACAGATGGCCCGCTTCCGGCGTTCGCCCCGTACCATGGTTCGCCCGAACCAGGTGCTGTCGGTAGGAGCGGCAGTTCTTAGTTGAGGTCCTCAACACTCGCGCCCCGCATGGAATTTGCCAGTGACTGCCACGGTTGCTCGCGTTTCGCCATCATTTTCTTGGCCGTTGCGTAGTTGCTGGTGGCGATCAGCCGGGCATCGCGCATCATGAGCTCTTCTATATAGCGTTTCTGTTGCTGCGGGCGGACCCTGGCGCGCTCGAAATCGTCGATCGCGCCTTCGCGATCGCCGAGATGGACCCTCAGGACCCCTCGGTTGTTGTATGCGGTATGGCTCCGATCGGTCTCGACGGCATTGTTACAGGCATCCCGGGCCTCTTTGAGCCTGCTTTTGACGACGTACAGGGCGCAAAGCGTGGCCAGTTCGTCGATGAGGTAGTAGGTGCTGCTGTCCTTGGCACGGTCTTCCAGGATGCGGATCGCGGCGTCGTGGTCGCCGGCCAGGATCTCGTTAATCCCCGGGACCTCCGCGTAGACGACCTTGAAGTCGTAAGACTGGGCATTGCTCATGGCTGGCAAAAAGAACAAACCGAGCAATGCAAGATAAACGATGCGCATTGAAAGCGACATTTTGGAACCGTTCATCGAAAATTCTCCTAACTACATACCTGCGTCCTTTAACAAATCCACAACGTCCTGTTCGTGGTGCTCCTCCATGTGACAACGATATGCTTTTTTGCAAGATTTTGATGCGAACCTTGTTACAGTGACCCCCGAAAAATTCCGAAATCGGTCGAGGAATCCGGCAAACTGTGAATCAAGTCACACGGCCGCAACGTGACGGCCACTCGTCACCTCGATTGAAAAAATTGTCGAAACGTTTGCGTCAAATTTCATCTTGATGCGTAATCTGCGCAACAAAAAAATCACAGCGACAAAAATGCTTTTTTCAACACAGCCTTTTTCGTTACGGTCGTCCCGTCCGGGCTCATGACGCAAGAAATTTTGTTATCGCGCATTCATCCGCTGCGCTTTTTCTTGAAATTGGTGTGACGCGGCAAAAGTTTCGTGACCGGTTCCCACTTCATGTTCGACCCTCGCGAATTTCATGCTGGCCGGGCGGCCGGATCGCCGGAATGCATCGTATGGGGTATCACGAGGGGCCCGGGATTGGCGTAATTGCGGATCAATTAATGCATTAAAAACAAACAATTATGAGCGATCGGCCACAATCCGGCAGCACGTACCGACGGTGCTGCGACGGCGCGGCGAGCAGGCTTGGCGACGCATAAAAACGGGCCCTCGCTGACGCCATTACGGCAAGACCCGGCGGAATCAGAGCATGCCAGTTCAAGAATTTCAGCGATTCAAAAAATGAGTTGCAAAAATTTGTGAGAATACTTGCAGGTTTGTTCTAAACTTGTTTTTCATCGGCAGAGTAAGTTCACCGCGAAGCAAATTGTCGAATTTCTGAGAGAGCTGCGACTCCAAACAGATGATTGCGCCGTGTTTGGAAGTGAGCCGCTCACCATTCGTGGTGTCATTTCGCCAACGAACGACCTCGATGTGATTTGCCGCGGCAGCGCGTGGAAGTGAGTTGAGCAAATCGGATCGTTGCAGTTTAGCGACGAGTATCATATAGAAATTATTACACTTTTGAACGGACAGGTGACTTTTGGCAACAAGTGGGGAATCGGCAATTTTGACGTGGATGCGCTGATCGATGACGCGGAGTACATCGGCGGCTTGCCGTTCGTCAGACTCGAGTACTTCGTCCACTGCAAAATGATTCGTGCAAGCGAGAAAGACCTGCAATTTATCGAGGCACTCGAGAAGAGGAATTACTTTGCGCACGCTGGGCGAAAGGACTAGCGTCTTGCCAGGGTCGAATCGCGGGCGACGCGATTGCACCAAGCAAATGGGCGGGGCGTCCAATCGGGGTGCCTGCGATCCAGGACTGCCTGAGACTTCCATTATGTAAAGATCCGGGGACCCCTGAATGAATCGAAAACGCCGCTCCCCCTTGCTGTCCATCGGACCGAGAGTCCGCAAGTCACCCTATTACGAGGCGACGCTTCGCCATGGAGCCAAGGCATTCACGATTTACAATCACATGTATATGCCGACCTCTTATACGGATCCGGTGACCGAGTACCGGAGCCTGATCGAGGATGTGACGATCTGGGACGTCGCGTGCCAGCGCCAGGTCGAGATATCGGGGCCCGATGCGGTCGAATTCCTCCAGTTTCTGACGCCGCGCGACGTCCGCAAGTGCCGGGTCGGCACGTGCCGTTACCTGGTCATCACGGACAGGGACGGCGGCATCATCAACGATGCGGTCCTGTTGCGGCTCGGCGAGCGACAGTTCTGGTTGTCCCCCGGCGACGGCGACGCGCTGCTCTGGATCATGGGCGTTGCAGCATCGAGCGGTCTGGATGTCCGGATTGCAGAGCCGGATGTATCACCGTTGCAATTACAGGGACCGAAATCGCCGCGGGTAGCACACGCGCTGTTTGGGGACTGGGTGCTCGAGCTGCCTTATTACCATCTGCAGGAAACGACCCTGGACGGTATCCCGCTGGTCGTCTCGCGGAGCGGCTGGAGCGGGGAACTCGGTTACGAGCTCTACCTCCGGGACTCGCAATTCGGTGACCGCTTGTGGGAACGCGTCATGGAGGTGGGCAGGGCTTGCCGGATCGCGCCGATCGCGCCGTCGACCATTCGCAGCATCGAAGGCCGCCTGCTGTCCTACAGGTCGGACATCACGCAGGCGGACAACCCGTACGAACTGGGCCTCGGTCGTCTCGTCGATCTCGACAAGCCCGGCGACTTTATCGGGCGAGAGGCACTCGAGCGCATCAGCGCTCACCGTGCGGAGCGGCAGCTAGTCGGCATCGAGATCGACGGCGCCGCGCTCGAGGAGCCGAACGAAGGTTTCTGGCCGGTCCTCGGGGACGGCAACAGCATTGGGCACGTCACGCGGTGTGCCTTTTCTCCCAGGCTCGAGAGGAACATCGGCTTTGCAAACGTGCCGGCGGGACTGGCCGCCATCGGTACGGAATTACTCGTGCAAACGTCAACCGGCGAGCGGCAAGCTAAGGTCTGTGAAACGCCCTGGATTGCAGCGCAAACGACGATTCCGCGGCAACTCGCGGACTGACCGGGAACAACTCGCGCGCACAGCGTTGAGGCTGGTTCAATTTCGGCCGACCTGATGCGGTCCCCTTGGCCGGGCATCGTTGCCGGCCAGGTCAGTTACATGGCCGTCGAAACAACGCGCTAATGTGCCTTGCAACTAGAACTCGAGCCTGAACAGGGTCGCCGGCTTGTTCTTTTCCCAGTACAGATCCTGCAGCGCGGTATCGTTCCGCAAGCGGTATTCGTCCCGCGGGTCATAACCCAGCTTGATTCTGGACGAACTGCTGTCCTTCCCGGATTTTCGCCACTCGTATTCTTCCTCGAGCTCCCGCATGCGATAAAACTCTTTGAGGAGTTTGGCGCGCACGGGATCTTCGTATTCGCGATCGAGTCGCTGCCGGGTTCCCGGTTTTGGCGCGATGACGACGATTTCCTCCATTTCCCCGGCTCCCGCTTCCGGAGCGTCGGCCTGTGGCGAGTCCCCCTCGTCCTGCGCGGGCACGGCGACGACCAACAATGCCCAGGCGGCGCCGATTGTGAGCCTGGACGGCCAGCTTCGACGAAGCGCCGGCATCAGTCGCTCGATCCGGGCATCCATTCGATCGTATTGAACCAGTATTCGCGGGTGGTCTGGAGCCATTTGTCCGTCTGCCGAGCCACGACCCAGGCATTCAGGAAATTCAGGAATTCCTGTTCGCCTTTTTTAACCGCGAGTGCCTCGCTCGAAGCGACAATCGGTTCGCTGATTGGCACGTCGACTTTGCGTGAATTCCTCAGTGCGAAAAAGTTGACTTCCGGTGTGCTCGCAATATACGCGTGCGCGCGGTCGTCGAGAATTTCGAATTCGGCCAGGTCGCTGCTCGGATAAACGCGGATATTCGCCTTGTCGAAGAATGTCCGTGCGACGCTCAGGGCGAGCGTATCCGCGACGACGGTGATGATGACACGTTTGTCATTGAGGTGTTCCAGCGATGTGATTCCCTTGGTCTTGTTGGTATTTGTGGCGAGGCTGACGCCGGAGTTTCCGAGCGGCATGCTGAAATTCACTTGCAGCGCGTTGCGCGGCGTAACCGCCATGCCCGCGGCAATGACATCGATCTCGCCCTGTTGCAGCGCCGGTATCATCTTCTCCCACTCGTAGACCTTGAACTCCGGCTCGACGTTCATGTCGTAGGCAATCTTCCTGGCGACATCGATTTCGAATCCGATGAGTTCGCCGGATTTCGTCTTGATCGTCCACGGGACGAATTGTGCGACGCCGACGCGCAGCGTGCCTCTCTCGAGAATGTCGTCTAATACATCGGCCTCGACCAGCGGCGAAACAGCCGCGAAAAGAAGCAAAAGTGCCTGATGAAAAAGTTTTCGTGTCACGATTTGGGACTCTCTTTATTCCGAAAATGAGGATCGTTATTGCAGGGCATTCTCTGTCAGCCCCGATTTGCTTGTCCAGCACTGCGCCAATCCACACGGTCCGGTGGGTAGGATCGTTCTGTAAGCGTTTGTTTTGCACACAATAAATAAAAAGAATCCATGTCCGGAATCGCGGCATCGCCACCGCGCAGACGGCCGGCGGCGGGTACCCGCGACTGCGGTGAATCACGCCGGGATGTCGCGTGGCTTCAATGCCCCGTCCCGGCCGGCTCGATCGTCCAGCTCAAGTCCCAGGATTCCACCGCATACCGGTTCGTCATCGGGAATCGCGGCGGCCGCATTTGCTCCAGTCGCCGATCGAATTCGATTTTGGTGGCGTATCGAGGCTCCGTTGCGGACAGCGTACCGGCGGTCAGGCTCCCGAAAATATGCAAAAGCGACGTATCGCGGAAACGATAGCCTCTGACGGCAAATCGTCGTTTCGCATAGATGGCAGCATTGATCACGAGATCGCCGGGCCCGGTGATATCCGGCCGTGCGATGTCGACGTACTTGTCCGACGCCAGCCCGAGAAAATCGCCGGCCCCGGGCACCGATCTCGGATCTTCAGCATAGACGAGGTTGCCCTCGATGACGATCCGCTCGGGTGAGTAGATGAGCACCTGTCCGTTGACCGTGCCTTTAACGCGCAGTTCGACGCGTTTACCGCCGACCAGGAAATAACGTTCACCGGGATCCGCTACCCGGTGCCACGAAGACGCAGGGTCGATCGACTGCCAATCGTAGCCACCATCGGCGTGAAACGTGATGCGGGCATCCCCGTCAAAACGATGCACATTGTCATCCGCCGTCTTACCGGGAAACGGAAGAAAATGTTCCGGCAGCCGGATGGCCCTGACACCCGTCTGTAAGCCGCCGAGGAAGATCTGGTCGCGGGGAACGTATCCGCGACTTTCAATAACGTTGACACGCCGTGCCGATGTCGTCACCTGTCCGTAAAACCGCGGCTTCACCTTGCGGCTGTACGAAAGATTGATCTGTGTATTGGAGTGAAATCGGCCGTCCAGCTCGTCGTCATGGATGTGCACGTCGCTGTCCCATCGGTTGATGAACTGTGCGTAATTGGAAAAGGCCAGTCGTTTCATGCGTATCTCAGTCGAGAGTCGTTGACCGTGCTGCTGCGTGCTGACGATCACAGTCATGCGTTCGATGTCCATGTCATCGCTGGCGGGCTCATGTGTAAAGTCTGCTGAATACGCCTGGTTCTGGTGGCGCCAGCTCAGGGTCTGTGTCGCATCCGACACACGATGGACGGTTTCACTGAACTCCGTGAGTTTCCGACGCAACATCCTCTCCTGTCGTCGCGAGACGGCGGCGGTCGCAAACGACGGCGGTTCATTCCGCGAGATGCCCGACATGACGATGGTTTCGCCGCTCACATTGGAAGTCACGACATCAGGCTTGCTTACCGCGGCATCCATCAGAGCGGATACTGCGGAAATGCGAGTGCTCGCATGCTCGAGACCGACAGCCGGCAGCCTCTTCGAAGAGGTGATGGCTCTTTTCGATGGCCGTGCACTGGCATGCCGCGTGGCCGTGAGAGTCGTCTTCTGTCGACCTGCGGACCGTTCCGATCGTCCGGCAATCTTCACTGCCTTGGGCTCATCGAGACGCACTGCCGAAGGTATGCGGAATTCGGCCTGCAGAGCCTCGATGCTGATGACAGGCAACGGGCGGGCAGGTCGCGCTGCAGCTCTGTTGCCGATCAGCCAGTCCGCGATGAGGAACAGCGCGACGTGCATCACGACTGAAATCAGCATTGCGACCGTTATGGGTTTACGCATCACGATTTAATGCCTTCGTGTGGCAAGCATAGTTCACGCTGCTGAGGCCTGCTAGTCGATGACGACATTACCCGGGTGAACCGGACCGGCGCGTGTTACCCTCACGCGATGAGCGAGTCACACCCACCGTTCAGGGCCGAGCACGTCGGCAGCCTGCTGAGACCGAGGCGCTTGAAGGAGGCTGCCAGGGCATTTCAGAAAGGCGAGATTGCCGAAAGCGCATACAGGGAAACCCTCGATCAGGAGATCGAGCGCGTCGTCAAGCTGCAGGAATCAGTTGGCCTGCGATCGATTACCGATGGCGAATTCAGCCGCTCGTCGTGGTTCGGTTTCTTCTTCGAGCGGCTCACCGGTTTCACGCTGGAGCCGTCATTATTCGAGTTTCACGATGACAGCGGTCACGATCATCGATGGACGACTTGTTACGCGAACAGCAAAATGCGCCGCGAACGACCGATTTGTGTCAAAGATTTCGAACGCATACGGAGACTGACACGGGAAACGCCCAAGGCATGTATGCCGAGCCCGAGCGCGCTGCATTTTTTCCGTGGCGACAAGTGCCGGGACGAGGCGGTCTATCCCGACATCGAGGAATGGTGGGGTGACCTGGCAGCGATATACCGGGCCGAAATCCGCGCGTTGGCAGAGGCCGGATGCCGCTACCTGCAGCTCGACGAGGTGCCACTCGCCATGCTTTGTGACAGCGGTATCAAGGGACAGGTCGAAGCGATGGGAGCGGACGGCGACGCGCTCCTCGGGCGCTATATCGACATCACCAACAAGATACTTGCAGCCCGTCCGAACGACATGACGGTGGGCATGCACCTGTGTCGGGGCAACTTCCGCTCACGCTGGATGGCGCAGGGCGGTTACGAGCCGGTGGCGGAACGCCTGTTCAACGACATCGATGTCGACGCCTTTTTTCTCGAATACGACTCGCCGAGGGCCGGCGATTTCCAACCGTTGCGGCACATGGGCGCCGACAAGACGGTCGTGCTGGGGCTGATCACGAGTAAGACCGCCGAGCTCGAGGACAAGGACGCACTGAAACGCCGCATCGATGAGGCAGCCCGATACGTGCCGCAGGAGCGATTAGCCATCAGCCCGCAATGCGGTTTCGCCAGCGTGGCCGGCGGCAACCTGCTGAGCGAAGACGAGCAGATGCAGAAACTCGAGCTGGTCGTCAATGTCGCCCGCGAGGTCTGGGGCGAGACTTAATCCGGCGGCGGCTATTGGCAGGGCCAGCACGGCGACAAGCAGCGCCAATGTCGTCTGGGTCGGCTTCATCAGCGTTCCTGGCAGAGATTACGTCGGCACAGGATTGCGACAGTCCGCCCGTTCACTCCAGGCGGCGACCAACATGCCCGGGTTAGCGAGAGAAACAATCCTTGATTCACGGACAGACAGGCGGGCTGTGAACCAGGGCGAATCAGGAGATCTGCGAAACCTTCATTGGTGGTGATTGTTTAAGCCGGTTTTCCCGCCAGGCAATCAGTACGTTTGACGCGATGACGACAACCGATCCGGCCAGAACGACAGGAATCGGCCAGTCATTCCAGATCAGCCAGCCGAACAGCATGGCCCAGACGATGCTGCTGTAGTTGAAGACTGCGACGATCGCCGCCGGTGTGTATTTCAATGCAGTCGAGTACAACCATTGTGCAGCAGCCCCGGACAAGCCAACACCGAAAAAGAGCGGAATCTCGGCGAGCGTCGGTTCGGTCGCCACGAACGGTACCGCCAGCCCCGTGACAAACGTGCCGATGACAAAAAAATAAAACGTGATCGTTTCCGGACGCTCGTGCCCGCCGAGATGACGCAGCAGGATGCTCATGATCGCCTGCAGCAACGCCGCACATAACGCGAACGCTAGTCCCAGGGAATTCATGGCGCCAGTCGGATTGACCATGATGGCGACTCCGACGAAGCCTACAAAGACCGCGCTCCATCGGTAGGGCCCAACCCTTTCTTTCAGGAACGCAACGCCCAGAACCGGGACAAAAAGTGAGGCTGTAAACAGAAGTACAGTGGTTTCAGCCATCGGCATTAGCGAATACGCTGCAAATGTCGTCATCAGCGTTACGGACCCTAGAATGGCACGTATGGCAATCGCGCGTGGCTTGCTTTGAATGGTCAATATCTCGCGACGCCTGAACAGGAAAATTGCAATCAGGAACGGAGTGCAGGCGATCAGGTTGCGATAAAAAGCGATTTCTATGACCGAATGGTTCGCGCTGAGGAATTTGGCGAACACGTTCATCAGCGTAAACATGAAGACTGCACCAGCGGCTGCCAACATGCCTCGGCCAACGAGCTCCGTGCTCGCCGATTGTGATGCGCCATCAACCATTGAGACTGATCTTAACAGTCGAACTGACGTCCCGGGACAACAGTCAGGGATGTGACGGCATCGTTGTGAGTGGACGTCAGGGCCGATATCCCATCGGCCGTCGATTCATCGGTCTGCTGCTGGCTCCAGGCTGTTGCCAATGGCACGGAACAGTTCGATACTTTCAAGCTCGCGCCAGGATGAATCATCATCGGTCAGGCCGTATCCGGTGTTGGCGGACAGCTTGACGATGACCAGCCTATTTGCAGGATTGACGTAGATAAACTGGTTGTAGACGCCGATCGCCGTGAACTCGCCTTCATCGCCTTCCGGTATCCACCACTGGTAGCCGTAACCGATGGGGTATTCCGGATCCAGCCCGGGCATGATGTGCGGCGCATCCGGCGTCACCGAATCGCGGACCCAGGCTTCCGGGACGATTTGCCTGCCGCGCCAGTTGCCTCGATCCAGGTACAGCTGACCGAACTTGGCGTAATCGCGGGCGATGACCTGCAGGCCGCCGGCCGCCAGCTCCATTCCCCGGTCATCCGTGATCCAGTAGGCGTCGGCCTCCATGCCGAGCGGCTCCCAGAGTTTTTTCCCGGCATACGCCGACAGGCCCTGGCCGGTCGCGGCGACCAGCAGCATGCCGAGGGCCTGGGTGTCCATCGAGTTGTAATAGTTGTAGGTTCCGGGCTCGCGTTCCCGCACCAGCGTCGCCGTGAATTCGTTGAGGGACCCACCGGATCCCCAGGCGCGAGCGAATCGCATGATGTCCGACTCCGGATCGCTGTAGTCCTCGTCCCAGCGGGCACCGGATGACATTTGCAGCAGATCCTTGATCCTCACGCCGTCATAGGCCGAGCCGGAAAGCTCCGGCACGTAAACCGTTACAGGTTCTTCGATGCTATCGATGAATCCCTCATGCAGCGCAATGCCGACCAGCGCCGAGACGAAGCTCTTTCCGACCGACCAGGATGCCCAGTGCACATCCGGACCACCGGTCAACCAGTATCGTTCGCAGACGACCGCACCATCGGAAAGCACAAAGAGTGCCACCGTATCGGTCTCCTCGAGAAACGCTCGCGTGTCCCGTTGTTTCCCTTGAAAAAAATAAGTGTCCGGCAGTACGATCGTCTCGCCTCGCGGGAACGAGAACGGCGACGAGCTAGCGCGGATAACGCGGTACGGGAATATGCCCGCCAGTCGGTTGAACGAATCGTACTGTTCTACGCCAGTAAACATCGATTCCACGAAAGGCAGGCGCTCGTCACCGGCGGCGGATTCTGGCGGTGTCCGGCCTTCCCCGCATCCGACGGCCATCGCCTGTGCCGCCAGTAGCGGCCACAAGAGCTTGCTATTCATTTGACCCCCATCGATAACTGCGTCTGACTTGCTATGGTCCTGCCTGGCGAGTCTAGCGAATCGGAATGCAATTCGAAAACAATTGACTGGCACAGATGACGCGATGACTGAAAAGAGTCATCCGCTTACGATGAAGAGCCAGGCGAACGAGCCTGCGTTGTGGCGGGAATCAGGCTTCCCAAAATCGAGACCAGGGCGTCAAATCATCCGTCGAAGCGCAGCTATAAAATGCGCATTCCGTCATCGCATGCCGGAATACGATTCCTGATTGCACAAACGGCGCTATGACTGGCTGCCAATCGGCGCGTCCTCTAATAAGCGAGTACCTTTGTATTGATGTCGAGCCGTGGAGTCACCTGGTGATCGGCTGGTATCGATCATCATCCGGCTTCGAGAATCGAGGTTCATGCAGCACTGAATCGTCGTTGAGGCTGCTCAAGAATTCGAGCAGGTCGTATTTTTCGCTTGCGCTGAGATCGAATCCGGTTAGCAACTGGTTTTTTCCGGAATTGGCGCTCCCTTGCCCGGCATTCGGACCGCCAGGAATGTTGCGGCCGCCGGCCGCATAGTGATCGATGACATCGTCAAGAGTGGCGATGCTGCCATCGTGCATGTATGGCGCAGCACGAGGCAACAATAGGGATCGACTGATACGCCTGGCTTTGTGGAATCTTCTGCATCGGCACAGGCGCAGGGCCGGCAGGCCGATATCGCTCGCTTGTTGCCAGCCGATCATGTAGCTGAACGACAAAGCAGTTCGCCCGGTATTCATCCACGTTGGCGCTCGTCTGCGACCTTGGTGCGAAAAGGTATCGGCTTGCCCTTTTAGATGACCAGTCAGGGTGGCCGGAATTGACTGGCGCATCGCTTCGCGGTCGAAAATCGCTGCCGGCGTTTACCTGAACCGGCGGCTCCGGCGTGCCGAGAGCGGCGCGCGGTCAATAACTTATTGTTTTCATTGAATAGAATCCAAAGCGCCGGTTACCTATTAAAACGTGAATTGAATCCCATCATTTTGAAATTCAAGTGATTATGTTAGCTGGGAAACTGATCTTGCTATGTTCGAGCTACTCAAACCTGCGGCACCCCAACCGCGAATACCTCATGAACGTCGTGTCGTTCGCCGTTCCCGAAATCGTATGTCTCTCGCCGCCGGGTTAAGCGAAAGCCTCGTGAATCTGCGTCGCTGATCGTTGGATGTTCCCCAAGGTTCGCCGACACGCACAACAGCACAGTTCATAAAACCGAGTTGACCTATGGGACAGAAAAACATTGGCGCGTATCTGGATTCCGGGTCCCTCAGTATATTCGCCCAGCAAATCGTGGAGATGCTCGACGGCGCCTTTGTTGTTTCAATACATAACGCGGACGGTAACATCGTGTGGACAGGTCCTGGTGAGGGCGCAAGTAAGCCATTCAAAGTCAATTCATCCGTTCGAACCAGCAATCCGGGCCCCGGGTTCTGCAAGAAAGTGGACGACAAGAACCTGGTCTATGTCTTCTACCTGGATTGTGAAGATGCCGACGACTTGATTGGTACCTTGAGTGTCCTGGTGCAGTCCTCGCAACCGGTGAACTTCAAATCTGCGCATCGCGACTTGAAACCCATCCTGACCTGCATAGAACAGCAGGCAGCAATCAATGCTGAGCTCTCGTCTGTCCGCCGCATGTCGTCTGATGATCGCGATGGACTGGAGTTGCTGGTCAAAATGGACGAGCTCGATGGCAGCACCGGCTCGGAGGCGATTCTGCGGTCGGTACTTGAGCTGTCGGCGGCTCACTTCGGCTGCAATCTTGCGGCTGTATCTTTGCCTCACCTGGGCATTCAGCAGACTCATCCAGCCAGTGCTCTGACTGACGGCGGTTCGGGCAAGAGACTTGTTGCGATGCTCGACAGCCTCAACTCGGCAGCTCACAAACACAAAAAGGTTCTCGTATCTGACGAAAACACCAATGTGAAAGGGTCCAAGGGGCGCACCAAGTCGGCGCCAAAAGTTGTTTGTTCGCCGATCGTCAATTCGCATGACGAAGTCAGAGGCACCTTTGTCCTGATTGGCGATCATCCTCTGCCGAAGGAAAGCATCAGGCTCGTTCGGGCAATCTGCGCGAAAATCAACTCACTCACAGGTGCGACAAACCAGGCAAACGGTGAACATTTGTCGAGACATGGAATGCTGCAGCACATGAACACCGTTCTGACACAGCATCCCAATATCCCATGTGCCTTCCTGTACCTGGATATCGATAAGTTACACGTTGTCAACGACTCGTTCGGACATATCGCAGGCGACCAGGTCATCACCGGGATTATGGGAGTCGTTGATGATCTCGCCGGCGAGGACGATGCTGTATCCCATCTGTCGGGAGATAGAATCGGCTTCTTCATTCGAGATTGCAATGAGCAGCGAGCAGTGGCAAAAGCAGAGTCTATACTCGAGAAAATCAAGCACGATACTGTCGAGTACGACGGCAAGGCTATCGACATTTCGGCGAGCATCGGGATCGCACTCATGCCCGATGTAGTAACTGATGCATCGGCCGCACTGAATACTGCCGAGGTGGCGGCGCGATCAGCAAAAGAGAGGGGCGGCAGTCGAGTCGTTGTGTTCAGTGATATTGACGCGAGTATTGCTCAACGACGCAGTGACCTTGATCAGGTCAGTGATCTTCAATCTGCGATTATTGAAAACCGGTTTACCCTTCATGCGCAACAGATTCAATCGCTAAAAGAAGAAGAAAATAGTAACCGCTACGAGATCCTCGTGCGCATGCTCGACGAGAATGAAAAACTTGTACTACCGGGTAAATTCATGTCGGCAGCAGAGCGCTATCAGTTGATGTCGGCTTTGGATCGTTGGGTCATCAACAAGACACTCGATGAACTAGGTAATGCGGACAATATGCTGGAAGTCAACCTGGCGAGTTTCAGCATCAATGTATCGGGGCAATCGTTAACGGATGATGATTTCGTAGATTACGTAGCGCAACGCATCGTCGATAGCGGTGTCTCGCCAGAATCGTTGTGTTTTGAGATTACCGAAACCGCAGTCGTGCGAAACCTGGAACGGGCACAACGATTCATCAATAAGCTCAGCAAGCTGGGGTGCCGACTTGCGCTGGATGATTTCGGCACCGGTCATTGCTCGTTCGCTTACCTAAAGGATCTGCCGGTTCAGTACATCAAAGTCGATGGTGTGTTCATCCGAGATATTCTTGACAATCCTCTGTCTGAGGCAATCGTCTCTTCGGTAACAAATATTGCACAGGTCATGCATGCCTGCACTGTGGCTGAGCAGGTAGAGAATGATCGCGTTTTAACGCGGCTACGCGATCTCGATATCGACTATGTACAGGGATTTGCGATCGGCCGTCCGCGGCCACTCGACGAGGTACTGGCGGAAATGGGGCCAGCGGTCTTATTTGATACGATGACCAACCTGGTACGACACACTTCCTGAGCCAATCCGTTCGTACAAGCAGACGTTACGAGTATTCTCCCAAAAAGATTCTTGCGGTGTCTCCCGCAGACATTGGGCCATTCGCAAGTAGTCGTTACTTAATGCCGGGCTCAGTTGCCGCTGATCTTTCCAACAGCCGTGCCCAGTTATTGTCGACCGCAGCCTGAATTTCTTCGAGCTCTTCTGCAGCGAGGTGACCGTAGCGTAGCTGCGCCTGCAGATAGTCTTTCACCGACCGGGTCTTGGTCGTTTGATTCAGTGTGTAATACTGGCCGTCCTCCACTTCGTAGAGGGGGAACATTCCGCTGTCTACTGCCAGCCGGGCAGAGGCGACCGCTTCATCATCACCCAATCCCCAGCCGGCCAGACAAGGAATCAGTACCGTGATGACGCGCGAGCCCGGAATACTCTTCGCCTTCTCTACTTTGCGAACCAGATCGGCAAGGTGCGCTGGTGTTGCTGTCGCAGTGTACGGAATTTCATGAGCGGCCATGATCTCCACGAGATTCTTCTTTTTCGATGGCTTTCCCGCCGGTGTCGACCCAGTCGACGCGTAAAGCGGTGTAGCCGAGCTTTTTTGCCCGCCCGTGTTCATATAGCCCTCGTTGTCGAAACAGAAATAGATCATGTCTTCATTGCGCTCGACAGCGGAAGAAAGAGCCTGAAAACCGATGTCATAGGTCCCGCCATCGCCCGCGAGCACGATTACGGTGGTGTCATGTTTGCCCTGCATATCCAGGGCGCGGCGGATGCCGCTTGCGGCGGCCGCACTCGATTCCAGCGTGGTCATATAAACCGGAATGTTCAGGGAACTGTAGGGTTGCGGCCCACAGATGACGGCCGCACAGGACGGTGCCGCGACTGCCATCGTATCCGGTCCCATGGTGTTCAGGATGTGACGCATAGCCAATGCCATGGGACAGCCGGGGCACGCCGCGTGCCCGGAAGCGAAAAGATGCCTTTCTTCAATTGCTGCTAATTTCATGCGGTCAGGCCGTCCATACCGAATGGATCGAAGGTTCGGCACGGCGAACCAGGTCGACCAATTCTTCGATCTTTCCGGGCGACACGTTCACACCACCTACGCCTGCCAGAAATCCGTGTACGCGTGGCGCATCGGCCATGCCGAAGAGGGCACTTTTCAGCTCCTGATGCACGACACCACCAGTGCCCGGCGAGAAATTACGATCAAGGACGATGACGTCGGAGACACCAGCTAATGCGTGCCGCAATGCTTCAGTCGGAAATGGACGAAAGAGACGCACTTTCAGCAGCCCGACCGCATGCCCGCTTGCCCGCATTTCATCCACCGCGTGACGCACCGTACCGCACATACTACCCATCGTCACGATGACGAGCTCCGCCTCCTCGCATCGGTAGGACTCGACGATGCCGTAATGCCGGCCGACGAGACGCTCCCATGCCAGGTCGCATTCCTGCGCCACCGCGATCGCGAGTTGCATCGCCTGTCCCATGTCCTTGCGGTGCTGGCAAAACAACTCAGGGCTGACTACGTTGCCGATAGATTCACGTCGTTCCGTGTCGAGGAATTGTTTCGGCTCGTAGGGCGGCAGATACCGATCCACAGTTTCCTGCGCCGGTACCTCGACCGGCTCGAGCGCGTGGGAAATGTAGAAGGCATCCTGGCTGATCATCACGGGGATCGAGACCCGTTCCGCCATACTGAACGCCTGAATGACGGTATCGAGAGATTCCTGAGCACTTTCCGAGTACAGCTGAATCCAGCCGGTATCTCGCTGTGACACGCTATCGGTCTGATCGGGCCAGAATCCCCAGGGCGAGGCGACCGTGCGGTTCACATTGAACATCACGATTGGTGCTCGAAAACCGGACGCGTAATGGAGCATCTCATGCATGAGTAACAGGCCCTGGCAGGAGGTGGCCGTGAAAACGCGCACGCCAGTCAGCGAGGCACTGATGCAAGCTGCCATGGCCGAATGCTCAGATTCCGGCGTCAGGATTTCGGCGTCGAGTTCACCTTGCATCTGGAATTCCGTGAGTCTCTCCAGAATCGGTGTTTGCGGGGTGATGGGGTAGCAGGCCATGAACTTCGGCCGAGACAGTCGAGCACCCCAGGCGGCGGCATGGTTGCCAGTCAGGAGCATTCTATTGCTGGACGCTGTATTCATATTTCCTGCCGCATAACGATTGCGCCTGTAGGGCATTCCCTGACGCACAGACCGCAACCCTTGCAATAGTCTTCATCGACCGAGTAGCCACCGTTTTCCCTACTGATGGCCATGTCCGGGCAGTAGTAGAAGCAGTTGTCACAGAAAGTGCAGTTCCCACAGCTGAAACAACGCTGCGATTCCAGAAGGGCCTCGCTGCCGGCCAGGGCGAGCTCGACCTCGTCGAAGCTCGCCTGCCGTTCGACGGCGGACAAGAGTTGCTGCTGTGCCCTTGTGGCCTGCGGATGGTAGTGGGTGTTGATCACGTCGATCGGCACACCAGGTTGCGACAGGAAATTTCGGCCTTTCGTCTCTGAACGAAGATAAAGGTCGATCTCGGTCGCTGCCTGCTTACCGAAGCCAAATGCTACGGTGACGAAGCGTTGCATGGTAACCAGGTCACCACCGGCGAAAAATCCGGCAAGACTGGTGCGTCGCTGCTCGTCGACATGCACCAGCCCGCCCTCGACGTGCAGCAGGTCCTGCAGATTTCTGGTATCCGGATCCTGACCGATCGCCGGCACGATAGCGTCAGCATCGACTGTAAATTCCGTGCCAGGGATGGGGGTGACGTCGAACTCACCGCGCTCGGCCCCAGCTTCGAATTCGACCTTCAAACACGCTAGCGCCAGACCCTTTGATCCCCGATCTGTCACGGTCTGGAGCATGGCACCGTCAATCAATTTGATGCCCTCGTCCTTTGCCTCCAAAACCTCGTCTCTTTGTGCAGGCATTTGCGGTTCCGCTTCCAGGCAGAGCACGACAACTTCCTTGCCATGGCGTCTGGCGGTTCGTGCGACGTCCATTGCCGCGCTGCCGCCACCAATGACGACGACGCGCTTACCGCATCGAGGCTGATCTCCGGCGTTGCTTTGCTCCAGATAATCGGCGCTCTCGATCACGCATGGCTGCGAATAATCGAGTTGGGAGAGCCTTTTAGGCACTGCAGCACCGGTTGCGATAAAGACCGCGGCAAACTCCGAACGTAGTTTCTCGAAGTCGGCACGCGAGCTGATCCGCGTATTGGTCCTGACATCGATGCCGAATTCGACTATCCGCTGAATCTCAGCGTCGAGAATGTCCTTGGGAAGCCGATACGGCGGAATACCGTAGCGCAACACGCCACCGAGCTGGGGTTTCGCCTCGAACACTGTGATCGCGTAACCCATCCGGCGCAGATGAAAGGCCGCAGCCAACCCGGCCGGGCCGCCGCCGACGATCGCGATCGTTTCCTCCTTCGAAATATCCGTGTCAGGGAATGCCCATCCCTTGTCGATAGCCATGTCGCCCACGAAGCGCTCGAGGCAACGGATAGCAATCGCTTCATCGAGTTGTGCGCGATTACAGGAGAGTTCGCAGGGCCGGTGACAGATCCGGCCGGTGACAGCTGGCAGCGGATTGTTTTCGATCAGGGTCAACCACGCGTCCCGGTAAGCCTGATCCTTGACATGTTGAATCCATACCGCGATGTTGCCGTTCACCGGGCAGCTATTGTGGCAGGGCGCCGGCGGATTCACGTAGGCCGGCAATGCCAAGCGCCAGCTGCCGGTCTTGGTGAGCGCAGTGGATGCCGTGGTCCAGATGGCTCGCGCCGGTTGGGTCATGATGCACCTGCCTCCCGTATGGACCCGCCTCGGGAAAACTGCTGCATGGACGCCGCGAATCCCGCCCGACAAGCGGCCTCATTCTCGTCTGGTTTGACCGGTGCCGATTCGAGAATAGTTGCACTCATCGTGTCCACAGCGGGTGCCCTGAGAAGCCAGCAGAACGCGCCCAGCAACGCAGAATTAACGATTCGTCCGAGCTTGTGTTCCTGCGAGATAGCGACCGCATCGATGGGAAAAATCTGGTAGTCGCCAAGGTGCGAGAAGTCGTCCGGCGATCCGGTGGCGTTGACCATGATCAGCGTGTGCCGGTCCGCTCGATGCAGTAATCCTGCACCCAACAAGGTCTGGTCAAAACAGAGGATGGCATCGGCTCGCTCGATGTCGCAACGCAGCTGAACCGGCTTATCATCGACACGGATCATCGAGATCACGGGGGTTCCCCGGCGCGCACCACCGTAGCTTGCAAAACTCTGAACCTGTTTGCCTTCGTCGAAAAAGGCCAGCGCCAGCAAGTTACCTGCGGTTTGTGCGCCCTGTCCGCCACGCCCCTGAACGATGATCTCAAGCATCGGTTGCCGACACGTTTGCGGGTCGGTACTGCAGAGAAGCAATCTACTCCGTCCCGCTAGCTTCGATTGCTCAAGAATCGCAGAGCAGGGTCGTTGAATCTACTAGGGCTTATACGTAGCAGACACTCTTGCTGGCGTGGGTCCCTGCTGCAAGACTGAATGGTTCGATGCAGGCTGTTTCTCGCATGCACCCGGAGCGGAGGCCGCCGAGCTTCTCGAGTTTGAAGATTCCACCCTGATCGAATAGCTGTCGCCGGCCGTGCTCAGAAGATTCCCTGTCTGGGATGTGACAGGTGCCTATCGCGTTTCTAATGAGGTAAAAATCGCGATGTAGTGGTGCTAACAGACGCATTCAGCTCATAAAATATGGATGTCGGCCATAGTATCGTGACTCTTGAATCCAAATTAGCGTCGGCCATTATGAAAAAACATATTCGAGGCGTCATCTACGCTGCAGTGCTCTTTCTGGTCATCGGCCCGGTGATCGTTACCCAATTGACTGGATCGGATGTTCGAGGTTTTCGAGGAACGACGCTGGAAGACACCAGCTATGTCGATGTCAGCTTCAAAAATACGCAGCAGCAACTTGATCTTGCGGGAATGTTGTTTAGCCCATCCGGAGATGGTCCGTTTCCAGCGGCTGTGATCATTCACGGCTCCGGTACCAGCCAGCGTGGTAATCGTTGGTACCTTACATTGACACAACACCTGCAGGAAAACGGCATCGTAGTGCTGTTGCCAGACAAACGAGGCTCCGAAAAATCGGAGGGAGACTGGCGAGATGCGAGCTTTCAGGATCTGGCCACGGACACACTGGCGGCGGTTGAGTTTCTCAAGGAACAGGATCATGTTGCTGTCGATCAGATCGGTTTGGTGGGAATGAGCCAGGGAGGATGGATCGCGCCGATCGTAGTCGGCAGCTCTTCAGATATCGCCTTTCTTGTCAGCGTCGTCGGCTCCGCCGTCACGCCGGAAGAACAATTGATGTACGAGGAGGACCACAACCTGAGGCAAATGGGATTCCTGCCCGGCATCTCCAGGCTCATCGCATATTTGTCCACTGCCCATATCAGGAATATTGCTCAGCGAAAATTCTGGAGCGCCAATGGAGATTTTGATCCGCTGCCCTATTGGGGCCGGCTGACTGTCGATGCACTTGTTCTGTACGGGGCGGACGACACCAACGTTCCGTCCGCGAAAAGCGCGGAAAAGCTCAGGTCACTGAAGAATCCAGCTATCGATGTCCGAATCTACGAGGGATCGGGTCATGCACTCGAGGATCCGGAAGGGATCGGTGACAGTATTTTCAGACTCGATGCGCTGGAAGATATATCCAGTTTCATTCATTCTGCGTCGCACAGGTTCTGATGTACGCCGACGGGCGCAAACCGGCTTTCTGAATTGCCTTAGGCGCTGCGCCGCTGGCTCTCCCATGCGTCGATTTTGGTGATAAATGCCGCGGGACAGTGATGTTCGGCAGCTGCTCGACCAGATATTCTGCCGATAAGTTCCGGAATGGCACGCATTTCACATCCTGGGGTCGCCAATATCGCCGATAAGACGAAGGACGCCCCCAAATGTGCAAAAAAGTACACCATCCAAACCCAAAGTACGGTGCCAGGCAACGCGTGATTTGCCGTTCCGAAAGCCAGCCAGGCAATGGCTGCAAACAAAAGTATGCTGCCAATCGCCAAATAGCTTGGCCATCTGCCCCAACTTTTTCCAAATCCGATGTTTACGACATAGTTAATAATCAATACCGTGACAAAAACCATGATCGCTATATTCGGAAGCACCGATACCGGTGTCTGGACAATTTCCTGCCGGTACAGAAATAGCTGGTACAACGCATACAGACACGCGAGCCCGAGGAACAGCCGGACTGTGCGGCCAATCGGGCCGGGCCGCATTAGCGTTCCTTCTTCAACAAATTCCAGTGGATCGGATTGTTTCATGAGCTGTCTCCATCTGATGGATTAGTCTCACCATCCATTACCGAGGCTGCCACCGTGACGGTTATCTGTAAAAAAGGCGGTCCGCAGCCAATAGCTGATCGACTTCAAAATACTACATTTGATCTGGTAGGTGGGATCCATCCGTTTTTTGTCGTCGGCATGTTCGGCATCAGTATTTGAATTATCGTCAGCGCCGATCAGAATATTTCGACACGCATCGCCAGTATGACTAGCGGCATAATTATGCCAGATACGAGCGTCAGTGCGTTTGACTTCCGTTAACCGAGTGCGTCGATCACCCGCCTTTTTCATGCCCAGCCAGGGTAGTCAGCAGCCCTTGTTCTTTCGTTCAGCCAGCAGCGCCAGCGGATTAACCCGGCCCGCGGACGTCCGGCGTTACTCATTTCGCGACCCGTTCCGACAATACGTCTATCGTCGCTCACTCGCGAGGGCGGCGCTATGTGTAGACCTTGCGCGCGAGCCAGTCGCCAAGCAGGTTTGCGTCCGAAAAACCGGGCAACTTGCTGATCGTTTTGTCGACCCGCCGGGCCGCAGCACGTCCATCTTCGCCGTCGAAGAGGTATCCGGATACCCATCGCGCCAGCTTATCCGGTTGGTGATTGGTTCCCACCGGAACGTATAGACGGTCCATGATCGTACGAACTATGCGTCGCGCACTCGGTTTGGCCAAGCGCCGTTCTGCCTGCCACATGTAAAACGAAAAGTGGCGAGCCTCGTCGGACACGATGCGTCTGAGTAATTCATTCAGTACCGGATGATCATTACACTGCATCAATCGCTGGTAAGCGTGAATTGTCGTGCACTCGTGCACCGCCCCCCAAGCCATATGCAGTGCAAGAAAGTCTTTCCACGTCGCAGCCAGCATTGTTGTCAGCGTGCGATCGACATGATCCATCAAAGTTGTTCGGCCTTTTAGTCGTGGCTGAACCGGGTGACCTGCGCAGGCAAGAAATTTGGCAAGTGCACGGCCATGCATTCCTTCCTCGTACAGCCAGCAAATCAAAAATGTGCCGATGACCTCATCGTCGACGGCGCGTTGCGAAAAAATCGTCCTGGGAAAAACGACGGTGTGGCTCTCCACGTCCTGCATGTATGCGAGGATGCGAAGGATATCGTCGGATATGGCATGCGACGGGATTTGGTCCCAATCGATACCTTCCAGATCAAGTGGTCTCGATGCGGCAATAAAGCGCCGGAATTCGGGCGGATCCTCCTGCAACAAAGCACCCCCAACAGGGCCAGATCGATGCTTTCTTTCGACACTGTCGCGTAATACGGCGTTTGTCATTCAAGAACTCCAGCAAGCGATACGGTTAAATCGGATACAAAATTTCTGCTTGGCTTTTTCGACAGGGCTGCTATTGCGACAGCTTCAGGTCGAGCAACTTTGAATTTGCCGTTTCCTGATCTACCGGATACAGCCTGAATGCGCCACTACATTCCTTGCCGAGAGACTCGGCAGTACTGCCTGCCAAGCCACCCGCGAGACCTATGAGCACGCCACTACTTACCATTTCGGCTGCAAACCCGGAAACCGCAAACGCACCAAAGCTTTCGTCGCGCGGATCAACTTGGAAGTAGTAGGTCTGGCCAACACTCGCATCTAATATCAACTCACACCGGCCTGGCGCATCCCACATATCTGCTCGTAAACGATAACTGCCTGGTTGCACATCATGGTAATGAAAGCCGCCGTATGCGGTGGCGCCGACTTTCTCATCGTCGATAGAAATCGTCGCTTTTCTCGCGATGTACAGCGCGCTCTCCCGGGTCCGAAAGAATACGATTCGGGCCATGTTATCTTGTATGGGCGTGGCTTTTGAGATTGCATCAACATAGTTGGGCCCACGCGCCGCACATCCGGAAAGAATCGTCAGGAATATTATCGCGACGATTTGTTTTGCGATTATCTTAAACATCCCACACGTTCACGTAGCAAACAAAAAAAGATGCCCGGCCGATAATCCCCGAACCGATGATCGCCTTAACCGGCGCCCAATAGTACGGCCGGCGCAATAAGGATTGCGATGAGTACGGCAACTCCGTAGCCAATACCGGCACCTAGCAGGGCTGATCGGCCGATACTTACTTCGCGGGTTTCCACTGCAACGACATCAGCAATCGGCACGCGCGCATCCTTGCCGATCACGAGTCCTTGCTCCTGATCGACTTGGGTGATACGAAACTCGTGTACTGTGCCGTCAGCTGTCACAAGTCTGACCCGATCACCGGGTTGCACCAGTTGGCCGGACAGCAGCTGGCTCTGGACTTCGTCCGGAGAGGCTTCTATAGGCTCGAGAGTAGTGCAGCCTGAACTTGCCAGCGTGCAAATCAACAAAGCCACAATGACCATATTGTTCATTCTATTTCACCTGCGGTACGCGTACCGTCATTCGTCGAACTGACAATGTATCGGCTTGGAACACGGCGCAATTATGCACCACTTCCGGAACTTCGCCGACATGAGCAACTGCTGTGTACATATCGGCCAAAGCTTCGGCATCTCGGGCATTATAAGCGGCATACCACGGCGCCAGTAATGTTTCGATGGCCCAGTCAGGAAATTCATCCGCAGCGGCAACAGTCGCCATCGCATAAACAAAGAGAAGACATAGAGTGACTCTCATTTTTTTGAGCATTTGATTATCTCACGTGGTCTTGGCCGCAACGCTAGTTGCGACCGAATATTCAGTATAGACAACGATCTTGATATAGGCGCGCTGGCGGTCAGTCAGCAAGATTCCAGCTGTGCCGCGATCGGCAGAAAGCGGACGGTAATGTTGGCCGATTCTGAAACATTCCAATGTCCGCTTTGCCCCCGAAAGCGGATATTCAGCTAGACTTGCTTTCAAGGGCCGCTAACGACCCTTAACGGACGTACAGAATTTCTGTCGGTTTCGAATACGGCCCCAATTCACCGAGAAATAATCGAATCTTCGGCTTTCAGAGCGCCTATCCGGGTAGAATCCAGACCATAAAAACAATCGGGAGCCAGTATGTCGTTCCTGGGGGAAATCAAGCGACGCAAAATCTTTCAGGTGGCCGCCGTGTATGCGGTGGTAGCATGGCTGCTTATCCAGATCGTTGCTACCGTGGAGGCGCCGCTGCGTCTCCCAGATTGGTTCGATACGATGGTCATCCTCCTGCTGGCCATCGGTTTTCCTGTCACTCTTATTATCAGCTGGGCTTTCAATCTGACGCCCGAAGGGCTGGTGAGAGAAGGTAACGGCGACGCGCCTGGCTCAAGCCGGGGCCGCAAGATCGAGCACGTCTTGTTCGGCGTACTGGCGCTTGCCGTGGTGTTCCTGTTCACCGATAACTATGTCCTTGATGAAGGGGACGAGACTGTGGCGCTTACAACAACGTCGTCGCCCATGGAACCCACGGCGGAGAACTTCGATACTCAATCGGTGCAGGATGTTTTGCCCAACTCCATTGCGGTGCTGCCGTTCGAGAACCTGAGTCCGAACCCGGACAATGCCTATTTTGCGGCCGGCATCCACGAATCGACCTTGAATCGGCTCGGGAAAATCAGCGGCCTGATCGTCCTGTCACGAACCTCCGTCCTGCAGTACGAAGAGAATCGACCGTCCATCCCCGAGATTGCGAAGGCGCTGAACGTTGCCATGATCATGGAAGGCAGCGTCCGCTATGCCAATGGAAGGGTACTGATCACGGCTCAGCTCATCGAAGGCCGATCCGACGCACACCTGTGGTCGGAAGAGTTCAATAAGGAGCTAACGGACGTGTTCGCGGTGCAGGCCGAAGTTGCGAGACAGATCGCGCACAACATGAAATTGCAACTGCTACCCGAAGAGCAGGCGCGCGTTGAGAGCCGGCCGACCGAATCTGCAGTAGCTTATGCGCACTACCTGCATGCGCTGAGTTTACCGAATCCCGTCTTTTTTCCAGAGTTCTGGCCGGCACACGTCGATTCGTTGAACAAGTCGATTAGGGCGGATCCGGCATTTGCGGATGCTTACGCTCTGCTGGCTCGGATTCACTATGCCAGGCCGTCGAATCGACAGCAGGCGGTAGACTATGCAAGACAGGCGATCGAACTGGATCCGACTGTTGGGCTGGCTTACAACGTCATCGCGATGCGTGACCGGTATTACTATGATCGTCAGGACGAGGCGAGGGCTAATTTTGAACGCGCCATCGAACTAAGCCCTAATGACCCCGACGTACTCATTGAATCGGCAAGACAGCTTGCGGAGCAGAGTGGCGAGTATGGCGCGGCGATAGAAGTCAGCGAGCGTGCAATCGTGATTGATTCATCTGATATCCGGTCGCAGATTAATATCGGACTGCTGTATATGCGCGCCGGCGATCTGGAGGCTGCCGCGGAGCATCAGCAGCGGTTGATCGAAATGGTTCCTGGTGCTTACAACGGTTACCTGGATCTGGCCACGACTCAGTACCGGTTAGGCGATCAAGTCGCAGCGACACAGAATCTGGATCGCGCCGTAACAATTATGTCTTCCGGTGCTACATTCCGAACCGACTATATTGCCTATCTGTATGGCTTGCTCGGTGAACCAGAAAATGTGGAGGCATTGCTGGAGAGGCACGGCGCGCCAATGGACGACCCACAGAGCGAAGCCTGGGAAACACT
>JBFHXJ010000057.1:0-25766 GCA_041598995.1 Woeseiaceae bacterium | reverse complement strand
TTCGGCATTTACCTGCAAATGAGCGGTCATCGCGGTGCGTTCGCATTCATAGCCGTTGTCGTTGCACTTGTCATGCTGATCAGACAATTGATTCTTACGCGACGATTCTGGGAACTGTCCGCTACTGACAGTTCCGAAAGTGATCGCGTTGATCCGCTGGACAGGAATGGCACGTGACGCAAACAGAGCTGCAATGCTTACGGGTGAATGCCCGTGGCGCGAAGCGAAAATTCGATGTCCGTGCCATTCTGCGACACCGTCGTGATCACGAGCAACACACCTGTTTCACTGTTTGCATCGTAGCTGCAAAGCCCCGGTCCCAGGCCGTTACCGTCAGCGGTAATTTCAACGCGCGGGACCGCGCGCCCATTGCCATCACGCAGCAGCGTCGCGGATGCGAAATCGGAAAATTCGTAGACGATACAGCCCTGGTGCGAAGGATCCGCGCCCAGAATGATCGGCGTCACGATCAGGATTATGCTGCCATCGCGCGCCAGCGTGATGTCGGCCTGTTCGATCGTATCGACGCCAAGTATCGATGCATCCTGTCCATCGAGGATGTCTCCTACATAGCTGTAACCGGCCAGGGTCTGTTGTAACAGCACGATCCTTTCGAGATCCGTACGGCGGCCGCTGCCGTCCACGACGAGGCAGGTCGAGGCCAGGTAAGTATCCGCATTGAATGCAAACAGTCCCGGTTCCGTCAGTGCTGCGCAGTCCGCGAGTTGGGGTATGTCGTTCATGTCGATCGGCGCGCCCCACGACGGAGAGGTGGCCAGCCACGTCGCCCATATCTCGCTGCTGTCGCCGAGCGAAGCGGGATCACTTGCCGTGGTGCGCCAGTAGAGGAATTCCTGGCGTTCGTCTACGCCCGTCACCGTACCGAACGGATTGAAATATTTGAACCACAGCAGCTGCCACACGCCGGACGGTTCTTTGACCAGCGTCGGGACCTCGTGCACGCTCCAGCCCATGACTCCGCTATCGGGATGTGCTTCCATCGCCATTTCGTTGACGGCGCGAACGAAGGTGAACGAAGCGCCGTTGTCATCGCTTTTCGCGAGATGCGTCCTGACCCCGAGATCGAACACGAGTGGCGGGCCGGGGTCACTCACCTGAATATTGAGCCAGCTATAGGCCATCCAAAGTGTGCCGCTTCCGGCATCGTGCTCGAGACTCGGATCGCCGTAGCCGCGAAAGGCGTCCGGCATCATGTTGGTTTCCGCGAACGGGTCCCCGTCGACCATCAATTCCGGGCAGGAATTGTCCTTCGCGCAATGGAACCGGACCGGGCCGGGCGGTGGCAGCGGACCCGGCGGTGCGCCGGTACCACCAGAACCGCCGCTGCATGCGACAATAGCGCATAAGGAAAACCACGCGACGGAGATTTTGGCGATTCGAGATCCCATACTCAATCGTAGGAAAATTCACCATCCGAAACCGTGCAATGGTCGTAATTTTTGCGTATCGGGGAAACCGGCGCCGCGACAGCATGTCCGACATCATGATCATAGCGTGACCGCTCGCCTGGTCCGCCGGTCGTCCCGGGCATACGTTTGCGCCGGATAAGAGTTGCGAAAATGACATGAAAGCAGTCAAGTATATTGCGCTCGCACTTGCCATCGTCATGGTCCTGCTGGTGACCGGATGGTATCTGCGCAACACGCTTATCGAGCGCATATCGAATCCGATCCTCGCACAGTACGGCCTGACCGTCACAGACGTGTCGCTCGATGCACTGGCGACAAGGGACGCGCGCATCAGCTATCTCGAGCTTCGACATGTCAACGGCATGATAATCGGCATCAACGGGCTGCGATTACCGCTACGTAGTTCGCCGACGGGTGTCAGGACGTTTCGCGCCGCCAGTATCGAAATTACCTTACCCGACGACGACGATGAACAGCCTCTCGCAATCGCCGAAATCCTGAACCAGGTTCTGTCATTGCCGCAACAGTTGCCCCGTAACGAATTCATCGTCGGCGAGATCAGCGCGGCCCCCTATCCCGCCGTTCGCGACATGTACTGGCAGGTAACCGAGACCCAGCAACGACTGACAGCGATCGTCGACGTGTTCTTCCTGTCCGCAACACTGCGGCGTACGTCAGATACGGATCATTTGCTCGGGCTGACTTTCGCCAACATCGAAAACCATAACCTGCAGCAGTCATTCGGCATCGAAATACGGCGCAACGACACCGGGGTTCTGTTCAACGGTTCCGGCTTGCTCGACCTGCGCATCTGGAGCCCCATGATCGCTATGCTCGGAGTCGACGCAGTCACGGTTGAGTCCGGCACGGCGACATTGCGTTTCGATGGAGAGTTCGCCAATGACCCGAACCAGATCCCGTTCGTGAATGTGGATTTCACGCCGACGACGACGATCGCGCTCGACATTGGCGGCTTCGAGGACGCGCTCAGCTCCGTCACGATCGAATCGGCCAGCACGACCGAAATCAGCGCCGCCATTACGGACTTGCAGTGGTCGCTCCGGCAATCGGCGATGGTAATCGGGATTGCCGATAACAGGCGAAACGCACTACGTGTGTCACTATCAGAGCTGTCATGTAATAGCGGCAACGCGTGCTCGGGGGCGGTCCAGATGGTCGGTGAAAACCTGGTGTTGCCGTTTGCGGCGATCGAGCGCTTCGAATTGAGGGCATTACAGGACCTCACCATCGGTGAGAATGTCGTCAAGGTCTCCGTGCGTTCTGACGCCACGCTCGACATTCGCGGCGTTACAGGGCCCGACGTGCAGTTCGCACGCCTGGACACAAAGCTCACGTCCGACGCCGAGTTCGAGTTTACCGGGAGTGACTGGCGTGCCAGCGCACGGTCTGCGGATATCCGCATCGACGACTACGTCCTGGACGAAGGCCTGACGTTTTCTGCCCCGGTATTCCTGGACGAAGTGTCGGTAAGCCAGTCCGGCGGGCAATCGCTGGCATCGGCCCGCTTCCATGCATCGCGTGCTTCGGCAGGCTGGAACGATCGCCGGATCCGCCTGCCGGGGGCCAGGGGGCGCGTCTCGCGAAAGGCAGCCGAAGTCGCCGTCCGTTTCGAAACCGCGGGCCTGCAACAGGAAGGCAGCGTCGAGGTCAACCACAATCTCGATCGAGCGCGTGGCCGACTATCGATGACGAGGGATGCCGCGCTGTCCTTTGCCTCGAATGCGCTGTCGAGCCGGATTTCGCCATGGGACCTGAACTGGGATTTGAGAGCCGGTACCGTCGAATTCGGACTGATCGCCACCTGGCAAAAGACGCAGGATCAATGGCGAGTCGGCGGTCAGGCATCGATCCTTGCCAGCGGTCTTGCCGGTGCCTGGGAGGACACCGCATTTGCCGGTGTGACGACCAGAATCGAGGCCGCTTACGATCCGGCAACCGGCATTGCGATCAGCCCGTCGACGATCCAGGTCGCCCTGGTGGATATGGGCCTGCCGGTCGAAAACATCACGGCCGATTACGCGTTGCATCCCGACGGGCTTGCGGTCGACGTCAGCAACCTGCGGATGACCGCTTTCGGTGGCGTCATCACGGCGGATCCGTTCAGCTTCCGTACAGCAAGCGACAGCAACAATCTCATCCTGCATGTTGCGTCGGTCGACCTCGCCAGGGTGCTGGCGATCGAGGAATTCGAGGCGATCGAGATCAGTGGCCGTGTCGGCGCGGAGTTACCGGTGACCATCGAAGGAAAAACTGTGACGATCAAAGACGGCAAGCTGACAGGCGTGGCGCCGGGCGGCGTCATTCGCTATCGGCCGGGGATCCCATCTGGCAGTACCGGCGCCTCGGGTATCGCATTCGCGACCCGGGCGCTCGGCAATTTCCAGTACGATTCGCTGACATCACAGGTCGATTACGTGACTAACGGCGACCTGAAATTGCAGATGCGCCTGACCGGCCGGAATCCGGATCTCGAAAGCGGGCGGCCGATCATCCTGAATCTGGGTGTGGAAAACAACGTTCCGCAAATGCTCAGGAGTCTGCAGGCGGCGCGCGCCGTCGAGGAGGTCCTGGAGAAGCGCCTCAAGCAGTAATTTGCGTCGCTACCAGGTCCAAATAACTTGAGGTAAGCTTGATTGAATTTTTTGAGGGGCGGTACCGATATGAAATCGACGTTTGTCTTGCTGGTATTACTGTCCTTCCTTGTGGCGTGCAACCCGACCGTCAAGGTCGAAGCGCCGGATAAGCCGATCGAGATCAATCTGAACGTCAAGATCGAACACCATATCCGGTTGCAGGTCGACAAGGAACTCGAGAGTCTGTTCGCCGAGAACAGCGAGGTATTTTGATCATGAAGAAGATGAATTCTATCTTTGCCGCTATCGGACTGCTGCTGATCTTGCAGAACGCGTGGGCGCTGGACATCGGCGACGCCAAAGATCGGGGACTGGTCGGCGAAGCCAATAACGGTTACCTCGCCGCTGTGCAGACGCCACCGAATGCCGAAGTGCGTGCGCTAATAGCGGACGTCAATGCCAAGCGTCAGGAGCAATTTGAAAAGACCGCGGAAAATACCGGCACCACGGTAGCGCAGGTCGCTAACCGTTTTTATGAGCTGGCAGTGCAGCGAACACAGCCGGGACATTATTACCAGGACCGCGACGGCCGCTGGCAGAAGAAATAGCAGCGCGATCGCCGATCACGCGGGGTCAAACGGAATAACATTCCGGCTTGGCCCCGTTTTCGTTATATTGCCGCTGTCAAGGCTCAGCTCAGGCACCGATCGAACATGAAACGCATCTCACTGCTATTCGCCTTGCTCTTGCTGCTTCTGAACACGCATACCGATGCTCAGCAAGAGCGTGGCTATGACTACTTTCACACCAACCGGGTCATGATCAGGAATGGCGTACAAGCCGTCCTGATGTGCAATGGCCTGTTTACCTCAAACCGATCGCTCGAGCAGGTCTACGCCCAGGAGCTCGCCTATCTGACGCATCCGAGATACGGCGGATACGTCGGCACACCGAATGGTGGCGAGTACGTCGTCGACACCGATCGTCGAGCGGTCGCCATCGGCGGGCCGACCACCGGACCTGTCATCCGCGCGGCATATAGAGAAGGCATCGGCTGCGTTGTCATGTCACCGGACCAGACGTTCGACGACATCGAGTCGCTGCCGAGACTGGACCTGCCCTACCCCGCTTTGAATCCGGCGACGACGCCCTGGCCGAACGGCGACCTTGTCGCGGACAAGCCGCTGCCGCCGAATGTCGATGCGCGTGCACTGAGCGCGGCATCGGATTGGGCGTTCGATCGGGACACGCCGGAACAGGATACGCTGAGCCTGATGGTCGTCTACAAAGGCGACATTATTCACGAGCGTTATACGGACGGCATCGACATGTCGACCCGCACGCGCACCTGGTCGACCGCGAAGAGCATCGCGGTGACACTCATCGGCATGCTCGTCGATCAGGGCAAGCTGGACCTCGATGCGGCATTACCGTTCGACTGGGAACCGGCCGTCGAGAACCCGCAGAACGACCCGCGCAATGCCGTTACATTGCGGCATGCCCTGCACATGTCGAGCGGGCTTCACCCGGTCGACAGCTTCGACATGGAGTATGCGACGGGCTCCGGCCTCGCTTACTGGGCGGGCGCCAGTTCGATCCACGGCATGCGCAACCGCGGACTCATCCGGAACCCGGGCACTTTCTGGGATTACGAGAATTACGATACGCTGCTCGCGGTCTTCGCGATGAAAAAAGCCCTGGGCAGCGACCAGGCCTACCAGGAATTTCCGCGGCGTGTGCTTCTGGACAAGCTCGGCATGCGCAATACGCTTGTAAGCACGGATCGCTTCCACGACTTCATCCTGTCGAGTCAGGTCTACACAAACGCGCGAGACCTGGCCAGATTCGGCCTGCTTTATCTGCAAAACGGTTTGTGGGAAGGCGAGCGGCTGCTGTCGGAGGAATGGATAGCATTCGTGCGCACGCCTGCGCCGGCAACCGCGAACCGCGGTAATTTTTATGGCGCTCAGTGGTGGCTGGTGCCCGACGACAGGCATGACGTGCCGAAAAGTGCTTACTCGACCTCCGGCAATCGGGGCCAGTACGTCATCGTCGTGCCGACACAGGACCTCGTCATCGTGCGCCGTGGACTCGATTACGGCAAGCAAGGTTTCGATCGCTGGGACCTGACGCGCGAAGTGTTGAAGGCGATCGGACCCGAATCGACGATCAGTCGCTGAGTCAATAACACTTCTTATTTGTACGGCTGGGCAGTAACCGTCGTGACAGCGGTCCTGGTCACAATCTCCCAGGGCCGGTTTGTAAATTGAGCGCGCCTCACTAATGCTATCCTTTGCGACGAGAGGGACAAGGTAGGCGGCACCGTGGATCCTGATCTCCTGCAGGGATTTTATCTTCGAGATCTGCTCGTCATTCCCCCCAAAGGGGAGATTAGTGACGCCGCAGGCAAAGCCCACCTGCCGCCGAAATCCATGGAAGTGCTTCTGTGCCTGGCCTCGAATCCGGGCGAGCTCGTCACGCGCGATCGTCTGATCGAAACGGCATGGGGCAAAGGCCGGGGCAGCCAGGAGGCGCTCAACCATGCCATCAGCGAGATCCGTCACGCGCTCAATGACGATTCCGACGATCCGCGATTCGTGCAGACCCTGCCGAAACGCGGCTACCGGCTGATCGTCGAGCCGGTCCCGCATTCGGCGCAAACGTCGACGAGCAGATTCCGTTCGACGGGGCGATTCGACGTCGACGACATCGGTCTTTTCGAGAACCTCAGGCAACGCGGCGTGCTCGAAACGGCGATCGCCTACCTGGTCGTCGGCTGGCTGATCATTCAGATCGTGGACATCGTCTTCGACCAGCTCCTGTTGCCGCAATGGGCAGGCACTTTCGTTACCGTGCTCGTGATTGCCGGCTTCCCGATTGCGATCGCCGTCTCCTGGTTCCTCGAGTTTCGCGACGGCCGCGCGGTGGTGCACGAGCTGTCACCCAGGGATGCGATGCGCAGGCGCTTCAGCAGGACGTACCTGTCCATTATCGGCGCGATGGGCATCGCAGCGATCGCCGTATTCATCTACGACCGTAGCATCGGCTTGCCGGATATAACCCGTACGGCGAGTGCTCCGGCCACCACCGAAAGCGTGCTGCCGCCGATACTCGCCAACACGATCGCCGTGCTGCCATTTTCCAACCTGGATGGCAGCGAAGAAACGGGCGTGTTCGCAAGCGGCCTTGCCGACGACGTGATTACGCGCCTGTCGCGGGTTCCCGGGCTCCTCGTCTCATCGAGAGGCGACGCGTTCACGCTGGCGCCGAATTCGCCTTCGCAGCGGGTCCGCGAACGGCTGCGCGTTGCGCGCTACATCGAGGGCAGCGTGCAACTCGCCGGCGAGCGCATGCGCATCATCATGCAACTCATCAATTCCGAGACGGGGTTCCATATCCTGTCCCGCAGTTTTGACCGGGGAGTCGAGGATTTTTTCGACATTCGCGACGAGATCACCGAGCTGGTCGTTGCAAACGTTCGAGTCGCCCTGCCACCGGAAACGCAGGCCGCGTCTGTTTTTCCTGACGACGACCCGAGCCTCGACGCCTACATGCTGTATCGGCGCGGCGCGGAAATACTGCTCCGCCCCAGGTTGATCACCTCAACAATCAAAGCAATCGAATGGTTTGATGCGGCGCTTGAAATCGATCCAGACTATGCTGCCGCGCATGCCGGCAAGTGCTCGGCGTTTGTCGACGCATACTATGAGACCGACGATTCTCCCTATATCGCGAAAGCACATGGCTCATGCGCCAGTGCGCTGGCCCTGAATCCGAATCTCGATGTGGTGCATACGGCTCTGGGAAATCTCTATTTCGAAACCGGCGAGTACGAAAGAGCGGAAGCCGCATACCTGAAAGCGCTCGATATCCTGCCGACCAGCGTCGCGGCGTTGACCGGGCTCGGCGAGACTTATACCAGATTGCTGGACCCGGTCGCGGCCGAAGCGCATTTCAGGAAGGCGGTCGGCCTGCACCCGGGGGACTGGTCGGCGTATAACTCACTCGGTGTTTTCTTGTTTCGCTCCGGCCGTTACGAGGAGGCCGTCACGGAGTGGGAAAAGGTCGTCAGGCTCGACAACGAGAATTCGACCGGTTACTCGAATCTCGGCGCGGCACACATGCTCGTCGGCAACTTTGCGGCAGCCGTTCAGGCATTGCAGAAATCGATCGAACTCGCCCCGGATGCGAACAGCTACAGCAACCTGGGCCTCATGCATTACTACCTGGGTCAACTCAGCGAGGCGATATCGAGCCACGAAGAAGCCATCAAATTGACGCCGAACAACCACCTCCGGTGGTCGAATCTCGGCGATGCGCTGTGGATCGCCGGCCGCATCGACGACGCGCGGGAAGCGTTCGAAAAAGCCGAGCGACTTGCGACGAGGGCACTCGAGGTCAATCGAAACGATCCCTATAACCACATAGATCTCGCCTGGATTTACGCCATGCTCGACAAGTACGCCGACGCCCGTGTATCGATTGAACGCGCGCTGGATGCAGAGCTCGACGATCCTTACGTGCATTACATCGATGGTCTCGTGCTGCTGCGTATCGGTAACACCGACGCGGCGCTGTCCGCACTCGAATTAGCCGCAGACATGGGGTATTCCCTGCAAATAATGGCAGCTGAGCCACATTTGGCCCCGATTCGCGAAAATCCGCGCTTCAGGGCGATCCTGGATCGTATTTAGGAAAAAAATGTAAATACTGCCCAAACAGGCTATGCTTGTTAAAGCTGTTCGGCCAATTAAATAAGAATTCATCATCGAGCAGGAAAGCGGAGTCTTCCGTCTCCGGGGGCAAAATATGAAATCAACGATTTTCTTGATCGCAGGCACGCTGCTTCTTTCCGGTTGCGCCGCGCTCGGCGGACAAAGTTCATGCGACGGCCCGAAATCCTTGTCTGTCAAGCTGCATTATGGCGATTCGGAGCTCAGGGTGACGCCGGCCATCCGAAAGGTAAAACGCCGTGGCAATTTCACAGTGAAGCTGATGCCCAATAAACGCCGCAGCGACCCGGTGGATTACAACACCGTCACCGTAACCGTGGTCGGAAAATCAGGTGCTGCCTGGATCGACAGCAAAAGCACCACCTACGACTCCTCGACTACACTCGAGTGGTGCGTTCCTGCCAACCAACCGTACGGTGATTACTATTACGAGGTTACCGTTGACGACGTTGGCAAACTCGATCCGCGCGTACACGTCGAAGACTAGTAGGCTATTGCATAACAGTCGCGCCGCGGGTCCCCGGCCGCGATGCGATTGCCGGTATGCGGGTCCAGCATCACCGCCGTCGCGCAGCCCGAGATCCTGAATGGCGGCACCACGTTGACGTCGTGGCCGCGCCGCCGCAACTCTTCGATGACCGCATCGCCGATGTTCGCCTCGATATTGAGACGATTGAAGCCGGTGCTGTGCGGCCAGAACGACAGGTAAAAGTGCAACGTTTGCACGCGCGGCCATTCAATGGCGGCATGCAGGTTGGGATACCAGTTTTCTTCGAACTCGATGATATTGAGTAATGCTTGCAGTATCGTCTGTTCCTGGTTGTCGCCGCCGGGCGTGCCGATCGCGAGCAGCGCTTTGCCGTCGCGCACCACGATACTCGGCGTCAGCGTATAGCGTGGGCGCGAGCGCGGCCGAAGCTGGGCAGCCTTTCGCTTGTCGAGCCAGAATTGCTCGCCGCGCACACTCATACCGATGCCGGTGTCGCCCAGTATCACGGCACCGCCGATCCAGCCGCCGCTCGGCGTGCTGTCGAAAACGTTGCCGTCCTTGTCGATGATCGCCACGTGCGAAGTGTCTTTTAAGGATTGCGGGTGATCGACGAATGCGGTGCTCGGTTCGGATTCCGCCTCGTCGCGACCGGCAACCCAGAAGTTCCAGTCATTTACCGAAGAGTCGAACGGCAGCGGGTCGCCGGCGACGAACGAGGTCGACGCGCGCCGCATGTCGATTTGCGCCGCACGCTGCCGTGCGTATTCCTTCGACAGCAGGCCTTCGGCGGGGACGTCGACGAAATCGGGATCCGCGTAATAGCTGTCGCGGTCCGCGTAGGCGAGCTTCAGCGACTCGACGATCAGGTGCAGGTAGTCCGGGCTGTTATGGCCCATCGCCTTGAGGTCGAAAGTCTCGAGGATGTTCAAAGCCTGCAGCAGCGCCGGCCCCTGGCTGTTAAAAGCTTGCTTGTAAACGGTATAGCCGCGGTAATCGGTCCTGACCGGCTCCTCGATGCGCGCAAAAAACTCCGCGAAATCAGCAAGCTCGAATCCGGACCCGTGTCGCTGCAGGTAGGCGACCATCTCCTCCGCGATGTCGCCTTTGTAAAAGCGATCGCGTGCCGCCACGATGCCCGCTACCCTGCCGTTCACGGCGTGCTCGCGCTCGGCCTCGACCATCCGCTTGTAAGTGCTGGCCAGGGCCGGCAGCCTGATCGTATCGCCGGCGCGATAAAACGAGCCGTCGGGCCGCAACCAGGTCCGCTGGTTGTCCGGCCACGCGTTGATGAAGCGGATTTCGCGGCGGATCGCATCCGCCGTCCGCCCACGCAGGGGGAATCCCTGTTCCGCGTATTCGATCGCGCGCTTCGCGACCTGCTCGAACGACATCGTGCCCCAGCGTTCGAGCACCGTCAGCGCGCCATGCAGCGCGCCGGGTACAACCGCCGGGTCGAGACCCTTGCCCTCGAGCGTCCTGCCCTCGCGCAGATAGTCGTCGATGTTTGCCGATTGAGCTGCCCATCCCTGCCCCGCGATCGACGTTACTTTCTTCTCGCTTTGCGGATACACGAGGATCAGCGCCTCGCCACCTATGCCGTAAAGATCCTGCTCCACGGTGCCGCCGACGAGCAGCGCGGCAACACCGGCGTCGAATGCGTTACCGCCCTCGAACAGGATTTCCAGCGCTGCCGCAGTAGTCAGCGGATGACCGGCAGACACGCCGGCATTGCGACCGGAAACGGGCGGCCGCAACGGACCTTGCACGGCCATCGGCGGCGCTGACGTTTGCGCATCGACGTCCGGTTGCACGGCGCAGGACGAAAGGCCGATTCCAAGCATGAGGCCGGTCAGCAGGTGCATGCCCTTCGCGATGCGGCCCGGTTTGCTGTCGATCATCATTGTCTCCCCCATGGCACAACGTTTTGTCGATCGCGGAATCGAAGTTTCCAGCTCTGCGAATCGTACTGCAAGCCATTGAATTCTGATACATTGAGCGACCGTACGAGGGAGCACAGGTCTTAGGATGTCCAACCTGTTCGGGGAACTGAAGCGCCGCAATGTCTTTCGCGTCGGCGCCGCCTACGTAGTCGCCGCGTGGCTGGTGCTGCAGGTGCTCGATCTGGTGCTCGAGAACATCGGAGCGCCGGTTTGGATCATGCAACTGGCCTTGGCCATCATTGCGCTGGGATTCCCGATCGTGCTCGCCTTCGCCTGGGCATTCGAGCTGACGCCGGAGGGCGTCAAGCGAGAACGCAACGTCGACCGCTCCAGGTCGATCACGGCGCAGACCGGGCACAGGCTCGATCGCCTGATCATGGTCATCCTTGTCATTGCCGTCGGCCTGCTGCTCGCGGACAGGTTCCTGTCGCAGAGCGGCAACGGCGATCCGGACCAAACAACAGCTTCATCCGACCCGGCGCCAAACACTTCGCGGCGATCGATCGCCGTGTTGCCGTTCGTCAACCGTAGCAACACCGCCGACGATGTGTTTTTCGTCGACGGCATTCACGACGACATCCTGACTCATCTCGCGAAGATTTCGGCGCTCAAGGTCATCTCGCGCACGTCGGTAATGCAATACCGCGATACGCAAAAATCGATGCGCCAGATCGGTGACGAACTCGACGTCGCGACGGTCATGGAAGGCAGCGTGCAGCGCGCCGGAGACCGCGTCCGAATCAATGTGCAGCTGATTGACGCGAACACGGACGAACACCTGTGGGCCGAGATCTACGACCGTGCACTGACGGCATCGAATATCTTCGACATACAGACGGAGATGGCGAAAGCGATTGCCGGCGAACTGCGCGCCAACCTGACGAGCGACGAGGAAATGCGCCTGGCGCAAAAGCCCACAGAGAATCTCGAAGCTTACGAGGCCTACCTGCTCGGCAGGCAACGCATGGCGACAAGGGTGGTCCAGGGCATCGCGGAGGCGAAGTCCTGGTTCCTGCGCGCGATCAACCTCGATCCAAATTTCGCGCTGGCCTATGTCGGCGTCTCCGACACCATACAGTTGCAGGTCGATTACGGCGGCCTGTCACCCGCCGTGGTTGCGCGCGAAGCAAAGCCGTACATCGATAAAGCGCTCGAACTGGATCCTGACGCGGGAGAAGCTCACATATCACTCGCGAGCATGTACGAGTATGCAGGGGACTACGATGCCGCCGAAGAGGCCTACCTTCGCGGCCTGGAACTCGCGCCGAATTACGCGCAGGGCCACATGTGGTACGGCCTGTTTCTGCATTTTATTAGAGGTCAGACGCCCGAATCGCTGGCGCGATTTCAGCGGGCTGCCGTCCACGATCCGCTTTACGTCATCAATCTCGGCAACGTTTCGACCGGGTTACGCGCGACCGGGAAGGATGATGAAGCGCGTGCGACTTTGCAGAGAATGCGCGATATCGATCCGCGCCATCCCCGAACCTACCAATTTATCGGCTACGATCTCTGGACGGTACAGGACCGTCTCGACCTGGCGCACGAGGCGATGTCGAAAGCGCAGGCGCTGGATCCCGACGAGCCATTGATGCGCGTCGAAATGGCACAGCTCTTCATGGATCTCAATGACGACCAGGCTGCCGGATGCTGGCTGGACCGGGCCAGCGCTTTGAATCCGGATGCCAGCGTCATGATCGACGAACGAGCAATTTTCAGCGCGCTGCAAGGCGACAGGGATTCTGCCATCGACTATGCCCGCCGCAGCCAGGAGGAAGTCTACGGGCAGTTCTGGAAGCATTTCACGATGGCCATCGTCAAGGGCTATCTCCTTGAAGACGGGCAGCCACAGGAAGCACTCGAACTCTACCGCGAATCCTTTCCGAAACTGTTCGATGACGCCGCGCTCTCCATCAACCGCGCGAATTTCGGCGCAGCCGTGGATGTCGCCGACATCCTGCTCGCCATGAATCAGCGACAACGCGCGCACGAGCTTCTGGCCGCCGTCGAGGCATACATCAGGGACATCCCCCGCCTCGGAGAATTCGGACAAATGATTACCGACGTGCGCATTGCAACGCTTCGCGGCGATTCGCAACTTGCGCTCGATTTGCTGCAGCAGGCCGTCGACGACGGCTGGCGTTTTCGCTGGCGCTATTACCTCGACATCAACAACGTGCTGGAGCCGCTCCGCTCACTGCCGAAATTCGACGCCGCTTACCGGCAGATTGCCGACGACATGGCCGCACAGCTGCAGCGCATCCGCGCCAGCGAGACCCTGGAAACGGCCTGCACACACGACATCGCCTGAGTTCCCCACTCCGACGCACACTGTTCACCTGAACAGCGGCCTGCTTTGTTCATTCGATGACGCCAGGCATCTGGTGATTGGATGAATTCCCGAATTCTCTAGATTGTCTGTACATCATCAAGGTATCGCCGGCAACGTCCGATCCAGCGCATCGAGTTGCGACGCGCAGCGGTGGACTGGCGCCGCGCGGGGACATTACGGTGAGCAGATGGCATTCGCACAGGAGCTTGATATCCGATGCGGGTCGCATCGTCCGGGCCTGCGGTTTCGCCATGCTGTGTACATTCATGATTGCGGTCGAATCGAACGCTCAGTCCGGGGATCGGAGTTGCGGAATCGAGCCGCGCCTGTACCTGTCGGCTCTGGGCTATTACTGGGCAAAGGACGATGCATCGGTGCACTTTGACAACCTGGCGGCGACCGCCGAGCTGCGCATCACGCCCTGTCACCGGTCGTGGTACGCGGGCCTTTTTGCGGATTACCGCTATTCGGCTGACCGACTGCATCACAACAAGCTGAACATCGGCGGCCTCATCAACTTCGGGCGATACCGCTGGGACGCCAGGGTCTACGCATTCGTCACCACGTCATCGCGAACGAAGAATACCTGGGTGTACGCGGGCCGATTTCGATACCGACTGGCCGACCATCACAAGATCGGCCTGGAAGCGATCGGCAAATTCAAACACGCAAAAGCGCCGCAGTTACTGCTCGCCTATTACGCCACGCTGACGGATTCATTGTCTCTAACGCTCGCTGCCGGTCGGGGCACGCATGACGGGCACGATCTCAGCGCGCGCCTGGAGCTCGTCTGGCAGGTCTTTTAATCGCTTAACGCAAACGGAATCCGCTTGAGCCCAATGCGACCGTTACTCATGACGAGCAAGACGTCCTGCAGCGCGGCGACGTCCTCGAGCGGATTTCCCGGCAGCAGGATCATGTCGGCCTCGTATCCCTCAGCGATACGACCCGTTCGATCTTCGACCTGCAACAGTTCGGCTGAAACGACCGTCGCGGACTGCAATGCCTGGAAGTTTGTCATCGCGATGCGCGCGAAGTGCTCGACCTCCAGCGATATGCGATTCAGCGATTCTGTATCGTAATTATTGTCGGCGCCGGTCGCGATCTTCACGCCCTGGCGGTGTGCCTCGCGAATCGTGCGCTCGAGATGCGGCAGCATGGACCTGGCGCGTAATCGCAACACGTAATGGAATCGCTCCTCCAGATTCTCCCTGATCGTGTCGTAGGTGGGCACGAGCCAGGTGCCGCGCTCTTTCATCAGGCTAATGGTCTCGTCCGATAGGTAGGTACCGTGCTCGATGCTTCTTGCGCCGGCCAGCACCGCCGCCCGCGCGCCCTCGTCCCCGTGGGCATGAACCAGCACCGGGATATCGTGGCGCGCTGCTTCCTCGACGATAACCTCGAGCTGCCTCGCCTTATACGCCTGTCGCCGCGGATCGGTTTCCGGCAGTCCCGCCCTTTCCGTCGATCGTGTCTTGATGACGTCCACGCCCCGATCGGCATTGACCCTGACCAGTAGCCTGAGCTCGTCTTCCGTGTTGACGCCGCCGGCAAGATCCTTGAGTCGCGTATCGGCCAGTACCCAATCGCCTAGACTCGAAGTCACGAACACACCGGCGGCCACGACGTCTGGGCCCGGAATCTTGCCGGCCCTGGTCAGCTCGCGCAAAGCCACGTCCTGGTAAGCAGGCACGCCCGCGGTTCGCACCGTGGTCACACCCGACTCGAGCGCACGCTGCGCTTCCTCGAGGCTCGCGAGATGCGTGTGCACATCGAACAGGCCGGGCATCAGATAGTTCTGCTCGCAGTCGATGATCTCGTATCCTGATGGAATCGCCGCGTTCGCGTCGTTTATGCGTTCGATTTTTCCATTACGCACGAGCACGGTCCGGTTTTCATGGATGCGATCGTCGACACCATTGAAGACATTCACGTTTGTGAGCGCATGGGCATCGCCTTGCGCACGTACCGTCGCCGTTACCGATAGCAGCGCCAGCAGGCTGAGATAACGAATGTAATGGGCCATCGTTGTTCTTCTCGAGGACGTTGGTTGTTGCCGCAAATATAACCCGCCGCAGCGGTCTGCTGCAGCTCGGCCGGAAAATTCCGGCAAAATTGCCGATCGCTTCCCTGTGCCAAGGGTGTTAGTTTTGCAGCAACATTTCCGGCCTTGCAGCCCGGAGAGGAGTACATCCATGAAAGACAGGGAATTCGGATTCGCCACCCGTACGGTTCACGCGGGCAGTCGACCCGATCCTGCGACGGGTGCGCGTGCCCTGCCGATATACCAGACGACGAGCTACGTATTCGAGGACACGGAGGCGGCGGCGTCCTATTTCAATCTGCAGGAATACGGCAACACGTATTCCCGCATCATGAATCCCACGGTCGCCGCTTTCGAGGAACGGATCGCAAATCTCGATCGCGGTGCCGGCGCAGTCGCTTTCGCGAGCGGCCTCGCTGCACAGTCCGCCGCTTTTTTTACGCTGTTGCGACCCGGCGATCACGTGATCGCGTCGTCTGCGCTGTACGGCGGCACGATCACGCAGCTCAAGCATTTCCTCGGCAAACTCTCCGTCGACCTGGAGTTTGTCGATCCCGACGACCTCGACGCATGGGGTGACGCCATGCGAGACGAGACCAAGATACTCTTCGCCGAGACCATCGGTAATCCCGGCGGCAATGTGCTGGATATCGAGGCAGTCGCGAAGATCGCGCACCAGCACCAATGCCCGCTGATGATCGATAATACGTTTGCCACACCTTTCCTGTGCCGGCCGATCGAGTGGGGCGCCGACATCGTCGTGTATTCGGCCACCAAATTTCTCGGCGGGCATGGCACCAGTCTCGGTGGCCTCGTCGTCGACAGCGGGGAGTTCAACTGGTCGAACGGGCGTTTTCCGGTTATCGCGGACCCCTCCCCCGCGTATCACGGCCTGGCGTTCCACGAGACTTTCGGCATGTACGGGTTCTTGATGAAGTTGCGCGCGGAGACCCTGCGCGACCTCGGCGCGGCGATCAGCCCGTTCAACGCCTTCCTGCTCGCTCAGGGCGTCGAGACCTTGCCGTTGCGCATGCGGCAGCATGTCAGCAATGCGCAGACGATTGCAGAATTCCTGGAAAGTTACCCCGGCATCTCGCGGGTCAGCCATCCCGGGCTGAAGAAGAATCCACACCACAAGCTGGCACAGAAATACTTGCCGGATGGCGCAGGCGCCGTATTTTGCTTCGACCTGCCCGGCGGTCGCGAGCAGGGACTCCGTTTCATCGAGTCGCTGTCGCTTTTTTCCCACCTCGCCAACGTGGGTGACGCAAAAAGCCTCGTCATTCACCCGGCGTCGACGACACACCGGCAGCTGAGCGATCAGGAACTCATCAATGCGGGTATCGGTCCGAGTACGATACGTCTTTCTGTCGGCATCGAGGACGCGGACGACCTCATCTGGGACCTCGAGCAGGGACTGAAAGCGCTGGAGCAAGCATCGTGAATCTCGACAAGTACCAGGACCCGGACGTCATCCGCAAGGTGCTTACCTGGCGAAACGTCGCCATCGTCGGTTTGTCCGCCAATGAATTGCGCGCGAGTAATTTCGTCGGACGCTATTTGCAGATCCGCGGCTACAACGTCATCCCTGTCAATCCACGGGAAGAAACCATACTCGGCAACAAGTGTTATGCCGCACTCTCCGACATACCGGAACCCGTGGATACCGTAGACGTCTTTCGCCAGCCCGATGCCGTGCCGGCGATCGCCGAGGAAGCGGTCGCCATCGGCGCCAAGTGTTTGTGGTTGCAGTTCGGTGTGATCAGCGAGGAAGGAGCCAGGATCGCGGAAGCCGGGAGGCTCGACGTCGTCATGGACAAGTGTATGAAGGTTGAGCATGCGCGGTATCTCGGTCGCATGCACTGGCTCGGCTTCAATACCGGGCGCATCACGGCCCTGCGAGGCCTGCCGACCTGAATCATCAGCAGCGTCACCGCCTGCTAACCCAAATTGATTTTCGGTGCGGATTATCGGGGTGCGGACTATACTTTCCAAGACCAGACCAGAAGGAGAACAACCCCATGGCAGAACAAACGACCAGCGCTGACAACGGCGTCAACGTCCAGGCACTGCTCGAGGCAAAGGAGGCGCTCGAAGACAACGCCGAAGCGGCCTTGTTCAAATGGCGGGCCAGTTGTGAATGGCTGAACGGTACTCACGCCAAGTCGACGGTCGAAAGCTATTACGGTCTCGGCGAAGAGCACAAGCACAAGTCGTCGTTCAAGTACGAGTCCGACCATCCGCTGGTATTTGCCGCCGAAGACAATGCGGCGACACCGGTCGAAGTCGTGTTGTGCGGGCTGGCTGGCTGCCTGACCGCCGGCGTCGCGTCCGTCGCGCAGAATCGTAATATCCAATTGAGGTCGGTGAAGGCGACGCTCGAGGCGCCGATGAACATTCAGGGCATCCTCGGCTGCGACGAACGCGTACGCAACGGCTTCGAGAACATCACGGTAAATTACGAGATCGACGCCGATGCATCGCAAGAAGATATCGAAGCGCTGGTCGCCCAGTCGCAGAAACGTTCCGCTGTTTTCGACATCATCGCGAATCCGACGAACGTGACCGTGAATACTAGCAAGGTGTAATGGCACGGCTGCGCTTGGTAAACCCGGCGCGAAAAACGGATGTAGTCGTCATTGGGGCCGGCCATGCCGGCCTCTCTTTCAGCCATTGCCTGTCGGAAAAATCGATCGAGCATGTCGTTCTCGAGCGAGGCGAGATCGCCAATTCCTGGCGTCACGAGCGGTGGGATTCGCTCACGCTGCTGACGCCGAACTGGCAGTGCAAGGTACCCGGCTTTCGTTATTCAGGCGACGATCCGGATGGCTTCATGGCCGTGCCGGAACTGATCGACTTCATCGACGCGTACGCAGCCCGGATCTCGGCACCGGTCCGGACGCACACCGCGGTTACGTCCGTTCTAGCCGATGACGGGCACTATCGCGTCACGACAAACGATGGCGAGTGGCGTTGCCGCGCCGTTATTGTGGCGAGCGGTGCGTGCAACGTCCCGTCGGTGCCGAAGATCAACGAGCTGTTACCGCCCGGAATGCGGAGCATCACGCCCCACGAGTACCGCAATCCCGGGCAGCTCGATGAGGGTGGGGTCATGGTGGTCGGTGCCTCGGCAACGGGGTTACAACTCGCCGACGAGATACTGCAGACGGGCAGGCCGGTAACGATCGCGACCGGTGAGCACGTGCGCATGCCACGCAGTTACCGCGGCCGCGACATCCTGTGGTGGCTGGACCGCGTCGGCATCTCGGATGAGCGCTACGACGAGCTCGACGACATCGGCCGTGCGCGCCGATTGCCGTCGCCGCAACTGGTCGGCACGCCGGAAAGGATAACCCTCGATCTCAACGCGATGGTCGATAGAGGTGCAAGGCTGGTTGGCCGCCTGATGGGCATCAACGGGAAGGTAGCGCAGTTTTCCGGGTCCTTGAAAAACGTCTGCGCGCTTGCCGATCTCAAGATGAACCGGCTCCTGAAGACTATCGATGAGTGGATCGATAAGAACGACGACCCATCATCGTACGGGCCTCCCGAACGCTTTCAGAACACACGCGTGGAGGATTCACCGTCACTTGCACTCGACTTCGACAAGGAAGGCATTCGCACGATCCTTTGGGCAACCGGGTTCCATCCGGATTTCTCCTGGCTGCATGTGCCGGTCCTGAACAGCAAGGGCATGATCCGTCATGACGGCGGCGTCGCGGATTCACCAGGGCTGTACGTCGTCGGTCTGCCCGTATTGCGCCGCCGAAAATCAAGCTTTATCCACGGCGTGGAGGACGACGTCAGGGACCTGCACACACACCTGGTGACCTACCTGAACGCCTGACGGCAGGCCCGGAGTTCAGTACAACAGCTCGACCCACCTGCCCTTTTCCATCAATTCGGCTTTCTTTTTCGCCCAGACGGTGTCCGACCCGCACATCTTGCCGAAAAGCCGGTCCAGCGTGTCACGAATGTGCTCCAGGCCGGCGACGTAGACGCAGGTGTTGCCCGCGGACAGCATGTTCCAGATTTCCTCGGCCCGCTCCTCGATCGCATAGTCCCAGGCGATCGGGTCGATCCAGTTCGGCCGGGGGCTCACGGCCTTGATCGCGTCGAATGTTTCCTCGTCGTAATAGAGCGTGAAATCGTCACGTTTGCTGTTCATGTACAAGAGCTCGAGGCCGGAGCGCGCGCCGTACAGGAGCATGACCTTGCCCTTCCATCCGCCCTCCTCTTTGTAGATCTTTTTCACTAACGCACGGAACGGCGCGATGCCGGTGCCGAGCCCGATCAGCAACAGATTGGTGTTCTTGTCGTCGGGTATCTTGAACGGAATGCCGAACGGCCCCGTTATCTTCAAATGGTCGCCTTTCTTCCGATCACAGATGTAGTTCGAGTTGATGCCGATATACTCCTCACCGCTGTAGTCGTCGATATAGCTACAACGCCGCACGACGATGGTTATCTCCGGCTTTCCGTGCGACTTCGGCGCCGGCGTGTCCGCGACCGTGTACAGTCGGTGATGAAGGGAACCGCCGAATTCTTCGGGGCCCTTGACGAGCACCCCTATGCTCTGCCCGACTTCGAAATTGAAATCGTGATGGTCGACCTCGAGCACGAGCTCGCGAACCTCGACGTCCGACAATTCCTCGGTGATGCGTTCGCTTTTCAATATCGTCGCGTCGTACTGTGGTTCCCTTGGATAATCATCAATGCGCATGATCTATGCTCCTTCGGATGTTCGTCTTTTCGGTTCGTCATCGATCTCGCAACCTCGACAACATCCGCTTTGCCCGCAGTCGTTTCCGGCATCCTTTTGACGACCGGTAACGACCCGAAGAAAAATCATCCCGGCGACGAGCAACGTTGCGAGCAGCATGTGCAGTAACGTGCTCATCTTCCGAGCCCCGCGAAACCCATAAAGCTCATCGACAGGATACCTGCTACGACGAATGCGGCCGCCGTGCCTTTCACCAGGTCGGGCACGTTGGCAAGGTCCAGTTTTTGCCGTACTCCTGCCATGAGTACGAGAGCCAGTGCAAACCCGGCACCGGCGCCGAGCGCATAGGCGACCGCCTGTACGAAATCGTAGCCGCGATTGGTCTGGAACAGGGCCAGGCCCAGTATCGCGCAGTTCGTCGTGATGAGCGGCAGGAAGATGCCGAGTGCCCTGAAGGTAGCCGGGCTCAGCTTGCGCATCAGCATTTCGACCAGCTGTACGGTCGAGGAGATCACCAGAATATAGGAGATGATCCGCAGATACGGTGCGCCGACGGTATCGAGCAGCATATTGATCAGGTAGGCGCACACGGATGCAACGAGCATCACGAAACTCACGGCGCCGCCCATGCGCGCCGCCGTCTCGAGCTTGGCCGAGACGCCGAAGAACGGGCACAGCCCGAGAAAATACGCGAGCACGAAATTGTTAATGAGCGCCGCGCTGATGAATACCGACCAGAGGGATGCGTCGCTCATTGCCCTGCTCCCTGTACCTGTAGCCGTGCTTCCGCCTCATCCTGTTTCTCCCGCAGTCGGTTGACGAGCAGCAGCCACAGGGCCGTGACGAAGAAACCGCCGCTGGGCAGCACCATGATCGTCCAGGTCTGGAAACTGCCGGGAAATACGCTAATTCCGAATACCGAACCGCTGCCGAGGATCTCGCGGATTACCCCGATTGATAACAAGGCGAAAGTGAAGCCTGCGCCCATGCCGAGCCCATCGAGCACGGCACGACCGATCGTGTTCTTCGACGCAAACGCTTCGGCACGCCCGAGAATCAGGCAATTGACCACGATCAGCGCGATGAAGGCGCCCAGGCTCCGGTGCAGTTCGAGGCTCAGCGCCTGGATGACGTAATCGACGGTCGTCACGAAACTGGCGATGATGCAGATGTAGCAAACGATGCGCGCCTCGCGCGGGATGAAGTTGCGCAATGCCGACACGCAGATCGCCGATGCAAGCATGACGAACGTCGTCGCCGCCCCCATCGTTAGCGCGTTCAGTGCCGTATTGGATACCGCCAGCGCCGGGCACAAACCGAGGGCCTGGATGAACACCGGGTTCTCGCGCCACAGCCCCTTCATGAATTCATCGGTGCTGCTGATTTCTTTTCCGCGCATCTACTCTTCCTTTTTTATCTCCAGGTCCGGCAGATTCCGTTCGAGAACCGGTACCCAGGTGTTCGCGCTGACATTGAGAATGTCGCCTATCGCTTCGGAAGTAATCGTTGCGCCCGTAATGCCATCGATTTGCCAGGGTTCGGTTTTTTCGCCTTGCTTGACGGTCACGATCGGATTCGCGAGGGTCTTGCCGTCTGCCGCTACGCTTGCATCCAGGCTTTCGAAATTCGCGAGAAAGTGCGGCTCCGTCTCGATCTTGTCGCCGAGTCCCGGCGTCTCCTTGCTATCGAGCACCATGAAGCCGACGATCGCATCCTGCTCGAAAGAATAGGAATACAGGACGCGTATGTTGTCCTGGTAACCCATGCCCTCCGCGGTAACGACGGCGCCGACGAGCCTCGCATTTTCGTCGTAGCCGAGGAACACCGGTAATGCGCTGGCCTCGGCCGTCTCGACGATTCGACCCGCTTCGGTCATCGTTACCGGAACTGTCGTTTGCGCCGCGGGCAGCACTTGGGACACCGCACGCGCGAGGTATCGCGCCTGGTTTTCACTGATACGGCTTTCCGTCACCTCGAACACGGTAACAATCAGCAACGCGCACAACGCGCCGATGCCGACGATTGCCCGGTACATGGACCAGACCGACGTCTGCGGCTGTTGCTCAGGCGCGTTCATTCGGTCTCCTTACGCGTGCCGAAGACGGTGGGCTGAATCAGACGGTCGATGTGCGGGGAGATGGCGTTCGCCAGCAGGATCGCATACATGACGCCCTCCGGCATGCCGCCCCAGTAGCGGATCACGACGATGAGGACGCCGATAATGAAACCATAGAGCCAGCAACCGGCATTCGTAATCGGCGATGCGACCAGGTCGGTCGCCATGAACATCGCGCCGAGCATCAGGCCGCCCGAAAACAACATGAAGGGTGGCGTCGGATAGGCAACCGGATCGTAATTCGCGAACAGGGTCGCGATGACCGCGACAGTCACGAAGATCGACACCGGTATGCGCCAGTTCATCATCCTGCGCACAATCAGGTAAATGCCGCCGACGAAAATCAGCACGGTACAGGTCTCGCCGAGAGAACCCGGCGTAAGCCCGAGCAGGAGATCGCGATTGAGCGCCTGCACCCCATCGAATTTCATTTGCGCCAGCGGCGTGGCCGCGGTGACGGCGTCATACACGGGCTCTGCAAACGGCAGCGCGAGGACAGAATTCGGCAAATCGACGAAACGGCTGGCCTCGAACGGCAAGGACCAGTGGGTCATCGCCTGCGGGAAAGCCGCCTGCAGGAACGCGCGCCCGACGAGTGCCGGATTGAATGCATTGCTGCCGAGTCCGCCGAACAGGAACTTGCCGATACCGATCCCGAACAGCCCGCCGACGGCGACCATCCACAGCGGCAGCCCGGGCGGCAGCGTCAACCCGTAGAGAATGCCGGTAATCGCGGCCGACCAGTCACCGATGGTGCTCGGCTGGCCGGCCCATTTACAGAGCACGCGTTCCGTTGCCATGCAACTGATGATCGCCGTCGCGAGCACCAGCGCGCCGGCGCTGCCGAAGGCGTAAATCGCAAACGCGCAAACCGGGATGAGCGCAACCACGACGTTGCGCATGATGACCTCGACGCTGTCACCGCTCGTGATATGCGGCGATGAGCCGATCTCCAGGTTTGTCTTGAAATCACTCATGCGGGCGCCTTCAGCTTTCTCATCATTTTTTTCGCGAGGCGAAAATACTGGACCAGCGGAATGTGCGATGGGCAGACATAGGAGCACGCACCGCATTCGAAGCAGTCCATCAGGTGGAACTCTTCCGCCATCAGTTCGTATTGCTCATGTTTAGCGAGGAGACCCAGGTGCGAAGGATTGAGGAACAGCGGACAGGCTTCGACGCAGCGCGCGCAGTGTATGCAGGGATAAATCTTTTGATGCCCGGTGGCCCCGCCGGTCTGCGCCGTCGTGAACGCCGTGATACCCGATGTCCCCTTGGTGATCGGGATGTCGAGGTTCGACACCGCCGGTCCCATCATCGGCCCGCCGAGGAACACGCGTGAGATGTTCCTCGCGGCGCCGGTCTCGCTCAGCGCGAAGCGCACGGTCGTGCCGATCGGGATGCGGTAGTTACCCTTACGCGTGACCGCCGGGCCGCCGATCGTGATCACACGCTCCTGGATGCCGCGGCCGCGGGGCAGCAGCCTGCCGATCTCCGCGGTCGTCGCGACATTGACGCAGATTGCGCCGACATCTGCCGGCAACCCGCCGGAGGGAATCTCGCGATTCAGTAATGACTTGATGACGAGCTTCTCCGCGCCCTGCGGATACTTGACGGGGGATACGCGCACGCTGACCGGCATGTCCGGCGGACACGCCTGTTGCATTTTTCTGGCCGCTTCCGGCTTGTTGGCCTCGATCGCAATCACCGTATCGCCGGCGCCGGTCGCGCGCATGAGATAGCGAATGCCGACGAAAATGTCCGCGGTCTGCTCCAGCATGACGCGGTCGTCGGTCGTCAGATACGGCTCGCATTCGACACCATTGATGATGACCGTATCCAGCCGCTTGCCCTCGGGCGGATTCAGTTTCACGTGAGTCGGAAACGCGGCGCCACCCAGTCCGACGATGCCCGCCTTCTGGATCGCCGTTATGATTTCATCGGGGCTCGCCGTTTCGACGTCGCAGGGCTCGCCGTCGTCGACTTCCTGTGACGATGCAGGCGTCGTGCGCAAATAAACGCTTTGCACCATGTCACCGCTGATCGTCGGCGCGAGCGCTATCTTCCTGACGATACCGGACGCCGGCGCGTGCATCGCGACCGACACGAAGCCGTCCGGTTCCGCGATGGTCTGGCCGCGAATGACTTCCTCACCTTCCCTGACGATCGGCCTGGCCGGCTTGCCGAGGTGCTGGCTCAAGGGCACGATCAACTCCGGCGCAAACGGAAACTGGCGAATGGCCAGGGTCCTGGTCTCGTCCTTGTGCTCGGGCGGGTGCACCCCGTGCCTGAACGAGTTTTTGCGCACTCTATCGAGCATCGACGGCTCCTGCGAAAGATGGGGTCGACCGCATCTTCAATTGAATTTCTGGCCGCGCTTGATCCACTTGTCGATGTCCTTGTCGCTGCGATCCCGCGGCAGACCGGGATGGATGACGGCCGCCGTGCACTTCTCGGCGGACTTGACCAGGTCGCGATAGGGGCCCGCGTCGGCGTTCTTTATGTAGGCCTTCTTGTCGTCGTTGTAGGCGAATATTTGCGGATTGATGAGTACGCACTCGTCGCACGCAGTGCATTCCTCGGTGTCGATCCACGGCGCCATGTAATCGCCGATTTCTTCTTTGGCCTTCGCGACCGGCGCGGGTTTGGCGGTTGGCGCGGCTTCCTCCCCGGGTCTTGGTGCTGGTTGGGCCGCCGCAGTTTGCGATGCGACCGCGTCGCTCGTTTTTAGCACCGTCGCAAAGTCGAGTTGCTGCTTGCCGCTCACGAGCCCGATGAGGCCGGAGGTTATCTTCTCGACGACTTCCCGGCGGATGCGCGATTCCAGTTCCGTGTCAGCCGTCGCCCCGACTTCGTCGGCGCCCGCGAGGTTGCGTAGCATGATCCAGAAATCGCGTCGCTCCTCGGCGGATCGGATCATCGGCTGGTCGACCAAAAGTCGGCTCAGTTCCCGTTTCGCATCGAGTGCCCAGACATAGGGCACCTTGTCTTCGCGATCGTCCTCATCGAGCTCGAGGTAGTCGCTCACGGGCACCATGTTTTCATGCCAGGCGTCGCGCGGCACTTTCCTGAAGTGTTTACGAAAACGCGTTTCCGTGACGGCGAAGTCGACAAACGTCGTCGACAAGTCCATTGCCTTTTGCCGCCCGCGTTCGACGTATTCGATCTTCGTGACCGGCCAGTCGCGATCGATAGCCGGGTTGCCGTCGAGATCGAGGCATTCCGCCGCGGTCCTGCCGCGATCCGGATCGTACTTGTAGAGCGGATACGCGCGTGACTCGACGGCGAGCTTCGCCTGGTGATGGCTCATGTCGTCGCCGATGCCGTGCTCGGGCTGGCAGGACGTATACAGGTTGAAAAGCGC
>JBFHXJ010000056.1:0-26142 GCA_041598995.1 Woeseiaceae bacterium | reverse complement strand
CCAATCTGCTAATCTGTCACCAGGCCGGTGAGGGAAGAGCCATGTCAACGAATCAAAGAAAAAAAGGTAACAAGAAGAGCAACGCCGGAATCCTCGGACGAAGAGAATTTCTTCTGGGCACTGCAGCGATCTCCACAGCTTCGCTGCTTGTTTCGCGATCGAGCGCGGCCACGGCATCGGGTCACACGATCGAGCTGCCCGGTGCCGATGAACTGGTACCGGAAAACATGCCGACCGGTTTTTCGAAAGCGGAAATGGAGCGGCGCTGGAAGAAGGCCCGGGAGTGGATGCGGGAGTACAAGTTCGATTGTCTCCTCGTGCCGGCGCGATCGCAGGGTAACGCCGACGTCAAGTGGCTGTCCGAGAGCGTTGCCAACTGGGTGGTTTTCCCGCTCGATGGTCAACCGACCCTGATCTTCCGACGCAACCAGGAGCGGGACGAGATTAGCGAAAAATCGCCGGTCGCGTTCGACCTGCGAGTGAGCCGCTTCGATCGCTCCCAGGTGATCATCGACAGGCTCAAGGAACTCGGCCTGCAGAGTGCGCGCATCGGCGTGGGCAATTTGTCGGGCCAGATGCGCAATGACGAAGGATCCGTCAGCTACATCACGATGAGCAGGCTCAAGGAAGCGCTGCCGAAGGCGACGTTCGATTCCGCGGTCGAATTGTTATTGCGGATCAAGCTGCAACGCGGAGCCGAAGAGATCGAAATCTTGCGCCTGGTCAGCCGCGTCAGCGAACTGGCGGTTCGCGCGATCGTCGAGAGTGCCGGTCCCGGCGTCATGCAGCGGGATGTCTGGTTCAGTGTCTTCAAGACGCTCCTTGACGCAACGGGTGAAGCGGTGCCCCGAAACTCGATTCGCGCCGGCCGCGAGGCCAATACGGCAAGAGGGCGGCCGCTCAACGAAGCATTCAAGCCCGGCGAGATTATGGGCCAGGAACTGTCGGGATCGCTGCTCGGCTACCATTCGCAGGTCAACCATTCGATGTGCATCGGGCCACCCGAGCCCAGACACTGGGATTCGGCATTCAAGTACTGTGTCGAGATATTCGATACCCTGGTCGATGCCGCGAAGCCCGGTGTGAGCTTCGAGGAACTGAGCCAGATTTACCGGCGAAAAGTCGAGGCACGCGGCACGGCATGGTGGGGCGTCGTATTCCACACCGGCGGTGCATCGGGAGACGGGCCGCGCATGGGGCCCACGCGTCCGGATGAAAACAGTGATCTCGTCATTCAGCCCGGCATGGTATTTACGATCAAGCCGCGCTTTGCGATCGAGGGCGTGGAGGCGCCCTCGGCACAGATCGGCGATCCCGTACTCATCACGGCAACGGGCGCCGAACGCCTGGGCCGGCGAAAACTCGAGAAGATCACGCTGGGCGGCTAACGAGAATCCCGGTACAGGCTGTCGATGTAGCCGCTTTCGTCGAGCTCGCGGACGAAGCTGTCGTCGTAGAAGTGTTCCGCGGTGTACTTGCGCATTTCGTGGCTGTCGTAGACCTGCATGACTTTTCGGATGCCGGCTACCGGCGGATAAGGTTTGCGCGGCAGCTTTTCGACTTCGCCATAGAAATATTCCAGCAGCTTCGGCTCGTCCAGTTGATACCACTTGCGAAGCGTCCGGAACGTCGCCTGCTTGTCTTTTTTCAGGAGCGCAATTGCCTCCACGGCACTCTTGACGAATCGGCGAGCCGCGTCCCTGTTGTCCTGCAACCAGTTGCGATCGATCAGAAACGATGAGCCTGCGACGGGCAGTTCATATTCCTGCAAATCGACCAGCACCCTGAACCCCGCATCGACGGCCATGGTCGCGTGTAACTCCGGCGCGATGATGGCATCGACATGGCCCTTCTGCAGCGCATCCACGCCGAGCGCGTTCGCCATCATCGACCAGTCGAACGTCGGGTCCCAGCCCATGGCCTCGGCAAAACTGATGGCAATGAAATGAGTAACTGCGCCATAGCCCGAATAGCCGATCCGCTTTCCCTTGAGCTGAGCCGGGGAGGTGATATCCGGCCGGCTGACGATGCGCCAGCGCGACGTCAAATGCGTCGACCCCAGTATCATCGGGTCCCATCGTCCCGCGCGCGTCGTCAGGCCGACGATCGTCGGGCAAGCGCCGCCGATCCGGACAGGCGTTTCGGTATCGTCAGCAAGCACGAACTCCTCCGGCACCTCGATGCCGCTGCGCCTGATGATCGCAACGGAGCCGGGCGTGAAAAGCGGTGTGACGTCCAGTCCGTTGTTCGTGAAAATTCCCTCGTCATACGCCAGGACGAACGGCAGCTTGTTCAGGGACACGTCCCCCAACAGCAGCTTGAGCTCGGTCGAAGCTCCTTGCGCCCTGGCCGCGCCCTGCGACAAAACCGCGAGCGCGACGGCTACCAGCAACGTGCAGCTACGAGCGATTACAGACACCTTGCACGGGAATTTCTCACGTGGATTCATAAATGCCCCCTGAGATCATCAAATCGTTGTGCTTCAACAACGCACAGAATAGCAGAAGTCCGGTTTGTTCGATCGCGGCACCCGGCATCCCGGGCAGTCCCGCCAATGTCGCAGCCGTGAATTCTTTTGCGGCGTGGCCGGTGCCCGACTGTCAGAAGGCGTGGCCGATGTCAGTGACCGGCCCGTAAGCGGCCGACTCGGCATACCAGACGCCGCCGTCCTTGATGACGATCTCGACGTGCTGCAGCGCGTCGATGTTGGCGAGTGGATTGCCGTCGATGACGATGATGTCTGCGAGCTTGCCGGGTTCGATCGTGCCAAGCTGGTCGAACTGGCCGAGGATTTCCGCATTGGTCTTGGTCGCCGCCGAGATGACCTGTATCGGCGTCATGCCGCTGTCGACGAGCGCCGACATCTCGCGCCACATCGCCTCCGTATGCATGTTCAGGGGGCTCGCGGCATCGGTGCCGACGCCCATGTACGCGCCGGCGTCGATGAATTGCCGCGCCGATCTTTTGGCGTTGCGTATTTCCCGACCGATATCATGAAAATACGAGCGACGGTGAAAATTCTCGAACGACGCGATGAACGATGCGTAGATATCCGGCGGCATGTCCTTCTTGTAGATCGGATCATAGAGACGCTCGGGAAACGCCACCGTTGCCGGGTACACCCAGATGCGGTGCGAGATGGTCTGCACGATGGGAATGTTCTTGTGCGCGATCTCGGCAACGAGCGCATCGTCATACGGGGGATTGCGTGCCGATCCCGCGTGCTGGAACACGTCGACACCCGCGTTGATCGCGGCGCGAATCGCGTCGGGACTATATAAGTGTGCGTGCACCTTGCGACCGGCGCGGTGCGCCTCCTCGACCACGGCGCGGTAGTCCTCCTCGGTGAGACCCGCCCAGGTCTTGATCACGTCGGATCCGGCTGCAATGAGTTCCCGGGTGCGCCGCGCCGCCTCGCGTGGCGAGTCGACCACGATTTCATACACGTCCGGAATGCCGGCCATGTCGATCCTGGTAATCCACGGGCCCGAGATCGTCAGGCGCGGTCCCGGAATCTCGCCGCGGCGAATGCGTTCGCGGAACTCGAGCACCTGGAACGGCGCGCCGAGGTCGAGGCCACTCGTGACGCCGCCGCGCATCATCTGCTTGGCGGCAATCGGCATGACTTCGTCGAGGCGCGCCATGCCATTGAGGAGCTCGTAGTAATCCTCGTACTCCCCGTGCCCGATCAGGTCGATGTGCATGTGGGCGTCGATGAGGCCTGGCATGACGGTGCGGCCGCCGGCGTCGATGACGACAGCATTGTCCGGAACCGGCGTGTCGAGTTTCGTGCCCACGGCGGTGATGCGGCCGTCTTCGAACACGACCACCGAGTGGTGGATCGGCTCCGCCTCGTAGCCGTCGAGCAATTGCCCCCCGACGAGCGCGACCGGCACGTCGGGGCGAAGGTTTTCCTGGGCGAGGGCGCCTGCGGCAAGCAGGCATGCCAGTATTCCTGTCGTGATGGTTTTCATCGTTCTTGTTCCTTGTTTTCCGTGATTGTAACGACTGCTAAGCTCGATGGCTCTACGACCAGGGGAACCATCATGACCGATCGCCTGCCCGTCCTGCTCGCGACACTATTCCTGTCATTTGCGGCCAGTGCGCAGGTGCCGAACATCTACGCGAACCCGGATCGCATGGAAGCGCGCATCATGGCCTTGTCGCAATTCGGCGCGAATCCGGAGGGCGGCGTGAGCCGGATCGCCTACAGCGACGCGGACCTCGCCGGGCGCGCCTACATCATTGACCTGATGCGCGAGGCCGGGCTCGAAGTGCGCGTCGACACGGCCGGCAACATCATCGGGCGTCGCGAGGGACGTGACATGGGCCTTCCCGTGATCATGTTCGGCTCGCACATCGACTCGGTGCCTGGCGGCGGCAATTACGACGGCGACGTCGGCGTGATCGGCGCAATCGAAGCAATAGAGTTACTCAACGAAAACGGCATCACGACCCGGCATCCGCTCGAAGTCGTCGTGTTCACCGACGAGGAAGGCGGCCTGACGGGCAGCCGCGCGATGGTGGGCAAGCTCACCGAGCGCGCCCTCGAGGTCACGAGTCACAGCGGCCTGTCGATCAGGGAAGGCATTCGCAGGGTCGGCGGCAATCCGAATCGCCTCGAACTCGCCGAGCGCAAAGCGGGCGAGATCCTCGCGTTCGTCGAGCTGCATATCGAGCAGGGCGCCATTCTCGACGAGGAGAACGTGGACATCGGCGTCGTCGAAGGCATCGTCGGCATCCGCTGGTGGGATGTGACGATCGAGGGTTTCGCGAATCACGCGGGGACCACGCCGATGAACCGCCGCTGGGACGCGATGCTGTCTGCCGCCGAGCTGGTGCTCGCGGTCAACCACGTCGCGACGACGATGCCTGGCCGCCAGGTCGCGACGGTCGGCCGCATCCAGGCAAAGCCGGGCGCCCCGAATGTCATACCCGGCGAGGTCGTCATGAGCCTCGAGGTCCGCGATCTCGATGCGTGGAAAATGCAACAGGTCTTCGAACGCATCCGGGTAGAGGCAAAACAGATCGCCGATACGAGGTTCACGCCGATTCGCTTCCAGGAAATCGACGTCGCGTCGCCGCCGGCACCGACGGACCAACAAATGCGCCGCATCATCGCGGCGTCCGCCGACGAGCTGGACCTGAGCTTCAAGCTGATGCCGAGCGGCGCAGGTCACGACGCACAGGATATGGCCCACATCGCACCGGTCGGCATGATATTCGTACCCAGCAAGGACGGTATCAGCCACTCGCCTAAGGAATTCACATCGCCCGGCGACATGGCGAACGGTGCCAGCGTGCTCCTCAAGACCATTCTGGCGATCGACGGCGGCGCGCTGGAATAAACCGATTAAAACATCCGAAACGGTATCAGGCTATTATGCGCGAAAGGCAATACGGGAATATCTATGGCGATGCCTAAACCTCCTTCGCTCATTGACGCGCTGACCCCGATCGCGGCGCTGGTCGTCATGCTGGCATTGGCGGTGTACCTGTTCGGCGCGGATTCTTCATCCGGCCCCAATCAGATCGTGCTGACGCTCGCCGCCGGCATAGCGTCGATCGTCGCGATCAAGAACGGCTACAAGTGGTTCGATCTGCAGAAGGCGATCGTCGCCGGCATCGGCACCGCGATGATCGCGATCCTGATCCTGCTCTCGGTCGGCGGCCTGATTGGCACCTGGCTCATGGCAGGCACGGTGCCGTCACTGATTTTTTACGGCATGCAGCTTTTGAGCCCGCAGTGGTTTTACGCGGCCGCGTGCCTCATCTGCGCCATCGCGGCGCTCGCCACCGGGAGCTCGTGGACGGTTGCGGGAACTCTGGGCGTGGCGCTGATCGGCGTGTCGATGGGCCTCGGCCTGTCGCCGGCGATCGCCGCCGGCGCGATCATCGGCGGCGCCTATTTCGGCGACAAGATGTCGCCGCTGTCCGATACCACGAACCTCGCGCCGGCGGTCGTCGAGACGGATATATTCACGCATATTCGCCACATGGCGTGGACGACCGGACCCTCGTTTGCGATTTCCCTGGTGCTCTTTGCCTTTATCGGTCTTGGAGCCGACACGCCGTCGGACAGCGTGGCACTCGAAGCCCTGATGGCAACGCTCGACCAAAGTTTCAATATTTCGGTGTTTGCGCTAATCCCGCTCGCGGTCGTCCTGTACATGGCCTACAAGAAAATTCCGCCGTTGCCGACTATTCTCTTCGGCGCACTGTTAGGCGGTGTCATGGCCGTCATCCTGCAACCCGATGGCGTGCTAAGTTTTGCAGACTCGCCGGAATTGTCGCGAGGCATCGCAATGACCAAGGGCGTGTGGCTTGCGCTCGCCGATGGCTACGTGTCGACGACTGGCGTCACCGAGGTTGACGAACTTCTGACGCGGGGCGGCATGAGCAGTATGCTGGTGACGATCTGGCTGATTATCACTGCATTGGCTTTCGGTGCCGTGCTCGAACACACAGGAATGCTCCAGCGCCTGATCGACGCGGCGCTCAAGCGCGCCAAATCTAACGGTTCGCTCGTGACCACAGTCGTGCTCAGTTGCATTGGGATCAATATCGTCGCCGCCGACCAGTACATCTCCATCGTGTTGCCGGGCAAGATGTACCGTGCGGAGTTTGCGCGCCGCAAACTCGACCCCAAAAATCTGTCGCGCATCATCGAGGATTCGGGGACGCTCACATCGCCGCTCGTTCCGTGGAACACCTGCGGGGCGTACATGGCTGCGACCCTTGGCGTCGCAACGCTTGCCTACCTGCCATTCGCATTTCTTAATCTGATTAATCCGTTGGTATCGATCTTTTACGGCTTCACCGGTTTCACGATCGAGAAATTGGAAGAGGCAGGCGCAGCCGCGAAGGATCCCGTCGTAACGTAGTAACGATCGCAAAAACGTCATGGAAATCGGACAGGAAAAAAGCACGGGTGCTTTGATCAGCTTTGCCGCTGTCATCGTCATCGTGTACGGGATGCAGGCGGCAAAGGTACTGCTCGTGCCGTTCCTGCTCGCGGTATTCCTCGCATTGATCTCGTTTCGGCCGATGCTATGGCTGCAGCAAAAGAAGGTGCCGTCCATTGCTGCGGCATTGTTGATCGTCATTGCGATGATGCTGGTTCTCGCCGTCGTCGGCGGTGTCGTCGGCACATCGATCGCGGACTTTACCGCGGCACTGCCGCGTTACCAGGCGCGCCTCGATGCGATCGTGCAGGGAACGACCGGGATTCTCGCCAGGATGATGGGCGATGAAACAGCGGTGATCGAAATCGGCGAGCTCGTCGACCCGGGCTGGGCGATGCGCCAGGCGGCGAATATCCTGAATGCGCTGCAGGACGTGCTGACGAATACCTTCCTCATTCTGTTTACCCTGGTATTCATCCTGCTCGAGGTATCGAGCTTCGCCGTCAAAGTCGAGGCGGCTTTCGGTCGCAGTGCTGCGTCCTTCAAACGGCAGCGAGCGTTCCTGCACAACATCGGCCGCTACATGGGCATCAAGACCATCATCAGCCTGGCAACCGGGCTGAGCGCCGCCTTGCTGACCTGGTGGATCGGCGTCGATTTCTGGCTGCTGTGGGGAATGCTCGCATTTCTCTTGAATTTCATCCCGGCAATCGGCTCGATCATCGCAGCGATCCCGGCGATATTGATGGCGCTCGTGCAACTCGGTATCGGCGAGGCCAGCTGGGTCGCTGCGGGATTCCTCGCGATCAACGCACTGTTCGGCAATTTCCTCGAGCCGCGCATCATGGGCTACGGCGTGGGCATCTCGCCGCTGGTCGTGTTTACGGGCCTGATTCTGTGGGGCTGGATTTTCGGTCCGGTCGGCATGCTGTTATCGGTACCGCTGACCATGACCTTGAAAATGGCGCTCGAGGCGAACAAGGGCACGCGCTGGCTGGCGATACTGATCGGCTCGCAGCGCGACGCGGAATGGGAATTGGCGTTGCAGCGCAAGGATGAGCCGACGGAGCGGGAAGCGCACGAGACAGGTACCTAGAGGAATTCCTGTTTGACCGTCCCCTTTATTATCATGTCCGCGCCTAATGGTGCGCGCCGAGGCAAGGATGACCATCGTGAGCTGCCGCTGACAGCGCCGGAACTGGCAGCTTGCGCCGAATCCGTTGCCGATGCGGGCGCAGCCATGTTGCACTTGCACGTTCGCGATGACAAAGGCAGGCACTCTCTCGATGCCGAACGCTATCGCGTCGCAATCGCTGCGATACGCGAGCGCGTAGGCGATCGCCTGGTCATCCAGGTGACGACCGAAGCCTGCGGACTGTACTCGCCTGCGGAACAAATGGCGGCCGTTCGCGAGCTCGTGCCCGAAGCAGTATCGCTTGCGCTCAGGGAAATCTGTCCCGATGCCGGTTCCGAGGCCGCTGCCGGCGCGTTTTTCGCCTGGCTCGACGCCGAAGACATCATGCCGCAATACATCCTGTATGGACCCGAGGATGTCGCACGATTCACGGACCTGAGACAACGCGGCGTGATACCCGACGCCTGGCCGTTCGTTCTCATCGTGCTTGGGCGATACAGCGATTCGCTGACCGGAGATCCCGGGCTGCTCGGGCAAACCATCGAAGGCCTGGAGCAGGACGTAACCTGGATGGTGTGCTGCTTCGGCCAGTCCGAAAACGTCGCCGTCGGCGAGGCACTGCGCCTGAACGGACACGCCCGCGTCGGCTTCGAAAACAACCTGCTGCTGCCCGATGGCAGCATCGCGCCGGACAACGCAGCGCTGGTACGGGTTGCCGCGAACACGGGGATCGGTGCCGGCAGACGCGTGGCGGACGCCGATGACGTCAGGCGCATGCTCGCGTAGACGATCCGGCGGCGGCAACTCCGTAGAGAATCATTCCAGACAGGCGGCGGTTGACGGAATATATGTCAAACGCTTGTCGCAAATTGCACGAAACCCACGTCAAAATCTGCCATTGTTGTCGCTAGTGCAACATCCGGACAGGACCGGGTATAAGAATTAAAACAAGAAAAAACATAGAGTTACAAAATTTCTCGGTGCGGCAGCGGGGGTTGGCACAGGGCTTGCAACATATAAGGCGATTACACAGAGAGACTAATGAGAAGCAAAGGACGAGCGATGTATATGGATGTCATACAGGACTGGACCGATACGATCGTCGAAACGAATCACGGCGAAAGCCGCGACGTAAAGTACAAGGTCTTCACGGACGGCCGTCGCCGGATCCAGGAAATCAGGGAAGCCGACGGTACGCTGATTCGCAAGCAGGAATTACCGGCCGGCATGGTGAATGGAAAGATCAGTTTCGAAGCGTCAGTGCGCCACGTGCTGTCGCAACTCGCCAATACATAATTCGGATAGCGAAAACTATCGCAATGAATAAGGGCCAGGGATGGCCCTTTTCTTTTTTCACAATGCTTCTAACGGAAGTAGTCCGGCTCGTTGCCGGGTGTCCACTTGATATTGCAGCCGATGCTCGGCACCTGATCCGTCGACACGGCTTTACCTTCCAGGACGGCATCGAGGGCCGCGCGAAGATCCTTGCCATTGACGGGAATGTCATTCGAAGGTCGGCTGCCGTCGAGTTGCCCGCGATAGACCAGGCTCTTACCGGCATCGAACAGGAATATATCGGGAGTGCATGCGGCGCGGTAGGCCTTGGCCACACCTTGATCGCTGTCGATTACATAAGGAAATTCGTAGCCCCAGTTGGCAATCTCCTCTCTCATTTTCTCCGGGCTGTCTGCAGGGTGGGTGTTCGTATCGTTACTGTTTATCGCGACAATCGATACGTTGCGAGGCAGGTAATCACGGCCCAGGCGCGCGAGCTCCTCGCGCACGTGTTTGACGAAAGGGCAGTGATTGGAAATGAACATGACCAGATACGCATCGGCGCCGGAGCCGAGGCTGTGCATCCTGCCGTCCGGGTCCGGTAATGAAAACTCCGGCGCGATCGTACCGAGCTCGAGCATCTGCGAATTGACTGCGACCATTCTTTACTTTCCTGTCAGGGTCTAGACCACGATACGCTGCCAGGCCCGATTGCGCCACATCGTCACATAGGAGATCCCGAGGACCGTCCGGCTGCAACCGAGCATGAGCCAGATGGTGAACAAGCCGAAGCCGAGTACCGCGCCAAACAGGTAGGCCAGCGGCAGGAACAGCAGCCACTGGCTGGCGACGCCGACGAGCATGACACGCCGCGCATCGCCTGCACCGAGCAAACCGTGCATGAACGTAAAGATCATCGCCTCGATCGGCATGGTCAGACCGACGAGACGCATCGGCCAGCGGGCCAGCTCGCGCGTTTCCGGCTCGTGTATGAATATCGCCGACACGAGGTCCGGCACCAGCCACATCGGCAGACCTAGGGTGGTCATCAGGATCGTGGAGACCTTGGCGACATCCCAGGCCCACTGATAGGCATCGTCGGGCTGGCCGCGGCCGAGTGCCTGACCGACCAGCGTGGCGCCGGCGAGACCCAGGGCCAGTCCCGGCAGTATGGCGAACAACAACACGGTAATCAGCACGTTGGCAGCGGCGACCTCGGCGGTACCTAGCCGGCCGAGAATCCAGAACATCACGACCATGCCGGCAAAGAAGAAGGTCTGCTGCAATCCGGACGGCAAGGAGATGCTGACGAGCCCGGAAGTCTCCTCCCGACTCGACAGGGTCTTCAAGAATCCGTCCTTTGCGGCGTGCCTCAATCCCAGCCCGATGTAGATCGCACTGCCCAGCGCCATGGATATTGCGCTCGCCATGCCGGCACCGGTAACACCCAAAGCGGGCGCACCGAATTTGCCGAATATCAGAACGTAATTCAGGAAAATGTTACACGCGTGCATGACGATCAGCGTGTTCATGTACAGGCGCGACATATCCATCGCGTTCCAGTAGCCGCGAAACGCGAAGTTGATGCCGACGAACACCATGGCGCCAAGTCGCCACTGGAGGTACGGCGTACCGTGTCCTACGACCGCTGGATCCGAATTCAGATAGGCAAAGAGGGAAGGACTGAAGTGGATGAGGACAATCGAGATTAAGGGTGCGACGATAACGACCAGGAGCAATGCGGTATTGAGTATGCCGGCAGCACGATCGATGCGCCCTTCACCTTTTCTGCGTGCCGCAGTCGATTGCACGCCGGTCGATATGCCGAGTATCAGTGCCTGACAGGTCAGCACGACGAAACCGCCCACACCGACGGCCGCGAGTGCGGAATCGCCAAGAAATCCGACCATCGCGGTGTCGACGATGTTGAGTAGATTCTGCGATACCATGCCGACGATGATGGGCAGGGCCAGGCCGAGAATGCGATGGCGGCGCGCCGGATCCATTTTCTCCTTCTCTTGTCCTTTTCGATCAGCCTGAATGGCGGAAATGATATGACCTGGATCTCGACTATCTCATATGACGATGCCGATGGTGCATTGAAGAAACTCTACTACCGGATCAAGGGCCCGGACGACAATGTCGACAACATCATGCTGGCCCACAGCCTGCGCCCTCATACCATGGAGGGGCATATGACGCTGTACAAGTATGTACTGCACCATCCGCACAATACGCTGCCGAAATCATATCTGGAGACGCTCGGCGTCTGGGTGAGCCTCTTGAACCGATGTGATTACTGTGTCGAACATCACTTTGCCGGCCTGTCGCGCCTGCTCAAGAGCGAGCAGGGGGCGACGAGAATCCGGGACGCACTGGAGAACGAAAAACTACAGGAAGAATTCTCCGGTAAAGAACTGGCAGGCCTCGAATATGCGCATAAACTGACGCGCGAACCCGCCGCCGTGTCCGAGCTGGACATCGTCAATCTGCGAAACGCGGGGTTCGACGATGGCGAAATACTCGAGGTCAACCAGGTCGTCGCTTATTTCGCCTATGCCAATCGCATGGTGCTCGGGCTCGGCATCAATACCGAGGGCGACATCATCGGGCTGTCTCCCGGAGACAGTGCCGACCCCGACAACTGGTCACATAGCTGAGGGATCGCGGCTGAAGCCGCTCCCACGGGTGTGATAAGCAGGCTGTGGGAGCGACTTTAGTCGCGTTTCCGTCTCGAGTTACGCGGCGGACAGCAGGTTCCTCGTCTTTTTAACTGCGGCGACGACGCGGTCCACGTGTTCCGTCGTGTTGTATACGTGCGGCGACATGCGAAAGCCATTGACAGGTGCCGTAATGACGCCAGAGGCGTCGAATACTTCGTTGACCATCTTTGCGGCGTTCTGCGGTGATGCCTTCAGGATGATCACGCTGCTCGTGAACAGCGGGTTCGAAGTCGAAACGAACGGTACCTCGAGGTCTTCGAGGCTCTCGCGCAGGTAGTTCGCGATCCCCATCGATTGTTTCTCGATGCCTGCGGGCGTCATCGCCTTGTGGAACGCAATGGTGTCGCCCAGGGAAGCAATCGCCGCGTCGTCGCGCTGACTGAACGCGTCGAATTTGCGCGCCCCCGGTGGCGGCTGATCGGCCACGAGCCAGGGAATGCTCACGGTCAGCGGCCAGACATCGTCGATGCGTCGTTCGCGCACGTACAGCAGGCCAACCTCTCTCGGGCCCATAAACCACTTGTGTGCACTGCCGCTGAACGAATCGCAGTCGACCTTGCCCAGGTCGATGTCGACGGCGCCCCAGGTTTGCGCGCCATCGATGTGAATGAACACGTCGCCGTTGCGCCGGCGAATTGCTTCGCAGATCTCGGTCATCGGCGTGTGAAAGCCGGTGACGTTTGAGATGTGCGTGAACGATACGACTTTCGTTTTGTCGCTGATTGCGCCGACGAACAGGTCGACGACCTCGTCGACCGAACCGGTGTCGGTCGGTACCGAGAAACGCCGCACTCTTATGCCACTCCTTTTCGCCCGGACGTCCCACGATGTGCTGTTCGAAGGATGATTCTGGTCCCAGAGCACGACCTCGTCACCGGCATCAAGCGGCACGCCGGCGACGATGATCGCATTCGCCTCGGAGGTATTGCGCACGATAGCGAGCTCGTCGGCGCTCGTTCCCAGCATTTCAGCAAGCTGTGCGCGCGCCGCTTCTTTCATTGCGACGATGCGCGCACGATTGGCGGAACTCAGATCGAGATCGAGCTCGTTTGCGTACCTGGCATGGGCCTCGCTGACGCTCGTTGGCATCGGGCACAGATTCGCGGCATTCATCGGCACCCTGTCGTCGGAAAACCCGAATGTCGGTATTTGCAGGGAAGTTGCGGCGGACGCGTTGCCGGCGCCGATAACGCTGCCGGCGAGCGTCGCGCCACCAACGGCTTTTAGAAATTCGCGTCGCTTGATGGTCATGCTCGTTCTCCGGAATGGGCTTCTTGGACTCGAGAGCCTTCGTCTTGAATGTACCGACATTCTACGTCTTAATTGGCTTCCTGCGAGCGAATTGGCGAATGTAATGCAACTCTTTGACTTACCACAGCCGGTCGTGCCGATCGCAGGCAGCGAATGCCTGTTTCCGGTACACCGCATCTACTGTGTCGGTCGGAATTACGCGGAACATGCCCGGGAAATGGGGCACGATCCTGCAAGCACGCCGCCGGTTTTTTTCATGAAGCCTCCTGATGCAATTGTCATGAGCGGTGCCACGGTGGCGTATCCGTCGCGGACCAGCAATCTGCAGCACGAGATCGAGCTGGTTGTTGCGATAGGCAAACCAGGGCGCGATATTCCGATAAGCGCCGCGCCGGAGCACGTGTTCGGCTACGCCGTCGGTATCGACCTGACGCGCCGCGACCTGCAGCTCGAAGCCAAGGAAAAGCGCGGTACCTGGGACACCGCCAAGGGCTTCGACCAGTCGGCACCGATCTCGGCACTACACCGCGCCGCGGATATCGGCCATCCCGACGCCGGCCGGATCTGGCTCGGCGTCAACGGCAAAATTCGCCAAAATGCGGACCTGAATGAGCTAATATGGAGCGTCCCGGAAGCGATCGCGGAGCTCTCCACATTCTTCGCATTGATGCCGGGCGACCTGGTTTTCACCGGCACGCCGGCGGGCGTCGGTGCGCTTCAGGTCGGCGACGAGGTCACCGGTGGTATTGACGGGATCGACGAGATAGCAATCAGGATTGGCAGCAACTTATAGCCCGACACTTTCGAAGGGGGACACGATGGATCGCCGCAAGTTTCTGAGCAGTTTGAGTGCCGCCTCGCTTGCAGGTATTTCCGCTGCAGCGACCATGTCCGAAAAAGCAGACGCGCTAGAAGATGCAATGAGCACCGAACTCGACAAGCGCCGCGCGAAACCGGGCCACTGTTACATCGACGGCAGGCCCGAGCGTGATCCCGACGACGACCGTCCCTACCTGCAGCACTACGACCCGTTGCTGCCGGAGATGCCGAAAGAGCCGACGCTCATGGACTTCTTCAAGCTGCGCTTTGCGCCGGCAAGTCACGTATTGCAGAGCGCCAGGCTGGCAAAAATCGAAGGTCACAATGAGACGGTCGTCGCGGCGTGCTTGTTGCACGACATCGGCCTTGAATTGATGAATACGGATCACGGTTACTGGTGTGCGCAAATGATCCGGCCGTATGTCAGCGAAGAAATCGCCTGGGCAATCGAGAAACATCAGGCACTGCGGTTCTTCCCCGATCCGTCAGTAGGTTACGAATATCCCGACGCCTATATCAGGATGTTCGGCGCCGATTACACGCCGGAGCCTTATATCGAGCAGGCTTACAAAGAAGCGCGCAATCACAAGTGGTACATGACCTCGCGTCTGATCACGATTAACGATCTGTATTCTTTCGACCCCGATGTCGAAGTCGACGTCGATGATTTTACGGACATCATGGGCCGAAACTTCAAGCAGCCCAAAGGCGGTCTGGGTTTCGATAGCAGTCCCGTCGCGCACATGTGGCGGACCATGATCTGGCCTAACAACCGCCTGTAATAAAGGGAAAAGAGGGACAGTTTACTTAATTGCCGTCTTTCGGTTTACAAGGGCGATTGCAATTATGGAAACTGTCCCCTTTTTACATTGCCTCGTCGAACGGTTCCGATTCTTCGATTTGTTCCAGTAAATTGATAGCGACGCCGACGAAGTCGGTGTCCGTGACGATCCCGCGCAATTTACCTTTCGTTACAACAGGCAGACAGCCGATCTGGTGCTGCTCGATAAAGAGCGCCGCCTGGCGAAGACTCGCGTGCTCGTCGATCGTCACGAGATCGCGTTTCATGATGTCCTTGACTTTGATATCCACGGCGCGGAGACGCGATTCTTCCTCGCGGAGTATCGAGTCGGTCGCCGCGAGCACGTCCGTGAGGGTCACCAGGCCGACCAGGCTGCAATTGCCCTTCACGACCGGAACATGGTGAATGCGGTTGTCGTGCATCAAGGTGCGTACTTTCTCGAGAGTCTCATCCGGTGTCACGGTGATGAGATCGGTACTCATGATCATATCGAGACTCATCATTGGCAGATCTCCACTCATTACCGCGGTACTTTCAGTCTAGCGAAGCCAAATCTTCTATCTATCGCGGGAAACACCTAGACGGGACCGGGGCCGAGCGGGGGATCCGCTTCATTTCAGCGGCAGGACATCGTCGGCGATGCGCAGCAGCTCCTCTACAACTTCTTTGCGGCCAGGCTGGATGTGGCGGCCGGACGTCCACATGAGCATTTTCGGTTCATTGACAGCAGCATAGAGCAGCTCCGTCTGCCCTGCGGGCGTCCTTTCGTCGTCGCGCGCACCGATGACAATCACCGGCCGCGGTGCTATGCGGGCTGCCCGTTCCGGTGTGTTCAGCACCGGGCCGTAGGCGAGCCAGTAAAGGATCGTGCCGAGCGGATAATGCAGGATCTTCGAGTCGACGCGACGCTCGACCTGTCGCTGCAACCACAGGCGATTGTCCGCGGCGCCATGCACCAGTACGGCACCGCCGATGCGCGGATCCCGCGCTGCGGCCGTCGCCGCGAACGGCACACCGAGGCTTGCACCGACAACAATGATCTGATCTTTAGCCGCCCACGGTTGCTCGAGGAGCCAGTCGACGACCAGCGACACGGCCGGGACCGTGTCCAGAAATCCCTGCCGTGCAGGCGGAATGGCTTTCAGGATCGGGCCAATCCCTCTGACCCTCTCCGGCCCGTCATACGGATAATCCAGCGCAACGACCGCGCGCCGGCCGACGTTGCCGAACAGCTCCACCGCGTCGCTGCCCGTGCGATGCCCGCCGAGCACCAGCAACACCGGCAACGGTTCCTCCGACGCGAAGCGGATGACGCGAAATGAAAAGGTGATACCGGTATCCGAACGCATCGTGACGAATGCGGATAACTGACCTTCCGCATCAGCCGATTCATCGATGGTCAAACTGTCGATGTTGCCACGGCGCGAATCGAACCATTCGTCTCGTGGCTGATGCGATTCCCAGCGCAGCCAGGCGAGCCCGATAGCGGCAGCGATCACGACAGCCATCAGGCCATACAACGCTGCCGAGCCGATGAAAGCCGCAATTCTCCTCATGTTCCCCTTGCCAAGCTCAAAATATTCACAGAAAGCCTCGGCTGCCACCGGCCATTTGTCAAATCGGTTTATAGTCGATTTTCTTACTCTGCTGCGATAAGTTTCGGGTTTTGGTGAATCGCGGCTCGTCGCTCTCGCACATCCATGTGCTCCGCGACATAAGTACATCCATGTACAAAAAGCCGCTTACCCGGGCGGACAGTATATGACACCGATCAGGCTACTTACCGCGACCGTCTTCATTGCACTGATCAGCGCGTGTTCACGGGATGCATCGACCGGCGCCGGCGCACCGGACCTGATTCTCGTCAATGGGCGGGTCTATACACTCGACTGGGACGACCCGGCCCCTGACGGCAGTATCGCGTCAGGCGCTCCGCGCGGTGCGTCCGGATGGCGCCCGGACGCCGATGCGGTTGCGACAAGGGGTGGGAAAATCGTCTTCGTCGGCAGCAGCCGGGAGGCCATGAAACTCGAAGGCGAGGCGAGCCGTGTCGTCGACCTCGCCGGCGCTACCGTCATCCCGGGACTCGTCGACTCTCACACTCATGTATTCAGCCTGGGCGCGCAGCTCGATCGGGTCGATCTTAGCGCTGTGGCGACAGAGGAAGAGGCGGTCGCGGTGATCGCGGAGCGCGCGAAAAGCGTACCGCCGGGGGAGTGGATCGTCGGGCGAGGCTGGGACGAGGGCGCCTGGGCGAATCGTTACCCTGACAAGCAACTGCTGACCGAGGCAGTGCCCGACCACCCGGTCTACATGGCGAGCCTGCACGGATTCGCCGGGTGGGGAAACCAGATGGCGCTCGACAGGGCCGGCATCACTGAGAACACAGAGGTACCGGTCGGCGGCGAAATGCGGCTCGGCGACGACGGTAAGCCGAACGGCCTGTTCCTCAATCGCGCCGTGCAACTCCTGAGCAATGCCGTTCCGGAACCGTCCGACGAAGCACTGGCGACACAGGTGCTGACCGGCCTGAGTCAAATGGCGAAAGACGGTTACGTCGCCGTCCACGAAGCGGGCCTCAACGCACGTCAGATGCGCGTCCTCGAAAGTCTCGAAGCCGAAGGGCGGCTGCCGATCCGCGTCTATGCAATGTTGTCGCTCAGAGACGAGAACCTCATTCGCAAGTGGCTGCAAAAGGGGCCGGATACCGACAACGACAGCATGCTGGTCACGCGCAGCGTCAAGGCGTATTACGACGGTGCGCTCGGATCGCGCGGCGCACGGCTCCTGTATGACTATGCCGACATGCCCGGTCACCGCGGCATCGCCGGGGAGGGATACGGATTCGATGAAGCGCTGAATGCCGCCGCAATGAAGGCGGGATTCCAGATCGCCATACACGCCATCGGAGATGCCGGTAATCGCGAGGCGCTCGACATACTGGAGCGAGTCTTCAGGGAGATACCGGCGACCGCGAGAAACCGCCACAGGATAGAACACGCGCAAGTGTTGCATCCGGATGACCTGCCGCGGCTCGGCAAGCTCGGCGTCATTGCCTCGATGGAACCACCGCACGCGATGGAAGACAAGACGTGGGCGGAAGACCGGCTCGGGCCGGAGCGCATACTCGGCGCTTATGCATGGCGATCGCTTCGTAAGGCAAACGCGAGGCTCACCTTCAATTCCGACAATCCCGGATCCGATCACGATATTTTTTACGGGCTGCATTCCGCGATTACGCGCCAGGACAAAGACCTGCAACCGGAGGGCGGTTGGTACGTGCAAGAAGCGCTCGTGTCCGACGAGGCGATCCGTGCTTATACCAGCTGGTCTGCGTATGCGAGTTTCAGGGAAGACGTCACCGGAATCATCGAGAGGGGACGCTGGGCCGACCTGACCGTGTTGGACATCGACCCGTTCGTGCTGGCGGACGAGAGCCCCAACGACATCCTGAATGGTCGTGTTCTGATGACGGTCGTCAATGGCAAGGTCGTTTACGAAGGCGCTATATGATGAACTTAGGTACTCCTACGTATAAGGCTTCGGGAAACGGTAAACTAGAATGCCGGAGTGATTGTGCGCTCACCGCGCAGGGTTCCAGAACAATAATGGTCGCGCCGGCGGCACCCTGATAGATGAAAACTGAGATTTCGTCCTGGCTTTTCTTGAGGCTGTTGCTCAAGCCCGATAGCGTGTTCAAAGAACTGTCCTATACGAGGCCGGATCCGTACGCCATATTCTTTCGCTACCTGATCTGGCTGGCGGTGCTGCCGCCCTTGTTTGCCTACATCGGCGCCGCCAATTTCGGCTGGCGCATCGGCGCCGCGGAGCCGCTGTATCTGCCTGGTGGTGACCTGATGATCATCAGCATCATCTACTTCTTCATATTGCTGTTCGGCTTCGTGAGCACGGCGCTCGTCGCGCAATGGATGGCCACGACCTACGGGGCTCGCAGTTCACTCGGTATTCACTTTGCGATGGTCGTTATCCTCGCTGCGCCATTGGTCGCCGGCAGCGTGATCCACCTGTTCCCGCATATATTCATCAATGTCATCGTATTGATTCCGGTCCTCATCTGGAGCATGTATCTGTTGTACACAGGTCTGCCGATCGTTCTGCAAATAAGCCAGGAACGCGGCATGCTGATGGCTTCCGCGTTGATCGGTTACCTGCTGGTCGCGGTCGTGAGCGTCCTCGGGCTCAGCGTGGCGCTTTGGGGCAGCGGCATCGGCCCGTCGATCGGAGTGTAGTGTTTTGAGCGCGCCCATAGAGTATTACAAGGATCGGGTCGTCACGGCGCTGGTCATGTTTTCCGTGCTGTGGGCCGTACTCGGCATGACCGCCGGCGTCTGGGTTGCGGCCGAGCTCGTATGGCCGGGCCTCGATTTCGGGCAGCAGTGGCTGTCATTCGGCCGCCTGCGCACCCTGCACACCAATGGCGTGATCTTCGGCTTTGGCGTATCCGCGCTGATGGGTACGGCTTTCTACAGCGTTCAACGAACGTCCCATGTCCCGCTCTATGCGCCGGGTCTCGCGTGGTTCTGCTGTATAGCCTGGCAAATTGCGGTATTGCTAGGTGGCATCTCGATACTAGAAGGCTGGAGTGCCGCGAAAGAATACGCCGAGCTGGAGTGGCCCTTCGATATCGCGATCACGATCGTCTGGGTCGCATTTGCGATCGTGTTTTTCGGCACGATTGCAAAAAGGCGCATCAAACAGATTTACGTGTCCAACTGGTTTTACGGTGCGCTCATCATCGTCATCGCGATGCTGCATATCGTCAACAGCCTCGCGATTCCGGTAACGATCTCGAAGTCGTATTCGCTCTTTTCCGGCGCGCAGGACGCCATCGTGCAATGGTGGTACGGACATAACGCGGTCGGATTCCTGTTGACGGGCGGTTTTCTCGGCATGATGTACTACTTCCTGCCGAAGCACGCCGACCGACCCATCTGGAGCTACCGACTCTCGATCGTCGCGTTCTGGGCATTTACGTACAGCTATATCTGGGCAGGTCCGCATCATCTGCATTACAGCGCGATTCCAGCCTGGGTGCAGTCCTTGGGTATGGTGATGAGCCTGATCCTGCTCGCGCCATCCTGGGCAACGATGATCAATGGCGTTATGACCGTGTCGGGCGCGTGGCAAAAACTCAAGGTCGATCCGGCATTGAAATTCATCGTGTTGTCACTGGCGTTTTACGGACTGGCGACGTTCGAGGGACCGATGATGTCGATCCGCAGCGTCAATGTCGTCAGCCATTTCACGGACTGGACCATCGGGCACGTGCACTCCGGTGCGCTCGGTTGGAACGCGATGGTCACCTTCGGTACTTTCTATTTCCTGGTGCCGCGACTCATGGATGCGGGCCTCTACAGCGTCCGCCTGGCGAATGTCCATTTCTGGCTCGCTCTCGCAGGTACCATGCTCTACATACTTACGATGTGGGGCGCAGGCGTATCGCAAGGTTTGTTATGGCTCAGTCTCGACGAACTGGGCGAGCTGACATTCAGTTTCAAAGACATCATGGCAAGCATGCCACCATATTACCTGCTGCGTCTCGTGGCCGGAATCGTGTTCCTCGGCGGGGCATTGTTGATGGCTTACAACCTGACGATGACGATCAAGGGACGGCGAACCGTGCAGGTTCGGCCACCGAGTGCTAACCCGATAGCAAAATGAACGGCATAGGACTACACAAGAAGCTCGAACAGAATACCGGTCTGCTGATCTTCGGCATCCTGTTCGTGTCGGCGATCGGCGGGCTGGTCCAGGTTTTGCCGAGCCTGTTCCAGGATTCGCTGAAGACACCGACCGCAACGACGCGTCCTTATGGCGCGGTCGAGCTCGCGGGGCGCGACATCTACATTCGCGAGGCGTGCGCCGTTTGCCACACGCAACAGGTGAGACCGTTGCTCGCCGAAATCAGACGTTACGGTCCTTATACGCGCAGCGGGGAATCGGTATACGACCGGCCGTTCCTGTGGGGCTCGAAACGCACCGGGCCGGATCTGCACCGCATCGGCGGCAAATACTCGGACTTGTGGCACAGGTTGCATCTCATCAATCCGCGCGACGTCGTGCCGAATTCGATCATGCCTGCTTACCCGTGGCTCGCTGAGCGGGCGGCGAATGCTGACGGCGACATCCAGCTCAAGATGCGGGCGCTGCGCAGACTCGGCCATCCCTATACGGATGCGGAGATCGATGCCGCGCCCGGGCAGCTCGAGGGGCTTCAGGAAATCGATGCCCTCATCGCCTACCTGCAGGTGCTCGGCAGAACCCGCAGCCCGGGAGACACGCCATGACCTATTTCATTTTTGCGGGCGACATGCTGGTCATGCTTTTCATGATGGTACTGGTCGTGTGGCTTTTCTGGCGCATGCCGGACAGCGTCGTCGACGCGAGTGCACGCATTCCGCTGGAGGATGAGGATCGCGATGGCTGACATGCCTTCTGACTTCTGGGGCGGCTGGATCGCGGTCATCACGATCGTCAGCTTCGTCGGCCTCGGCTGGCTGGTCTTCAGCGTTTATTTTTCGCCGCCGGACAAGGCCGAAGACGTCGAGGGCCCGATCTGGGATTCGAATCTGCGCAAGGGATCGAATCCGGCCCCCATGTGGTGGTTCTGGCTGATCCTCGCCACGATGGTGTTCTCGGTGATTTACCTGATGCTGTATCCGGGCCTCGGCAGCTACCAGGGGGCACTCCGTTGGTCGCAGGGCTCGAGGCTCGACGAGAGCCTCGCGCAGTACCAGGCCGAGTTCGGCGGCATGCGCGCGCTGGTCGCCGAGGGCCAGGTCGCCACCCTGCAGGCCGATTCCGACATCATGGCTTCCGCGCAGCGCGTCTTCGACAGGAATTGTGCGGTATGCCACGGCTACGATGCGGCCGGTCAGGCGTCGTACTTCCCGGACCTGACCGATGACGAATGGCAGTGGGGCGGCAGCGAAGCGCAGATCGAGCAGAGCATTCGGAGCGGCCGGACGGCGGTCATGGTCGGTTGGGAACAGGTGCTTGGCCCTGACGGCGTGGAGCGGGTGGTCGACTACCTGGCCGTCCTCGGCACCGCTGCGGCCGAAGCGCATGACGGACAGACAACTTACAACCAGTTCTGTGTCGCCTGCCATGGCGTGGACGGCGGCGGCAATTCCGCGCTCGGTGCGCCGAGCCTCGTCGATGAAGTGTGGCTATACGGCAATTCGCGCGATGCGTTGATCCACTCGGTGGCCATCGGGCGATACGGCGTCATGCCGGCTTTCGGCGAGCGCCTCGACGATACCCAGCTGAAGTTACTCGTGGCATTGTTGACCCGCGAGCCGCGATAGCCGATCGGATTGTGGGAGCGGCTTTTTGGACATGGATGTCCTTATGTCGCTGCGCAAATGGACGTGCAAGCAGCGACGAAGCCGCGATTCGAAATTGCGGTTCGACCCTGTTTTTTCCAGAATGGCGCCAGGAGGGAAAACCATGATTAGCCGACGCGATTTCCTGAATGGTTGCGCGTTGAGTGTCGCTGCCGGTTCGGCGATCTCACCGCTCGAAGCCCTGGCGCAAGGCGCCCTCAATCCTTATGCCTTGCCCGCGGATTACTACCCGCCGACACGGCAAGGTTTGCGCGGCAGTCACGAGGGCGCATTCGAAGTCGCGCATGAACTGCGCGATGGCAAGCAGTGGACTGCCGTGGATGCAGGCGACCCCGTCTATGATCTTGTCGTCGTCGGGGGCGGCATCAGCGGGCTCGCCGCCGCGTATTTTTACCGCAAGCAACACGGACCGGGCGCAAGGATCCTCATCATCGAGAATCACGACGATTTCGGCGGACACGCCAAGCGTAATGAATTCTGGCACGAGAACCGGATGTACCTGGTGAACGGCGGCACGCTCAACGTCGAAGCGCCGTCCCAATACAGCACCGTTGCCGCCGGGCTCCTGTGGGAACTCGGCGTCGACCGTGACCGTTATTTCGAGAAGAACCGAGGCATGTTCCAGAACTACGCGGACATGGGACTAAAGAGCAGCATGTTCTTCGACAGGGAGACGTTCGGCGCCGACAGGCTGGTGGTCGGCTGGGGCGAGCTGCCGATTACGGACACGGTCAGGGAAGCGCCGCTGAGTGAGCAGGTCAAGCGCGATGTGGTCAGGCTCTACGAGAGCAAGCAGAATTATTTTCCGGGCCTTGACGCGAACGGGACCCGGCAAAGACTCACGCACATGAGTTACCGTGACTACGTCGTCAATGTCGTGAAGTGTCATACCGATGTCGTGAAACTCTTCGATGCGGATCTCAAGGGGTGGTTCGTTACCGGTATGGACGCAATTCCCGCCATTTATTGCCGCGAGCTCGGCTACCCCGGATTCGACGGACTGAATCTCGACGAGATTTCCGCAGACCAGCTGGCGCACGAGCCTGGCGGGCAACACGGGCGGGAGAACCAGGAACGTGCGCTGGCGGGTGATCCGGATATGTATTTCCCGGATGGCAATGCGACGATCGCTCGACTGCTCGTACGGTCACTGGTCCCCGGATCGGTCTCCGGCTCGTCGATGGAGGATGTCATCACCGCACGAGTCGATTACAGCTCGCTCGACAGGGACGCAAACAGGGTGCGGATCAGGCTCAACAGCACGGCGGTCAATGTCGCCCACACGAAGAACGGGCAGGTGCAGACGAGCTACGTCAATGACGGTAAGGCGATGTACGTCAGGAGCAACGGCGTCGTACTCGCCTGCTGGAACGCGGTGATTCCTTATATATGTGACGAGATACCGCAGCCACAGAAAGAGGCCTTGTCCTACGGCGTCAAATCGCCGCTCGCCTATACCGGCGTCCTGCTATCGAACTGGCAATCCTTCGTCGAGGCGGGAATCTCGAGAGTCACCGCACCGGGTGGTTTCTTCTCGAGCATCGGTTTGCAGGCAATGCTGGAAATGGGCAGCTACAAGACTGCCCGCAGTCCGGACCAGCCGATCGTCGTTCGCATGAGCTGTTACTTTGCTGAACCGGGCCTGTCGCGGCGCGAGCAGCACCGCGTCGGCCAGCGGAAGCTGCTCGCCACATCCTTCGATACCTTCGAACATCACATCCGCGATCAGTTGACGCGTGTCCTGGGGCCGACCGGCTTCGACGACGAGCGCGATATTCTCGGCATTACCGTCAATCGCTGGCCGCACGGTTACACCTACTCCTACAACCCGCTTTATGATCCGGAGGAATGGGCGTATACGACGACACCCGAGCGGCCGGCGGTGGTCGGGCGACAGCGAGTCGGACGGATTACGATCGCCAATGCGGACGCCGCGGCGAGCCCGCATACCGATGCCGCCATCAACGAGGCATATCGCGCGGTCGTCGAGCTCGGAAACGGCTGACGCATGTCGCGAGAATTGACTGCTTTATCTGTGATGCTGCTGTGCGTGTCGGCGATCGCCGCGACAGGTGAGCGAGACGCCACGCAGATCGTGCGCGATGCACTCAATCACTGGCGCGGGCTGTCCTCGCGAGGCGAAATGACGATGACCATTCATCGCCCGGACTGGGAACGCAGCATGTCGATGCAGACCTGGACGCAGGGTGAGAAACGCTCGCTCGTGCGCGTCACCGCCCCGCCAAAGGACCGCGGTAATGGCACGCTACTCGATGACAACAACATGTGGACGTTCTCGCCGAAGGTCAATCGTGTCATCAAGGTGCCGTCGTCGATGATGAGCCAGAGCTGGATGGGCTCGGATTTTTCGAACAAGGATATTTCGCGCGCGGACGACATCGTCGAGCAGTACGACCACACCCTGCTCAGCGAAACAGAGATCGACGGCTTTGTCGCCTACGAGATCGAATCGGTCCCGCACGAGTACGCAGCCGTCGTCTGGGGCAAGGAAGTACTGGTCGTGCGCAGCGACAACGTGCTCATGGAACATCGCTTCTACGACCAGGACGGAGAACTCGTCAAGACCCTCAGCACGCTCGAGATCGGCGAGATGGGTGGTCGTACCGTCGCCATTCACCAGCGAATGAACAAGGTTGACGCGCCCGACGAGTGGACCGAGGTCATCGTGAACGCGGTCGAATTCGACGTCGAGCTGGCAGCTAACGTTTTTACCCTGTCGAACCTGCGGAATCCGCGTGACTGAGCCGCGCGGATCAACATTTCCATGAATATCATTATGCGCCTCGCCTGGCGCAATCTGTGGCGTCAGCCGCGGCGCACCTGGCTGACCGTCGGCGCGATGGTATTCTCCAATGCGCTCCTGGTATTCATGATCTCCATCCAGTTCAGCACTTACGGACTGATGATCGACAACACGCTCAAGGCGTTCACAGGTCACATCCAGGTACAGGCGCCCGGGTACAAGGATGACATGAAGATCCGGCAGGTCGTCCCCGATGCATCGTCGCTCGCGCAAGCATTGCGGGGTGAGCTCGGCCTCGACACGATCGCGGCACGTGCCGCAGCTTTTGCACTGGCTTCGAGCGACGAGCGAACCTACGGCCTGCAAATTTTCGGCGTCGAAACGAATTTCGAATCATTCGTCTCTACGATTCCCGGCCTCGTTCGCGAAGGCCGGTATCTCGACGACCCGACCGCCAGCGAAATCGTCATCGGCAAGGTCCTGGCGAGAAACCTGCGGGTTGCCATTGGTGACGAGGTTACCTTGCTCGGCAGCGGCCGCGACGGATCTTTCGCTGCGGCGATTGCGACGGTAGTCGGTATCTTCGACAGCGGCGTGCCGGATATGGATCGCGGCTTTGCTGAGATTCCACTCGCGTTCTTCCAGGACGTCTTTTACATGGATGGCGCCGGTCACCAGATCGTGATTGCTGCGCCGAGCCTCGCCAGTGTCAGCGAGCTCAAGAACCGGGTCGAATCGCTGGTACCGGCGGGAGTCGTCGTGCATGACTGGGATGCTTTGCAGCCCGGGCTCAGGCAGGCGATCCAGGCAGACCTCTCGAGCGCGTTCTTCATGTATGCCGTGCTGGTGGTGCTGGTGGCGTTCAGCGTGCTGAACACGCAACTGATGTCGGTGCTCGAAAGAACTCACGAGTTCGGTATCACGATGGCCCTCGGTGTTGCGCCCGGCAGGCTCGGTCGCATCGTTTTCCTCGAAACCGCGATGATGGGACTCCTCGGCGTCGTGCTCGGCGCACTCGTCGGCGGTATCGTTACCGAGTGGTTCGGGTATACGGGCTTCGCCTATCCCGGCATGGAAGACATGGCGGTGAACTTCAACCTG
>JBFHXJ010000055.1:0-26788 GCA_041598995.1 Woeseiaceae bacterium | reverse complement strand
CTGGAAAAAGTCCCGGCGGCGGGTAACGGCACGTTCTCGACACGTGGCAACAACCAGGACTCGACAGCGAACGGCGCCTCGGCCATCAGCCTGCGTGGCCTGGGCGCGGATGCGACGCTGGTGCTGGTCAACGGCCGGCGTGTCGCCATCAGCTCGTTTGCCGAGAGCGTGACGACGAATTTCGTCGACATCAACACCATTCCGGTGTCCGCGATCGAGCGCATCGAAGTCCTGAAAGACGGTGCATCGGCCGTCTATGGATCCGACGCCGTTGCGGGCGTGGTCAACATCGTGCTGCGCAACGACTTCGAGGGACTCGAGTTCACCGCGGGCTATGGCGATACCTCAAAAACGGATAATGCCGAAACGATCTTCAATGCGATCTGGGGCACCGGCGGCGATGACGGCAACGTCACCCTGATCTTCGATTACTTCAAGAACGGCTCGCTGTTCAACAATGAGCGGGCCGCGCATGCGAGCGCCAACCAGACAGCTCGCGGCGGCGCGGATCTGCGTTCTTCGCGCAGCTTCCCGGGCACCTTCATCGTCGACGGCGTGCAAACGGCCGATCCGACCTGTCCCGCAGAACGGCTGGTCGGCGGAAATCTTTGCGTGTTCGACTACGGCCCGTTCAACGTACTGACGCCGGAGTCGGAGCGCACCGGTTTGCTGCTGCTCGCTGACCGGGATCTCGGTGCCGGCGTCGAGCTGTTTGCCGAGATAGGAGTGCAACACAACGAGTCGATCGCACAGGGGGCGCCGACGCCACTCGACGACTCGGCCGGCCTGACCGTACCGGCAACGCACCCGAACAATCCGTTCAATACGGTAAATACAATCGACGTGCTGCGTTTTCGGCCGGTCGATGCCAATCCGCGCCAGTGGGACATCGAGACCGATAACCTGCGCATGCTACTCGGGCTGCGCGGCGAATTCGGCGAATGGAACTGGGAGGTTGCAGCCTCGCGCGGCCGCAGCGAATCGCTGCAGACCGGCAATCGTACGCAGGGCTGGGTCCGTACCGACCTGTTGCAGGCCGAAATCAATGCCGGCAACTACAACATCTTCGGCACGACCTTCAATTCGCCGGACGTGATCAACCGGATCACGACCAGCCTCGTGCGCCAGGGACAATCTGACCTCGAAACCTACGATGCGACCATCTCGGGACCGATTTTCGAGATGCCCGCCGGTCCGGTCATGATGGCCGCCGGCCTGGAATACCGGGAAGAAAGCATTTCCGACGTGCCCGACGATCAGTTCCAGCGTGGCCTGATCTTCGGCACCGAGTCGGTATCGGCAGCAGCCGACCGCGACATCTGGTCGGTGTACGCAGAGTTCTCGATTCCGCTGGCTGAAACGGTCAACCTGGAGATCGCAGGCCGCCACGACGACTATGACGACTTCGGCAGCACGACCAATCCGAAGGTCGCTGCGCGCTGGGACGTGACCGACAATATCGCCGTACGTGGATCGTGGGGCCAGGGGTTCCGTGCGCCGTCGCTGGCGCAGATCGGCCTCGGCCCGTCGCAGGAGTCGCTGTTCTTCATTGACACTTTCGGATGCGTCGGCGGCAATCCGGCGGCCTGCAACGTGCTCGACTACGTCATCATCTTCTCGGGCAACCCGAACCTCGACGCCGAGGAGTCGGAGAACTTCAACTTCGGCTTGACCTTCGATCTGCTCGAGAATCTAAACGTAGCGATCGACTACTGGGATATCACCCAGGAAAACAAGATCGACGATGCACCGTTCGCCTTCCTGTACAACAGCTCTTGCAACGTACAGAACAGCACAGTCTGCGTGCGCAGCGCGCCATTGCCAGGGACGACCCTGGGGCCACTGCAGTCCGTCAGCACCAGCTTCGTCAACATCGGCGAGCAATCGGCGACGGGCATCGATGTACTGGCTTCCTACTCGATGGATGCCGGTCCCGGCGCACTCGGACTGAACCTGTACTACTCGTTCCTGTCCGATTTCGACCGCATCGAGCTTAATTCCGCGGGGACCAGTTTTGTGACCCGCCCGTTGGCAGGCGAGTACGAATACCCGGAACACCGCTTCCAGCTGACCGGTAATTACGATGTCAATGACTGGAGTTTCTATGCGCAAGTCGACTTCATCGGCAGTTTCGAAGACCTGCCCGACGTCAATTTCGATGGCGTGCTCGATTTCGATTCCAACACGACCCGTAAAGTCGATTCCTTTACGACAGTCAATGTGCAGGTCAACTACATGGGTATCGAAAACACCCGATTAACGCTCGGCATCGACAATTTGTTCGACGAGGACCCGCCGTTTGCGGCCGGTGATGGCGACTCGGACCTGTACGGTTACGTGCAGAGCCAGCACAGCCCGCGCGGCCTGTTCTGGTATCTGCGGGCGAACTATTCGTACTAGTCGCAAACTGTGACAGGCAACAACGAGGGGCGCAATCGCGCCCCTCGTCTTTGCAACCAGACGAATTGCCCGCGCCGGATCTCTCGGAGCTTGAAATGCTCCCCGCCAAGGAGCACGACCTGCATACTCTGAGGACGCATGTCATTGCACGCCGGACAGGCGATCGATCATCGTTGTTAAGCACGCCCGGTCAATGGCAAGATCACGATTCGGGCCGCCACCGTTTGAGCAATAGCACCCCACGGCTTCGCGTAAGATGAGAATCGATTGGTTGCGCGAAACCGTGCGACTTTGATGCAATGATTGAACTTGTACTGCGCACTTTACAAACAGGAGTATTAATGCAAAACATCGCGACTGGGCTACTGTTCTTCTTATTCTTTACCGTCGCCGAAGCGGCTTCGCTGCCCGCGACCGAGCGCATTCGCAGTTACCTCGAGGGCCTCGACGCCGGCGACGCGCCCGCCATCGCCGGCAAAACCCTCAACGAACCCGAGCTGTTATCCAGACTGTATCGATCGCGCGAGAGTGCACCGATCTGGCTCGACGGCGGACCGCTCAACAAGGAGATAGCGAACCTGCTGACTGCGGTCAGCGAGTCGGTGGCGCACGGCTTTGCTGCTGAGCGTTATCATCGCTCGACCATCGAGCGCCTGATGGAGGCGCGCGACGAGACGTCGCGGCTGGCGCTCGAGCTGTTGCTGACTGACGCCTTCATCAACCAGGCCTTGCACCGCGGGCGCGGCGCCATTTATCCACCGAATCTCGACGCCGACTGGCAGGTGCCACAGGCAGAGATCGATGCCGTCGCCTTCCTCGCGAAGACAGCGCAGGAACGGGGCAACGTCAACACGGCGCTGGCGACGTTGTGGCCGATCGACGAAGAGTATGCGCGGCTCGTCACGCGGCGCGCCGAGATCGCGGCATCCGGCGACGAAATGACGGTGCAGATCGCACCCGGACGACTGCTCAAGCCGGGGCAGACCGACGAACGGGTCATACTCCTGAAGCAACGTCTGATGGGACCCGGCGACTACTCGCCGCTGTATGACGAGGACCTGCGTCGCGAGGTCATCGCCTATCAACGCTCTGCGGGGCTCGAACCGGACGGCATCATCGGCGACAACACGCTGGAGGTGCTCAATGCGACCCGCGTGTCCTGGATCGACAGGATCGACGCCAACCTGGAGCGCTGGCGCTGGCTGCCACGGCAGACACCGGATACCTATATTCGCGTCAACATCGCGGCCTTCACGCTGCGCGTTTTCGAGAACGGCAGCCCGATGCTGGCGATGAACACGATCGTCGGCAAAGCCTACCGCCAGACACCCGTGTTCTCGGAAACGATCAAGTACATGGTGTTCAATCCTTACTGGAACGTGCCATTCAGCATCGCCACACAGGACAAGCTGCCCCTGCTGAAAGCGAACGCGTCGGCCGAAGCGAGGAAAGGTTTCGAGGCCAAGCCGCAGGGCAGTGACGTTTTCGTGCCCGTCGATACGATCGACTGGTCGAACGTCACGAGACGCAATTTCAGTTACCTGCTGCGGCAGCGCCCCGGTGAGCAAAACGCGCTCGGCCGCATGAAGTTCATGTTGCCGAACCAGTTTGCGGTGTACCTGCACGATACGCCGAGCCGCGAGTTGTTTGCGCGGCAGGAGCGCTCTTTCAGTTCCGGCTGCGTGCGGCTCGAGCGGCCAAAAGAGCTCGCGCACTGGCTGCTGTCTCGGGACGGCAACACGCAGGCCGAGCGGCTTGATGCCTTGCTCGCCTCGGCCGACACGACGACTATTTATCTGAAGACTCCGGTGCCGGTGTATATCGTGTATTTCACCGCATTCGTCGCGGACGACGGCGACGTCGCGTTTCGCAGGGACATCTACGAGCGCGACAAAGTCCTGACCGCCGCGTTGCGGGAACAGCAAACATGATGCGTTGCTTCCGCCACACAGCGCTCCTCGTTCTGTGCCTGGTGTGGCAGCCGCTCCTCGCGTGGGACTCGGCAAGGCTCGCCGACCCCGTCATGATCAATGGGAACATCATTCCCTACCCCGTGTTCGCGATATTCGTCATGCCGGGCTCCCCTATCTCGGCCGGCTTCGTGGACGCGGGCGGCGGCGCCATCGTGCGTTTCAATGGCCGCGAATTCCCCACCGGCGAAAATAACCTGACTGCACCGGCAACGCCGGGGCTCGAAGTACTCGAGCTCGAGAACGCCGCCACCGGCGAAATCTCCCGTATTCATGTCTTCACACTGATGCCGGCAAACAAGGTCGGACGGAACGGCTGGCTCAACGGCTACCGGATCGGCAGCTATCCGAAAAAACCGCTGCGCGGCCTCGATATCTACCTGCCGCCCGAAGGCTTCATCGAGGTGACCGCGGACAATGCGGATACAAAAATTTCGCCGAACTTTGCGCTGGGCCAGTTCGTATCCAAGCAGCAATCCGACTATCCCAAGTACGTCGTGCTGCGCTCCTCGCTGCTGTTGAAGCTCGAGAATGTCTTGAAAAGTCTGAACGACGCCGGTCACAAGACCGAGCGCTTTGTGATCATGAGCGGCTACCGCACACCCTTCTACAACCGCGCCATCGGCAACGTGCAGTACAGCCGGCATGTCTGGGGCGGCGCCGCCGACATCTACATCGACGACGAGCCACAGGACGACAAGATGGACGACATGAATGGCGATGGGCGCGTGGACCGCAACGACGCCCGCTGGCTCGCAAGCTTCATCGACGACATGTCCCGCAACGGCGATTTCGGGCCCAGGATAGGTGGCTTGGGCGTGTACGGCAGTACCTCTGCGCACGGTCCGTTCGTGCATATCGACGTCCGGGGAACCCGCGCCCGCTGGTAGCTTCCAGCGCACCAGACGCGCAAGGCGTCCGCCAAGCGTTGCGTTTCAGCGCTGCTTGCCCGTAAACGGCCAAACGCGCCGCTGCACCGTTTGTTGCCTTTTCTCGACCTCGTAAGTCACGGCGATCATCCACGGCTGGTAATCCGGGTCCCGCCCACGCAGGTCGGCCGTGAGCTCCTGAACATAGGTCGTCTCGATAGGCTGGCCGCGATTCGGCCAGATCCTGAACTTCAACCTGAGTATTTCCTTACCGGACCCTAAGGACAGTCGCCCCTCGTTCGACGGCTCGGTCATCAGTATGCCCGGAAACTGCTGATACGCTGCCTGCATCAGCGCCAGGGCTTTCGCCTCGGTCGTCTTCTTCTCGTCCTCATTCCCGCGCAGCGTGACGTCGACGATACAGCGCACGTAGCCGCGCGGATAATTGATCACGTTATTGATGGTGCGGTTGGGAATGAACACGCTCGCGCCCAGTGCATTCTGTAACTCGACGAAACGCATCGAAATACTGCGTACGATACCGGTCTGTCCCGAAATCTCGACCAGGTCGCCGACATCCACGAGGTCGGAAAAAATGAAGGTCAGGCCGGTGACCACGTCCTGAACGACGCCCTGCGAACCGAAGCCGACCGCCAGTCCCAAAACTGACGCGCTCGCGAGATACGCCGTCAGCGAGACGCCGAACTCGCGCAAAATGAGACCGACCGCCAGGAAGTAGACGACGAACATCGCAGTGCTGGTCGCCAGGGTGCCGACAGACCGGAGCTTCCGATAGCGTCGATCGCTGACGTTCTGCAACAGCGTGATGCTGAAGCGCCTGAGCAGCACAACGAAAACGTGCGCGAGTGCCGCGATGCCGCCGAGCACCAATACCCGCAGATACAGCGGCCAGTCTGCAAAAAGCGTTTGAGCGACGTCCATCGTGTTGTCCCAACCTCCCGAGTTGTCATTGAGACCCGAGTATATCCGCCGTCGAGGCGCGCGGTCATAGCGCCGTCAAAGACGAAAAAGGCCTGACCATTCGATCAACTTCGCGCATCCATGAACGTCGCCACGCCATCACGAGCACTTTCTCCGACTATTCGAGCTCGCAAGCCTCCTCGTCAGGGAGCCGATCTTGCTCCGTACAGCTCACGCTCTTGCAGTCCGCCACCAGGGTGTAGCGCCCGCTTTGTATCCGCGGGACCTCGCCAGCTCGATAGAATTTCCTGTCCTCTGGAAGCGCGTAATTCCGCCCACTCCCGGCTGGTCCAGTGTCCTCGAGTGACGCTGTCCGGTCCTGCTTTGGGTACTGACGTTGGCACCCGAACCGAAGTTCGAATGGCCCGGCCGTGCTTGCCGGTGTTATCGTCTGTCGATCGCATTGTCCGGGGCAATCCATATGGCCCACAAAATCCGAAAATTCCTCAAACGCGCCGGTCTGTCTGTCGCAGTATTGTTGGCATTGGGCATTTCATTTGTAGCTCACGAATGGTATGCAAAGCCGTTTTTCATCAATAATTTCTTCAATCGGGCATTCATTCAATTCATTTGGGATAAACCCGAGACGCTGACGGCGCTGCGCATGCTCGAGCAGCTGGGAATCAACGGGCACAACGCAAAATGGAACGATGATTCCGAAGCAGCCAAAGATAAGGACTACCAATTCGCCTTGGGCATCATGGCGACGCTCGATGAGTATGACGAAGCGAAGCTGAGTGAAGCCGAAATTCTTTCGGTAAAAGTGATGAAAGAACTGTTGGGAGACCCTGAAGAGGACCGCAGATTCAGGTATCACGACTATCCTGTCAACCAGTTGTTCGGGCTGCAGAATTCCATCCCGCGATTTCTGGATACTTTCCACCAGGTTAATTCCAGCGAAGACGCCGAGCATTACATCAGCCGGCTTTCCGGTATCGGGGTCAAGATGGACCAGAACATGGAAGGCCTCTTGATTCGTGAAAACATGGGAGTCATTCCACCGATATTCGTGATCGATAAGTCAATCGGAATCATGCGGGATTTTGTTGCCCAGCCTGCCGAAGAGAACATTCTGTACGCGTCGTTCGAAGGCAAGTTGGCGCTGGCGGATGAAATCGGCGAGGCCGATAAGGCTGCATTTCTGTCTTCCGCCAAAGCTCAAATCGAAACCGTCGTCTATCCGGCATATCAGGGATACATAGACTACTTCACGTCGTTGCGCGCAAAGTCCAATGATTTGGCCGGTGTATGGAAACTCCCTGATGGCGAGGCCTACTACAATTACTTGCTTCGCAGACATACCACAACAGAGATGTCGGCAGATGAGATTCACGCCATCGGGGTGGCCGAGGTAGAACGTATCCAGAAAGAAATGCTGGAAATCTTCGCCGCCGAAGGATATGACCCGAAGTTGGGTGTAAAGGCGTTGTTTGACGACCTTGCGAAAGAGGAGCGATTTTATTACCCGGATACGGCGGAAGGACGAGCGCAGATTCTCGAGGACTACACGACCATAATCGAGGAAATCGAAGCGGGCATCTCCGGCGCATTCAACATCACGCCGAGGGCAGAGATCGTCGTCAAGAGAGTGCCCGAGTTCAGTGAGGAGACAGCGCCCGGTGCTTACTACAACCAACCGTCCAGGGACGGCAGCCGGCCGGGAGTTTTTTACGCAAACCTGTTCGATATCAAGGCCACACCCAAATACAGCATGCGTACGCTTGCATACCATGAAGGTGTTCCCGGGCATCACTTTCAGATTGCGATTCAAACCGAGCTCCAGGGTATCCCCGAATTCAGAAAGGAATTTCGTTTCACAGCCTACGCTGAAGGCTGGGGTTTGTATGCCGAACGACTGGCGTGGGAAATGGGCTTTCAGAGCAATCCCTATGACAATCTCGGGCGTCTGCAACACGAACTCCTCCGTGCCGTACGCCTGGTCGTCGACACCGGAATACATGCCAAGCGCTGGACACGGGAGGAGGCAATCGACTATATGTTGGCCAACACGGGCGTCGCAGAGAGCGACGTCGTTACCGAAGTTGAGCGTTACATTGTCATGCCAGGTCAGGCGACAGCCTACAAAGTGGGAATGATGGAGCTCCTGCGTCTCCGCGACGAAACGCGGCAAGCGCTTGGTGAGAAGTTTGATATTCGCGAATTCCACGATGTGGTTCTAAAGAACGGCGCTCTACCTTTGACCGCTCTTGGCGAACTTGTCATGGACTACATTTCACAGAATCGAGCAGGCCGAATCGCGAAGCGAGCGCGAGAATCGGCCTGAGCCGACTTGAGTCAAGAATTTGCAGGAAGCAAGTTTGGGGACGCATGCCGTGCGCCCGAAGGGTGCAGGACCTGGATGACCTGCATAAATCAAGCACGGACACGACGATTTTCAGTCCTTGCTCTGGGCCTTGTTCCGCGTCGACCCCGATTCGGATAGCTTAAGTACAACTACGACTTGTTATTCACTCCGCAACCGTGCAATAGAATTCAGAATCTCTTTAACGCAACAAGGGTAGTGTCGTGGACTTCTGGAACGGGGTAGGCATGGGGCGGAAGCTTGTATTGGCGCTGATGTGCATCGCAGCGGCTCGCGGATTCGCCGCACCCGAGGCGCAGGGCTCAACGCCGATCCAGGAGCAGCGTTTTGGCGCCGGCACTACCGAAGTCAGAGGCTCGGTCGCGCCGACAGAAACACATCTTCTGCTATCCGTGGCGGAGCGCACGTTACTTACCGGTTTTCAAAAATCGTTGCAATCAGCCGCGGTCCGTGACGCGAGCCTCGAGCACCTGCTCAGGCAGTTGGCGCACAATCCACCCGTGGCGTTCGCGGACGGGTACTGGGCCACCCCTGTCGACCTCGCCGCGTTACTTCAGAGCCCGCGGATTCATGATGAACTGCGAGCTGCGTTGCCGGTATCCCCGGCAGGCGAAGAAGCGTCTTTACTTCTCGGTAACGCGCGCCAGCTCAAGCAGCTGACCGCAATCGCTTTCACCGAAAAATCGTTACAGCAGCAGGCCGGCCTGCCTTATGTGGGTGAACTCGAGCAAGCCGCGGAAGTGCAGCCCCAGGCGATCGGCGTGTTCCTGGTGCCGATCAAGGACGTCGACTGGTCGCTCGTCGAATATCTGCCGCCGCTGCCACAATCAGGCGACGAGGCTGCATGCTATTTTTATTGCGGGGATGCGGCGACATGGGATTTCGATGGTGATGGTACGCCGGATATTCACGACGAGGACGACGACAATGACGGCACGGCAGACGGTCGTGACGATTATCCCTATTGGCCGGTAGCGACCAGTTGTGAATGCGACCCCGAAGTGTTCGTGGTTCTGGTTACGAAATTCGCCGTCAGCATCAGGAACGCTGTCCTTGCGGCGCTCACGATCCTGGCGGATCTTCATGAAACGAGCACTGGCGTAATGTTGGGCTCGTTGGATGCTGGCGATATGCCGGTTCAGCTCGTGATTCCCTCCGCGCTTGTGGATATCTCACAGCGGCCAGGCGCGAATGACTGTCCTTCGCAGGACGCGCCTAGCGTAGACTACATCAGCACCGACCCAAACATCTGCGCAACAATTCGCTTCCGGTGCTCAGCGGGCCAGGTTGCCTTTACGAATCACTGCGGCTGCGGCTGTCTTGACGAGACAGCCCGATAGTCTGTCTCCGGCCATCTGCACGTAACGCTCCGGCATCCCCTCTATTCCTCGGTGTCCACAATTCTGTAGTCAGACCCATCCCAGGTCAGGATGCCGCTGCTCGGATCGAAATCACCGAGGATTTGGCGGTCACCGCTTTGTCCGACGACGTGTTTTTCATCCAATACGTAGCTGCCAGACGCGACAACATCGGAGTACGTCCACTCGAATGTCGAGGATGAAAAATCAATGAACCAATGTCCCATTTCGACTCCATTGGGACCGAGTCCTGTTTCTTTTTTATCGACTGACATGAACCGTTTGTTGGCAAGGGTATAACCGATTGGTGTTTCGCTCGTTGGTGATTTCGAATCGATTCCAGCCTTGCCATTACGATCCTCGGCCGTATATTCACGCCCTGTGTGGTTCTCCGCCGTACATGCGGACAATATCAAGACCATTGACAGCACAATGTCAGAGGCCGTGGTTTTCAGACTTGCAATTCTCAATGATCTCATCCAGCGCGCATGATTTGCCGTAACTCCGTCATATGACTAGCGTCAAGTCAGTTCGTACGCATGACCAAATCGGGTCCTGGGTGACTGATTGATCACCACACTGCCTGGACTTTCTGGGGAGCGCAAATCGCACCCTGTTGCGCCGGCCGAGTTCTCGTTACGCCCTGATGCGCGCATCGAAGCATCGGCAGGGGATTACGCATTCCTCGCCGCGAAACTCCTCGTCAGGTCGCCAGTGATATAGCGGCCGTATCACTATTCTTTATTATGCGGTCCATAATGTGGACACGGTATAGTTGCGCATGGGATGCGTCCGCTAGAATTTCAGTAAGATCAGTCACCTGTGGCGGGTCATATCCATATTGCCGGACACCGACCGGAAGTTATCCGTGGATCGGTCACGGCGTTTGTCAATCGGAAGAGCGGTAACTGATGTCAACGAAAGCAGAAACAGAAATTGTCCTCGCGGATCTGGCCGACGGTGAGCTCGTCGAACAGATGTTCGATGATCTCTATGACGGCCTTGCCGATGAGATCGTGGAAGGAATCGAGATCTTGTTGTCGCGGGGCTGGGACGCGAAGAAAGTCCTCGACGACGCCTTGGTCGGCGCCATGAACATCGTTGCTGAGGACTTCCGGGACGGGATTCTGTTCGTCCCCGAGGTGCTGCTGGCGGCGAACGCGATGAAAGCGGGCATGGCCGTCCTGAGACCGTTACTGGCCGAGACCGGCGTAAAACCGATCGGCAAGATGGTCATCGGCACGGTCAAGGGCGACATCCATGACATCGGCAAGAATCTCGTCGGCATGATGATGGAGGGCGCCGGGTTCGAAGTCGTCGATCTCGGCATCAACACCGACGCCGATGCTTACATCGAGGCATTGCGGAAGGAGGAACCCGATATCCTCGGCATGTCGGCGCTGCTCACGACGACGATGCCATACATGAAGGTCGTCATCGACAGCATGAAAGACCAGGGAATCCGCGACGACTTCATCGTGCTCGTTGGTGGTGCACCGCTGAACGAAGAATTCGGCGCCACGATCGGCGCCGACGCCTATTGCCGCGACGCCGCCACCGCGGTCGAGGTAGTCAAGAACCTCGTACTCAAGCGTCGGGCATCCTGAGCCAAAACGATGGCCGCCAGCGTCCTGATCATCGCCTGCGGCGCACTCGCCCGCGAACTCTTGGCCATCACGCGGCAGAACGGCTGGGACCACGTCGAGATCCAGTGCCTGCCCGCGGAACTGCATGACAGGCCTGACCAGATCCCGGCCGCGGTCGCCGAAGCGCTCCAACAATTCAAGGACAGTTACCGTCACGTCTTCGTCGCCTATGCGGATTGCGGTACCGGCGGGACCCTCGATCGCGTCCTTGCCGAGTACGGGGTCGAACGGATTGCCGGTGCCCTTTGCTGCGAGTTTTACACGGGCGCGGCAGCATTCGCCGAGTTCCATGAAGCGGAGCCTGGCACGTTTTACCTGACCGACTTCATGGTGCGTCATTTCGACCGGGTGGTCATCGAGGGCCTGGGGCTCGACAAGCATCCGGAACTCAAAAGCCAGTATTTCGGCAATTACAAGCGCGTCATTTACCTGGCGCAAAGCCGTTCGGACGAACTGTCCGCGCGCGCCAGGCAGTATGCGGAATATCTCGGGCTCGAATTCCGGCAGCACTACACCGGACTCGAATTCGTCGAAGGAACACTCAGAGAACAGGTGGTGCGTTGGCAAAACTGATCAGCATCTGCTGGCGTGATATTCCGGCGCAGGTGATCGGCCGCGACGGGCAAACGAAAGTCACGAAAGATTTGACGCCGCGTTTCGCAAAAGCGATCAATCGTGCGGCGATGCGCGCCAGCCGCGGCTCGAGCGACGCCGATCTGGCCGAGTGGCGGCGCGAAACGGAAGTCGTCTCCGGCGATCTCCAGTCGCTCGTCGCCGACCGTGTTACAAAGCTCGAGCAGGAGTTCGACGACGACCACCTCGAGTCGGTGATCAAGGCAGGCGGCAAGCAGGTGGAAAAGACGAGATGACGGACACGATCATCAGTTCGGCGACGAAGGAGGTCGTCATAGGTTTCGAACGGCCGTTCGTCGTAATCGGCGAACGCATCAATCCCACTGGTCGCGAGCAGCTCGCAGAAGAGATGAAAGCCGGGGACTACAGCATGGTGCAGGCTGATGCGCTCGCCCAGGTGGAGGCCGGCGCCCATGTGCTCGATGTGAATGCCGGGATTCCACTGGCCGACGAGCCGGCGATCCTCGCGGACTGCATAAAACTCATCCAGTCGATTACCGACGTGCCGCTCTGTATCGATTCCTCGATCGTCGAGGCGCTGGAAGCCGGTTTAGAAGCATACGAAGGCAAAGCGCTCCTTAACTCGGTGACGGGTGAGGAGGAACGCCTCGAGCGCGTGCTGCCACTGGTAAAAAAATACGGGTGCGCAGTCGTTGCGATATCGAATGACGATACGGGCATCTCCAAGGACGTCAACGTCCGGTTCGACGTTGCGAAGAAAATCGTCGAACGTGCGATCGATTACGGCATACCCGCAAGCGACGTGGTCGTCGATCCACTCGTCATGCCGATCGGTGCAATGAACGCGGCCGGCCGTCAGGTGATGGAGATCGTAAAGCGCCTGAGGGACGAACTTGAGGTAAATGCCACCTGCGGGGCGTCGAATCTTAGTTTCGGCCTTCCCAATCGGAACGGCCTCAATGCCGCGTTCATCAGCATGGCGATCGGCAGCGGCATGACGTCGGCGATTACCAATCCGCTACGTGCCGAGCTGATGCAGGCGGTGCGCGGCGCCAACGTGGTCATGGGCCACGACCCGGAATGCGCCGAATGGATCCAGAGCTACCGTGATATCGCATCGGCGGACTCTCCACGACGCGGGCGTCGCAAAGGCCGGCGCGCGGAGCGCGGCTCGGGTGGGTCATGACGAGCGGTGAACCGCTGATCGTTTTCTCACCTTCCGGCAGGCGCGGTCGCTTTCCGGAGGGTACGCCCGTGCTGCAGGCGGCGCGGGGCCTCGGCGTAGACGTCGATTCCGTGTGCGGCGGGCGGGCACTCTGCGGGCGCTGCCAGGTCGTCGTCACGGAAGGCGAATTACCAAAGCATGGCATCCGCTCCCGTGCGGATCACCTGTCGCCGGCCGGACAGGCCGAAACCCGCTACCGTGAACGACGCGGACTGGCTGCCGATCGCAGGTTGAGCTGTCAGGCTACCTTGTGTGGCGACATAGCGATTGACGTGCCGCAATCGAGCCAGGTGCACAGGCAGGTCGTTCGCAAACCGCACGAGGCGCACGACATCGAGATCAATCCGGTGACGCATGCCCACTTCGTCGAAGTCAGCAGGCCGGAACTGGACGACCCAAGCGGAGATCTCGAAGGACTGACCGCTGCTCTCGAAAAGGAGTGGCAGCTGCAAGACGTCTCGCTCGGGCTGCCTGCGCTGCAATCGCTTTCGGCAGCGCTGCGCGACGGGGACTGGCAGGTCACGGCAGCCGTCAGGAACGAAAATGAAGTCATTGCCGTTTGGCCCGGGCTCAAGGAGCGGCTCTTCGGCGTGGCGATCGACGTCGGTTCGACCACGATCGCCGCGCATTTGTGCGACCTGACGAGCGGCGACGTGCTGGCGACCGCGGGCCGCATGAACCCGCAGATTCGTTTCGGCGAGGACCTGATGAGCCGGGTCTCGTACATCATGATGAATCCCGGCGGCGAGGCCGAACTCACGACCGCCGTGCGCGAGGCGATCAGCGAAATGATCTCGGAGGTGGCCGACGAAAGCGATATCGGTCTCGATGAGGTCGTCGAGATTACGATCGTGGGCAACCCCATCATGTCGCATCTTGTCCTCGGCCTGAATCCCGTGGCGCTCGGCACCGCGCCGTTCGCACTTGCGACCGACTCATCGGTCACGGTCCCCGCCCGAGATGTCGGCCTGACCATCAATGCAGGAGGGTATGTCTATGCCCTGCCCAGTATCGCAGGGCACGTCGGCGCCGATATGGCAGGCGTCATGCTGGCCGAAGCGCCATATGAACGCGAAGAGATAAGCCTGATCGTCGACGTCGGTACGAACGCGGAGTTGTTGCTCGGGAATCGCGAAAGGCTGCTGGCGGCGTCGAGCCCGACCGGCCCGGCATTCGAAGGGGCGCAGATCAGCTCGGGCCAGCGCGCAACACCCGGCGCGATCGAACGGGTCCGCATCGACAGGGAGACGCTGGAACCGAGGTTCCAGGTCGTCGGCAGCGAACTCTGGTCGGATGATCCTGCATTTTCAGAAAGCCTGCCTGCCTGCGGCGTGACCGGTATCTGCGGCTCCGGAATCATCGAGGCGATCGCCGAGTTGTACCTCGCCGGTGTCATCGACAACGATGGCACGATTGACGGTAGTGCTGCGGAACGATCCGCTCGCATTACGGCGCAAGGCCGCACGTTCTCGTACACGCTCGTGAAAGGCGAACCTGCTGTCAGCATTTATCAAAACGACGTGCGTGCGATCCAGCTTGCCAAGGCGGCGTTGTATGCCGGCGCACGTTTGTTGATGGAGAAATTCGGTGTCGAAAAGGTGGATCGGATCCGGCTCGCCGGTGCCTTCGGTGCTCACATCGACGTCAAGTACGCGATGGTGCTCGGTATGATCCCCGATTGCCCGCTGGACAAGGTTTCCTCGGCCGGCAATGCCGCGGGGACGGGCGCGCGAATCGCGTTACTCGACAGGTCGTCACGAGAACTCGTGGAAAAATGGACGCGTCGCGTCGAGAAGATCGAGACCGCGGTCGAAGAACGTTTTCAGCATCACTTCGTGAGCGCAATGGCAATACCACACGCCTCGGATTCCTTCAAAGCGCTCGCGAGCGTCGTCGGCCTGCCCGCGCGCCAGCAAGCCAGGTCTCGAGGACGGGGACGTATAACTAATCTATAGCGTGTCGCCTGGCTGTTCGCCTTTGAGCATACCAATCTGCAAAACACGCATGCTTACGAACGCCCACCCACACTACACGTTGAAACCCCGACCGATCCGGATCGCGAAACGATCGTCATGCGGCTATGACTGGATTAAATGCAGTCGATTCACCAGCGACCGTTGCCGGGGCGCATGGCATCTTCGGGTAACAGGATGTCGAACCGCTCGCGGATTTTGCGGTCCGTTGCCGGGTCGATGTGGTCAGGATAGTGACTGGAGAGGATTTCCTGGACTCTTGCCCGGGCCGCGTCGACGATGTCGGGCCGTCCGGTCTCCTCCCACTCGCCCTGAGACCGGCGGTCGGAGATGCCGGGATAGCGATATTCGCTTTCCATGAGCGATAAGGTCTGCGAATGACCGAGATAGTGACCAGGACCGTGAACTACATCGCGGATCGTCTCGAAGGAAAGAGTCTCTTCAGTCACTTCTATTCCGCGCAGCATCCGGGTGACATTGCCCAGCATGTCATTGTCGATCACCATGGCCTCGAACGAGCAACCCATGAGACTCGCCAGCATGCCGCCGACTTCCGAAACCTCACCACCGGCCAAGGCGGCAGCCGTAACGGTGACTCCCTTTTCGAAGCCGGCCTGGGCGTCTGGCCACTTCGCGTCAGACATACCGGCACCTACCGAGGTGGGAAGGCCGTAGTAGAGTCCTATCTGGGCGGCGGCTGCCGCCAGGAGGGCCTGCTCGCCGCCGCCGCCTGAGAAGGCGCCGGTGCGCAGATCCGACACGAAAGGCCAGGGTCCGAAATGCATGGGATGTCCGGGCGCCACCAGTTGCACCAGCAAGAGCGCCGCGAGCGACTCCGCCGTCACCTGGACCAGTGTTCCGGCGAGGGCAGCCGGCGCGGTAGCACCGGCCTGGGGCGACATTACAGCCCAGACCGGTCCGCCTATCCGAGTGGCGGCGAGGCAGACCTCGCTGTTGCTATCCCCATAGGTGAGTGGAGAGACCACGCAGCAACCACCAGCAGAACAGAATGGTCGCTCCTGCCGCTTCTTCTCGCCGCCGGCGATCAAATTCATCAGTTCGATGATGTCGTCGACGTGGGCGCCATTATTGAGCGACAGACATACGTGCTTGGCAGTGCCCGACATAGCGGCGTAGGCCATGTTGAGATCAGCGGTGCGAGGATCCGGGACATCGGTGGCGATCACCACCTGGGAGAAATCATGCACATGTTCCAACCAGTCGACCAGCCGGGCGAAGTCGTATACATCGACGAGTGTGGAGGAGCGGTACGAGCGTCCGTTCACGTCCAGCGTGGTCACCGCGTCCCCTCCGGGAGAGAAGTGAATCCGCCCCGCTTCTATTTCCATGTCGTAGTCGGGACGGTAGCCATGCATCACGAATTCCCTGGGCGTGGCGGCAACGACATCCTCCACCAGCGCTCTCGGGAAGCAGAGCCTGCCATGGTCGTCGACCCGGCACCCCCTGGCCAGTGCATGGTCGCGCAGAATGGGCAGGGGGTTTCCCATGCCCACCTTCTCCAGAACATCGAGTGCCGTATGATGCACGCGCTCGATATCTCTATCGGAGAGAGGCTTGTACATGCCACCCCGAAGTAATTCGGCGACAGAACCGGCGCCGCGCTTTCTCCTCTGCGCGCGTCGCGTCTCCCGGGCTCCGGTCCGACGTCTCGTTGCGGACTTAGTCAGATTCCCCTCCATCCATCGGTGCTGATGGAATATTATTTGGTCTCATCACAAGTTTCCATCAGAGGCAAATACGTATTTCCATCAATTGAATGGATGTATCTCCGACACCCAACGTCATGAATCCGGACCAATAGGTCCTTGAATTCAAAAAGTTAGGTGAACGGGGCGCGGTTACCGGCTTTCTTTTCTCTTTTTCAGCTCCATCGCCGCCTTCAGGCCTTTTTGTTTTATGACTCTCCATTTCAACCGTGACTCCGTGATTTTGAAGTATCGTTTCCCGTGTTTTCTGAGAAGTGTCTTGTCGATCTCAAATCCGAGTCCCGGTCTTGTGAATGGCTGGAGCATGGCGTTTTTGTCGGGGATAACGGGCTCAATGATCCCCTCTCTGAATTCCGGCACCCACGCGGGTTCTTCCAGCGGATATTCCAACGGCAGATCGTTTCCAATATCTGAGAGCACCATGTTCCAGCCGATATAGAAACCGATACCGTTAGTCCATGTATGTGGAGAGAACTCTCTGTTGTTAGCGCGACAGGCCTCAATGACCTTCATTACCTGAGCAATGCCGCCGGCAAATACGGCGTCCGGCTGGTAGACGTCGAAACAGTCCTTTTCCAACATGATCTTTATTTCATCCCAACCATAATTGAGTTCGGCGCCCGCTATTTTGACATCGGATACCGCTTTCAACGCCGCGTTGCCATCGTAATCTCTTGAATCCAGAGGCTCCTCCAACCAGCCGATATGGTTTGCGTGACAAGCCTTTGCGAATTCGGTGGCGCGTGCCAGATCCCAGGCGGGAATCTCATCGACTATGGTGACAAGCCACCCCTGGTTGGCATCGACTCCGAGGCCGAAGTCATCGCCCATGCCCTTCCGGATGACCTCGATGTGCCGTATATCGTCCTTCAGCTCGATGTTCTTGACACGCAGCTTTGCCGTCTTGAATCCCCTTTCCTGCATCGCCAGCAGCTCGTCGATCCTTTGCTCCGGTTCGTGCATTTCGCCGGTGGAGCAGTAAACGGGAATCGGTCTGGCTTTGCCGCCCAGGATTTCGTACACGGGTTTGCCCGAGCTCTTGCCAACGATGTCCCAGCAGGCCGGTTCTATCCAGAAATTTCTCCATCCCAGGAAAGCCGCCTGCTTCAGAAGACCCTGAATGCCTTCGATGTCGGTGGGATCCGCGCCGATAAGGTAAGCTCCAATGAGGTCGCCCAACCCTTCCCTCTCGACACCGAGAGCGGGCCCCGCGGAATACCCTTCTATGCCGTCGTCGGTCGTAATCTTTATCAGGGTAAAACTGTTGTGCGTTTGTGGATAACCGGGAATCCATGTCGGCCAGAAAGTATGTTTCAGCGGCACGGCAACATGGAACAGTTCTACTGCCGATATCTTCATAGTTCGTCTTTCTGGGCGTCGTAATTGCTACTGCGTCCCTCCACTATTCGATAATGCGCCGCTAAGCACCGTTGCAGCAAGTCTCGCCGCAAACTGCAGCTGCGCCTCGAACGCCTCGGCCAGCACGTCAAAGAGCGGCCTGTCCGGATGCCCCACTCCGGGAATCTGGTAGCGAACCTCCACCCTGGGTGCGAGCGTGTCACTGCGCCAGGTGAGCCGTTTCTCGGCAGACGGCAGCGGCTCCTGTCCCTGGTAACGCCTGGGCTCCGGGCCTCGTTCCATGTGCCCGAAATACCTCTCCACTTTCGAGATCATCTCCTCCATCGTCACGCCACCGATGAAGATCAGCGTCGTGTTATTGGGTACGAGTAGGTCTCGGACAAATCCCGCTCATAGCGTCGCGTGTCAGGTACTCAGCAATAAGGCGAGCAGGAAAAATGGGGTTGTCCAGATCTTGTTCATATGAATAACCCTCTCCGTAGTTGGCACTTGTGATCTCAGCTTACTCGTGTCAGCGCCGACAGGTTCGTCGTATGGCTTTGTTTAGAACACCACGATGCAGAGAGCTGAGACATCATCACGAGCGACACCCATGACGGCAGTGGCCTAAAGCAACTAACAGCGCACATTGAAGATCATCGGGTCGGACTCGTCTAAATGCATCACCAAGAGTTCTCATCGAAGGACCATTTTCGTGTCATGATACGAACATGAAAGTTCTGTTCTTCATTCTCGTGCTTCTCAGCCTGGCCGTCCTCGGTGCTCATTTCCTGCGCTACGGCAACGAGGCCGGTGTGGCGGCTTCTTTGGCACCGATTGCTCTATTGTTTGTGCGGAAGCCGTGGGCGACACGTGTCGTCCAGGTGGTCCTCGTGCTTGGCGTAATAGAGTGGGCGCGCACGCTTTATGAACTCGTGCAGTTTCGTTTGGCGCAAGGTATGCCTGCGGCAAGAATGGTGATTATTCTCGGTGCAGTAATTGTCTTGACAGCCGCTTCGGCACTGTTGTTTGAGACGCAGACGATGAAGCGGATTTACCAGACGCGATGACTCCGGCAAGGCGCATCGTACTGATTGTGGTCGGGTTTATCAGTCTCGCCCTCGGCGGCCTCGGCATCTTCGTCCCGCTGTTGCCGACCACGCCATTCGTCCTTGTCGCCGCTTTCGCTTTTGCGAATTCTTCGGAAAAGCTGCACCAGTGGCTGCTTGACCACAATGTGTTCGGCCCGTTGATCGACAACTGGCGCCGGCACCGCGCCATCAGCCGGACCGCGAAAGCGATGAGCGTCCTGTCGATGGTTGCGGTACTCGTGATTTCCTGGTTATTGGGCGTCGCGATGCTTGTCATCGCTGTGCAGGTACTGGTCCTCGGTTGTGCGGCAGCATTCATACTTACCCGGCCGTCGTTCCCGCAAGATTGAGGAATCTCGCGGCAGGGTGAAGAGACTGGTGGCCAGGGGCAGAATCGAACTGCCGACACGCGGAATTTCAGTCAGCTGCTGTTCTCTTATATATAAGTGTTCACCTACCGTGATACTGTCACATTCCCCGGCCTCGCCGGCCCCTTGATCCACGTCCCCGGTCTTTCTCCGGTCAGCGCCCCAGATTTAATGACGAATTTTCCATTGATGAGCACGTGCTCGATGCCGGTGGGATAGCGGTGCGGATCGCTGTAGGTGGCCTGGTCCTGCACGGTGTTGTCATCGAAGATCACGATATCGGCAAATTTGTCCTCCTCTATTCTTCCCCTTTCTTTCTGGTTGTATTGATCGGCGGGCATGGAGGTCATCTTCTTGATGGCTTCTTCGAGGGTAAGGACGCCGAGTTCCCTGACGTATCTGGCGAGGACTCGTGGGAATGCGCCGTAGCTCCTGGGATGTGGGAAGCCTTGCCCGTAGCTGACCGGATCACCGTCGGTTTCGATCATGGAGATGGGATGGGTCATGATGCGGATGACGTCCTCCTCGTTCATGGCGTGGTAGATGGCCGAGAAGCCGCCTTTCAGCTGCAGCTCGATGGCGAGATCGATGCCGGTGTCGACGTTGTTCGGTAGATTTCTGTCTGCAGCCACGTCGGCGAGAGTCTTGCCGTTGTAGGACGGATCACTGGGCAGTACCCTGATTTGTAACCTCGACAGATCGTTGCCGGTGCGCTCCTCCATGAAGATGCGTCGCATCTCTTCCTTGATGATGGGTAACTGCTCGGGGTCGTTGACGCGCTTGGCGAATTCCTCGGGGCCGCCGGCATGCACCCATTGCGGAAACAGTATGGCTGACGAGGTACTCGAGGCGGCGTAAGGATAGAGGTCATGGGTGATATCAATGCCTGCGGCTCTCGCGGCATCGATCAATGCCAGGCTTTCCGCGGATTTACCCCACTGGCCGACACCGGATGCTTTGTGATGATTGATGTGGGCGGGAATATTCGCTTCGCTGGCAATGCGGATGGTCTCATTGACGGAGTCCAATAGGCCGGTGCTTTCATTGCGCATGTGGGTCACATAGATGCCGCCGTGTTGGGCGGCGATCTTGGAGAGCTCGATGATTTCCTCGGTCTCGGCGTAGTTGGCGGGGACGTACAGGAGGCCCGTCGAGAGCCCGAGCGCACCCTGCTTCATCGTCTCCTCGACCAGATCGCGCATTTGCTGCAGCTCATCGTGATCCGGGGCGCGGTTTTCCAAGCCCAAAACCTGTTCGCGGGTCCAGGTGTGGCCGGCGAAGAAGCCGACGTTAGGGGCGACGTCGAGGGATGAGGCGTAATCGTCGAGCGGCCAAGGCTGATTGCCGCTGTGCAAGGAGGCGATGATCGTCGTGATGCCCTGGCGGGTGAAGTTCTCGGCCAGCGGATGCTCGTGAATTGTGGTCTGGATGTGAGCGTGGTTGTCGATGAAGCCCGGTGCGACGATCAGGCCCGTGACATCGACTGTTTCTCTTGCATCATCGGCGTTCAGCGGTTCGCTCGAGACGGCGATGATGCGCTCGCCCTTGATGCCGACATCGGCTTTGAATCTGGGGTTGCCGAGGCCATCCACGACCGTGCCGCCGGTCAGGATGATGTCGAAGGCTTTGTCGTCGCTTTGTCGTGCTTCCGGTGGAGCCGCTTGCTGGCAGGCGGCCATGAGCAGGATCGCGGTGTATAAGAAGAATCTGTTCATCATGTCTCGTGTTGTCATTGGTAGCGGTTACCGATCGTGGATTGGCTCAGGATCAAGTGTCGCGAATTCCGAGCGCCAGGTCACCCGGTTAGCGGCGATCAGTGAGCAGTTTGGCAATTCGGGCCGTTCCCGAGGTGTCGTCGGGCTGCTGATTGGCGGCGATGCAGGGTGCGTGCTACAAATAGCCCATGATTGGTACTGGCAGCAATCGTGCTTTCGTCGCCATTCTCGCGGTCACCGGGTTGGCGGCTGCGGCGCATGCGCAGGACGACGGCGAGTGGGTGCGTCCGGGCAAGGACTTCGCTGCCACGCGCTTCAGCGGCCTGTCGGAGATCACGGCCGAAAACGCGGCGCGCCTGCGGCCGGTGTGGACCTTCTCCACCGGCGTGCTGGGCGGTCACGAGGGCCAGCCGCTGGTCGTGAACGACACGATGTATGTGGTCACGCCTTACCCCAATGTGCTGTATGCATTCGATCTCAGCGAAGACGATTATCCGCTGCGATTCAAGTACCGGCCGGACGTGAACCCGGCCGCCGTCGGCGTTGCCTGTTGCGATGCGGTGAACCGCGGGGCGGTCTACGCAGAAGGCAAGATCGTCTACAACCTGCTCGACGGGCATACGGTCGCGATTGACGCCGAGAGCGGCGAGGAACTGTGGAAGGTGAAGGTCGCGGACCTGGCAGCGGGAGAGACCATCACGATGGCGCCGCTGGTGGTCGGCGAGCACGTGCTGGTCGGTCCCTCCGGCGGCGAGTTCGGTATCTACGGCTGGTTCAAGGCGCTCGATCTCGACACCGGCAATGTGGTATGGACGGCGCGCAACATGGGCCCGGACGCCGAGGTGCTGGCGCGCCCGGAGACGTTCAAGGCGCATTACGATGACGGCGACGAGCTCGCGCTGCGCAGCTGGGACGGCGATGACACCTACCAGCGCGGCGGCGCCCCGGTCTGGGGCTGGCTCTCGTACGATCCGGTGCTCGATCTCGTGTATTACGGCACCGGCAACCCGGGACCCTATAACCCGGAGCAGCGCCCGGGCGACAACAAGTGGACCTCGAGCGTGCTCGCGCGCCGGCCGGGCAGCGGCGAGCTGGTCTGGGCCTACCAGTTCACGCCCAACGACAACTGGGATTACGACGCGAATGCCGAGAACATCCTCGTCGAACTGACGATCGACGGCCGCCGCCGCGACGTTCTAGTGCACTTCGACAAGAACGGTTTTGCGTACACGATGGACAGGGCGAACGGCGAGGTGCTGGTGGCCGAGCCTTATGTATATGTCAACTGGGCAAAGGAAATCGATCTCGAGACCGGCCGCCCGGTGGTGGACCCGACCAAGCTGACAGGCAAGTCATACGGCTACGTCGAGAACATCTGCCCGAGCCTCGAGGGCGGCACGAGCCCTGCCTCGCCGGCGTCGTACTCTCCGCAGACCGGACTCTTCTACGTCTCGACCAACAATCTGTGCATGGACTGGCAGTCGGCGGACGCGGTGTACATCCGCGGCACGCCTTACGTCGGTGCCAGCGTTCCCTACTCGCCCGGCCCGGGCGGCTACATGGGCGCGTTCATCGCCTGGGATGCGGCAAAGGGCGAGCGCATCTGGGCCATCGAGGAAAAGTATCCGGTGTGGAGCGGCAGCGTCGTGACCGCCGGCGATGTCGCTTTCTACGGCACGCTCGATGGCTGGTTCAAGGCGGCCAATGCGCGCACCGGCCAGTCGCTGTACAAGTTCAAAGTCGGCTCCGGCGTGGTCGGCGCGCCGATCTCCTATCGCGGTCCCGACGGCAAGCAGTACATCGCGGTGTATGCCGGCATCGGCGGCGACTGGTTCCTGTTGTCGGGCGATATGCGCTCGGATGATCCGGCCGACGTGCGGCCGCCGGCGGACTTTGCGCCGGATCTCGCGCGCTACACGAGCCGGGGCGGCATGCTGTGGATCTTTGCGCTGTGAAGAAGTCGCTGTGCCTTTTATTGCTGGGGCTCACCGCCTGCGGCCGGCCGGGCGACATCGAAGCCGGCGACACGGCGGCGCCGCCAGCGGTGCGTTACGACCAGTACGGCGCGGCCGGTGAACTCGCTCCGCCGGCCGAGGACCTGATCAATCCGTTCCGCGACGACGCGGGCGCCGCGCAGCAGGGCGAATTGTTGTTCGCCACAATGAACTGCGACGGCTGCCATGGCGAAGGCGCGCTGGGATTTGTCGGGCCGAGCCTGGTCGACGGGCGCTGGCGCTACGGCGGCGAAGACGGTGCGCTGTACCACTCTATTTATTACGGCCGGCCGCAGGGCATGCCGGCTTACGGCGGCATGCTGCCCGACGCCACGATCTGGCAACTGATCAGTTACGTGCGATCCCAGCCGATACCCGATGGCGTGCCAACCCTGGCATGGCCGTAAATAAAGTCGCTGACCTTACTCCGCTTTAGCCCCGGCCCACTTGTAGACGACCCCGCCGCGCATGACGAAGGCGACGTTCTTGACGGCGGTGATGTCTGCTAGCGGATCGCCATCGATGGCGATGATGTCGGCTTCATAGCCCGAGGCGAGCCGACCGATTTGATCCGCCATGCCGAGCGCCTCCGCGGCGACTTTGTTGGCGGAGACGAGCGCCGCCATCGGTGACTGGCCGCAGTACTCGACACGGCCGATGAATTCTTCGGCGTTCCTGCCGTGTGCGCCCGCGGTCGCGTCGGTGGAAAACACGAGCTTGGCGTTCGGCAGGCTGGCCGCGAGCGTGCAGACCTCGAAGTCGTAGTGCATGTCGCGTTCCATGATCGCCATGCCTTCCTCGGTGTAGTTGCCCACGCCGAGGTAGCGATCCTTGTTCTCGATATAGCTCTGCACGACGAGGCCGACCTGCGGGCCGAGGAACGCGCCCGCATCGACGGCTTCCTGTAACTCTTCCCTGGTCGCGTAGGTGATGTGTTCGATCTGGTCACAACCCGCCCGGCCGGCGACTGCAACCTGCGAGCGATAGGCGTGCACCATCGAGCGCAGGCCGACCGCTCGCACTTCGTCGCAAAGGATTTGCAACTGCTCTTCCGTCAGGGTCGGTGTAGCACCGACGCGCTGGCTCGACGAGGAGAAGATCTTGACGAGATCTGCACCCTGCGCCTTGCGATCGCGCACCATCTGGCGCAGTTCCTCGGGGGTGGTCTCCGGTTCGGCAGAAACCCAGGCAAGGGAAGTCAACACGCGCGGACCCGGGAATCCCTGGTCGCGGATGGCGTCCCGTAACGGTAACTCGGCGGGATCCCCGACCGTCTGCGCCGTCGTGACACCGCCCATCAGCGTGTCCCAGGCGGCGCGGGCCATGCCCAAGGCCGCTTCCTCGGACGGCTCGGATTCCGTCGCGATCCGTCCGTTCTTGTCGAAATGCGAGTCGAGATGCACGTGCGTGTCGATCCAGCCCGGCATGACCGTGTAGCCCCTGAGGTCGATGACCGTGCCTACTTCCGGTGCCTCGAGCGAGGTGATCTTGCCGTGCGCCACGCCGATGCGGGCGTTCTGCAAGGTGCCGCCGTGCCCGTCGAGGGCGACATCCGTGATCAGGACGAGCGGACCGGCGGGTGGCGGAGGCGCGGGGATGGGATCGACGTCGGGGAAGCTTGCGGCGGGTTCGGGCGGTGCTGCTTGCTGGCAGGCGGCGATGACGAGGATTCCGATGAATAACAGGGTTTTTTTCATTTTTTGTAACTCCGTTCAGTCTGCCAGCGCGAAGGCATTGAGTCTTGCGTTCGAGCCGTCTTTTTCAGATGTGGCGATCACGATGAACTGCTTGCCGGATCTGGTTCGATACGTGATCGGATTGCCGAAGCCGTGGCCGTCGAGCTTAATCGTAGAAACGAGCTCGCCATTGTGTTTGTTGAAGGCGTACAGGTTACGTGTGCCGCTGCTTATAAATAAGAGTCCGCCCGCCGTGATGAGCGGACCGGACTGGCCGTGTCCCGGCGGGGTGGCGCCGAGCTGCGGCAGGTCGAGGTCCTTGAAGAGTGGGTGTTGTCTCAGTTCGGGATCGTCACCGAACGGGACGCGCCAGACGAATTCGCCTTTGTTCAGGTCGATGGCGGTCAGGTTGGAATACGGCGGCTTGTGGACCGGTGCACCGTCGATTGTGACGCGCTTGAAAGGGCCCAGGTAATAGTCGGCGTCCTCGGTGCCGGGCGGGGGTTTCTCGACATAGAAGAGGAACGGCCAGTCCAGGGACTTGACGTACAGGATTTGGGTCTCAGGATCGAAGCCGGCGCCGCCCCAGTTGGCGCCACCCGAGATGCCGGGAAAGCTCAATGTGCCGTGCAAGGTCGGCGGTGAGTACATATCGCCCAGAGTGTAAGTCGCAACGGCCTCGCGGGCTTTGGCTTTGAGCGCCGGCGTGAAGTCGATGAGATCGTCCTCGCTGAAGGTCTGCTTCGCGAACGCCGGTGGCTTGGTCGGATACGGCTGTGTCGGGGACAAACGTTCGCCGGGTACGTCGCTCTGCGGCACCGGGCGCTCCTCGATCGGCCACACCGGTTCGCCGGTGACGCGGTCGAACACGAACGTGAAGCCGGTCTTGGTGACCTGGGCGACGGCATCGATCTGCTTGCCGTCGACATTGATCGTTACGAGGTTCGGTGGCGCGGGCAGGTCGTAATCCCAGACGCCGTGATGCACGGTCTGGAAATGCCACACGCGCTCGCCCGTTTCGATATCGATGCAGAGCACGGATTCGGCAAACAGGTTGTCGCCTTTGCGATGGCCACCGTAGAAGTCGTTGTTCGGCGTCGAGACGGGAAAATACGCATAACCGCGTTCCGCATCGAGACTGAACGGCGCCCAGACATTGTTGGCGCCGGTATAGGTCCAGGAGTCGTCTTCCCAGCTGTCGTTGCCGAACTCGCCTTCCTGCGGGATCGTGTGAAAAACCCACTGGCGTTTGCCGGTGATGACGTCGAAGGCCTGGATGTCGCCGGGCGCGCTCTGCTTGTAAATGCGATCGTCGGACACGCCGCTGCCGACGATCACAGTGTTCTTGTAGATCATCGGTGGCGAGGTATTGGAGTAATGCAGGCGCATGACCTCCCAGGCGAGGTCTCTTGTCAGGTCGACTTCGCCGCCGGTGCCGAAGGACTCGATCGGCAAGCCGGTCTTGCCGTCGAGCGCGATCAGGCGCCAGCGCGTGTTGATGAACACGCGGATCGCATCGCCATCCGTCCACACCGCGACG
>JBFHXJ010000054.1:0-26991 GCA_041598995.1 Woeseiaceae bacterium | reverse complement strand
GAGGCAATGATGCCGCCGATCAGGACGTTGATTTGCGCCACGGACGAGCCGAAGATCGCCGGCAGCATCAGCGTGGCGACGCGGCGTACGCCGTCGTGGCGTGGGCGCCACCTGGGACGCGGCACGGCGTGAATCCTGGCGAGAAACGGAATCTGAAAGAAGAGCTGGACCAGTCCCGCGAGGAACACACCGTATGCAAGCGCCATGCCCGGTTCCTCGAGCTGCGGCGCGAGCCAGAGCGCACAGGCGATCAGTACCACATTCAGGATCACCGGTGTGAACGCCGGTGCCGCGAACCTGCCGTAGGTATTCAGGATGCCGCCGCAAAACGCGGTCAGCGAGACGAACAGCAGGTACGGAAAAGTGAAGCGCAGCATGGCCGTCGCCAGGTCGAACCTGCCATTCTCGCCGACGAATCCTGGCGCGACGATCAGTACGAGTAAGGGCGCAGCGATGACGCCGATCAGCGTGACGACGAACAACACCAGACCCAAAGTGCCCGCAACCGCATCGACGAACTCGCGGGCACTGCCGTGATCCTCGTTCTCCTTGTAACGCGCCATGACCGGAACGAAGCCCTGAGAGAATGCGCCCTCGGCGAAGAAACGCCGCAGCATGTTCGGGATCCGGTTGGCGACGATGAACGCATCCATGATGATCGTGGCGCCGAAAAATCGCGCGAACACGATGTCACGCACCAGTCCCAGGATGCGCGACAGCAGGGTCATCGCGCTGACGACGGACGTCGACTTCAGCAGCTTGCGACCCGACACGCGTGGGTGGGGACTCGCGCTCACCTCGCGTGCGTCGTCGCCGCTGATCTGTTCCTTCCTCATAGGGGCATCGTATCGGGCCTGGCTCAGGCCTTAGTCTAGCCCGAAATGCGGCCGGAAATCAGTGATTTAGGGGCGGGCTCGTAGCGACCCGGGCGGATCGTTGACAATCCTCCGCGGCACGCCAATAATACGCCGCTCTCCGGACCGGGATCGCGCCGTGCGATGCCGGCCAATCTCCCGAACTGACGGATATTTGCATTGGCGAACATAAAATCAGCCCGGAAACGCGCCCGCCAGAACGACAAACGACGGCTGCACAACATGGGCCTGCGCTCAAAGATGCGCACCCATATCAAGTCGGTGATCGCGGCCGTCGAGAAAGGCGACAAGGACGCGGCCGTCGCCGCTTACAAGGCTGCCGTCCCCGTGATCGACAGCATGATCAACAAGGGTATCGTCACCAAGAACAAGGCAGCGCGACACAAGAGCCGCCTGAACCGGATGGTCAAAGCACTCGTCGCCTGATCGTCTGCGCCGCGGAATTACCCTACCAGCAACCACTGCCCCCGCCGGTGTGACCTTTTTCGCCGGCGTGCGTCAGCGTCAGACTTGCGCATTGCGTATCTTTTTCTGCCTGTTGCAATTGCGGTTCGGCCGTCGCGGTATAGGTCGTCGCGGAGGTATCGGACAGTGAGATGTTATAGATGCGATCAGCGTCCGCCGCATCCACGACTTTGCCCTGCTCGTCGATCATGAACGGGTTGGCCGTGTACCCGAGATTCTCGAGCGATGACGCATACGTCTTGTTGTCCATGAAGTACTGTTGCTGACGATCAGCGACCTGCAATAGCATCGACGTGCCCGCCGCGCGTTTCGCCCTGACGACATACTGCGCGTATAGCGGATAGGCTGCCGAGGCGATGATCGCAATGATCGCCACCACGATCATCAGCTCTAGCAAGGTGACGCCTGACTGTCCCTGGTATCGGCGAAAATTTTTCATCCTGTTTTCTCTATAAATCGGTGTCTTCGTGCAGGAACCAGTAGGTTCTCCAGCGCGTCGCCACGTCGACGGTGTCGATCTGCAGGTCGGGCCGCAGGATCTTGTTCGGTGGAATGGATACGACTTCCGCCGGAATGCCGAGCGATTTCAACTCTACATCACGGTCCGCCTTCGTCGTTCCTGCATCGTCGTCGCCGTCGGGGTCGTCCGGATCGTCAGTCGTGTCGTAGTTGATGACCGCGCCGGCCGTCTGCAGCGACACGGCATACAGCTTGCCGCCACCTTCGGTCGGCGTACACGCCGTTTCCGCGCTCGAGCCCGGCGGTATGTAGGAGGTAAAGAATATGGACCCCGATATCGTCAGCGCTGTCGCGAGGATTTTCTCGCCGAGCGTTTCCATCTGCAGTTTCCAGCCGGTCGTGAGATCCAGGCCGCAGTCGCTGCCCTCCTGCAGACAGTTGTCGGTCACGTCGGCCAGATCCGCGATCTCGAAGCCGGTGTTGGTTCCCGCACCGACTGCCGTGCCGCGGTCCTTGATCATGAACATCCAGTTGCCCGCCGTGCCGCCGTTGTCCAGCGGATCGGCGCGGTCGCCGGAGCCGATGATGACCGCATCGAAGTTGCCGTTTTCGTCCTTGGTCTGCACCAGGTCCGGCCGGTGGAAGAAGCGCCGGTCGCTCCATTTTCCTGAGGCGTCACTCGCGTGCCGGCCAAGGGAAGCCAGCAAGGTCAGCTTCCACTCGATCGTGTTCTTGCCGTCGAGATCGGCGCGCCAGACGTTGCCGCCGGTATCGCCTACGACGATGCGGTCCGTCAGGCCGTCGCCGTCAGTGTCTGCGACGGTCAGCGTCGAGGGAATGCTGTCGACGAGACCGGGGTGCTCGAAAACGCTGCTCGAAGCTCCGCCACCGCCGCCGCGCGCTTTCCAGATCAAAGCGCCGGTTTCGGCGTTGACGACATAGATCGCATTGCCTTCCGCATCGTCGGTACCGATGCCTGAACGGTCGTCCTTGTTGACGTCGTATCCGCCGGCGAACATGACCACCGGTATCGGGCCGGTGCCGGCGTCCACCAGGCCGACCCGCGGATTCGAGAAAGTGAGCCCCAGCTCGGCGAAATCGCCGGACTTGTCAATGCTCCACATCAGCTTCGGCACTTCCGGATTGGTGACGTCGAGCGCGTAATAGGCCTTGCCGCCGCGCCGCAGCCCGAAGAACAGCCAGACCCGGTCACCCGATTCGATGGTGCCGTCGAAATCACGGTCCTCGATGTAGGCCACCGGCGCGCCATCGACGGTGTAGGGATGCTTGGCGCTGGCCGCATTGGCGCGCAGGATTTTCTGTGCGCCCATCGTCTCGCGCGGAATAAAGGCCCAGACTTCTTCGCCGCTCTCGCTGCCACCCGGTAAGGTGTTGCGAATCATGCGTAACATGCCGTCGTCCGATCCGACGGCCAGATAGATGGCGGGATTCGAATTGCCGTAGCCGGAGCGCGTGCCGTAGTTGATCGGCAGCGGGCGCGAATGCAGCGCATCGCCGAAGATCCATTCGCGTGCCTCGTTCTTGGTCTTGTCGCCATCGAGGTCGTCGACGTCGAGGCCACGAGCAAACGAAATGAGTGTCGCTGCTTCCCCTACGCTGGCCGCATTCAGATCACCCTGCAACTCCGCCGCAACGGTCATATCTGCGTTGAATGCTGCGAGAAAGTTCGGTGACTTGTCGTAATAGACAGTGCGTCCGCCGAGCCCGTTCGCCGCCTGCGGGCTGCCGCTCAAATAACCGGGGATCCGCTGGCCGGCGCCGCCGCGCGCGACCGTGCGTCCGTCGCGACCGGTCACTTCCCCGGCCTGCAGGTCGGGAAGCGGCAGCTGGTCCGGCAGCGTCCAGTGCGTCAATGCGTCGAAACGCAGCCGGCCGTCAGCGGCGACTGCGCCCTGCCCCAGCGCATCCATGAGCGCTGCGTTGGCGCTCGAGTTGTTTGCGCCCATCAACTTCAGTTTCTTGACGTTGCCGACCCAGCCGGGGCGCCCGCCTTTGTCCACCTGGAACAGGCCGATATAAACGTTGTCGGTGATCTCGGCGCGGTTGAACACGTTGACTGGCACTGAGGCGGCGACGAAGGTCGTGCTCACGCTCAGGATCTGCTTGAAGATCTCCTCGAGTGTCGCGACCAGCTCGTCCGGATCCTCGCTCAGCTCGAGTGGCGCGCCGGTGCCGCCGGCCTGCGCATAGCCGATCGTGGTCGTATTGATGAAATTCGGATCGATCAGGAAATACGAGGTGACGTTCTGCTGGTCGGGCAGATTCGGCGCCGACCCGTAGTTGCCGCTTGCGAGGTCGGCGTCGTACAGGTAACGGATAACGTTCGCGAAGTCCTTCTGCTCGGAGCCGAAGCCGCCGCTGAAGACCGGCGCCGCTATCGCATCGTCCGAATCATCTTCCTGGTTCGATACCTGGAACATCGAATTGACGGTGAAGACCTTGGAACATTCTCCGCCCGCTTCGAACGGCGTGTCGTAACTCGGCTTGCTGTCCGGCGCCAATTCAATCGAGGCATCCCAGTCGGAATCCGGGTGATCCTTGTCGAGATTCCTCTTGTTGTTCGTGCCGTAATCGGTCCAGCCGTTGTGTGCGTTATACACGCCCTGCCCGGTGAGGTAACGGAAGAATTCGAAGAACAGCTCCTTGCCCTGGTAGGAGTGGCTCTGATTACCCTGCGGAGTTGGCATCGCAGCGAGGATGTCATGGAACCGCGCCTTGGCGCGATTTTTGTCGCCTGCCTGGAATTCCTCGAAACCCATCGCGATGTAACCGCCGTTGCTGCAACCGGTGCGGCCGAAGCCCTCGCAGTTGGTGCGGTTGTCATGGTTCAGCATCAGGCCGACCTTGACGCCCTCCAGCGGATCCATGACCTTGCGCAGCGCGCCGCGCAGCACGTCAAAAAATACATAGGGGCCGGTCGGCTTCATGTAGCCTTCGGCGATCAGCGTGTCGCACTCGTTGCCGTTGCACGCCGTCGAACCGAGGTTCGGCCGGTAGTCGAGCGAGAACATGACCATCGGCATGCTCTCGGGCGGCAGCGAGGCGCCCTGGTTGACGTAGATGTCCGTGTCGTCTGCGTAGGCGCTGCCGAACATCGCCGCCGCAATCGTCAGCGTCAACAGGAGTTTGCTCTTCATGGTTTCCATACCCGGTTTCCTGAAATTGGTTTCTCTACGGCTAGAATTTCGGTACGAGGACCAGCACGCCCTGGCTCAACTGCTGCTTGCCGAGGGCTTCGTCGGTACGATCGTAGGTCGCAGTGACCCCGAACGACGCGCTCGAAAACTTGTCGATGCTGGACTCGACGGCCCGCGGCGGCGGGCGGGTCAGCGGCCCCTCTCGCTCGACGCGCGCGCGCAGGTGGCCATTGACGATTGCCGTGGCGAGCACCGGGTTGCCGACCGGCAGATCGAACTGGTCGCAGCCCTGCTCACCCTGCGTGCAAATCGTGTATCCGGCGCCGCCGATGACCGGCGTCGCCGACGGATTGGAGACGATGGCGTCCGCGAGTGCCTGCACGCCCTGCTCCGCCGCGATGCGAGACTCCTCGTTCTGTGCCATGAAAAGGCCGATATTGCTGGCCTGCATCGACGACACGGTCAGCAGCGAGATGACGACCAGGAACATGATCGTGATCATCAGAATCGCGCCGTGCTGGCGTCTCAATAAATTGAATCGTCCTTGCATCATCTCAGAATCCCATGGCATTAAAGCTGCGAATGTTCTGTATCGTCACCGTCACCGATTCGATGCGGCGGCGATAACCGTCATTGGGCACCAACGGCGCTGCATTGCTGACCGAATACGTCTTGTCGTTTTCGTAACGTGTGTCTTGCTCGAGCGTGCGGGCCTGGATGAATATGCGGGCCGACACGACGGTCTGCATCTGCTCGAGCGTCGGGTCTGCGACGAAAACGTTGGCGTTGCCATCCTCGCTGGTATCGATGCCGTATTCGACCTGCAGGTTCTCGATGCCGGCTGCAAGGCATTCGGTCATCATGCCCGGCGTCATGCCACCCAGCGTTTTTCGGCAAAGCGTCGGGATCCCGTCTCCCGGCACGTCAGCAAAACTTCGAATGTAGAAGATGCTCGGGCGATACTCCCAGTCGGAGCGCGGTGCCGGCACGCTGATGACGGGGATACCCGTGATCGGTTCCTGGAACAAGAGACCCACGGTTCCGTTCGTCCTGAGATAGACGCGGCCGGTTTCCGGGACACCTGTGCGCACGCCCGCCACCCGCTTGACGGCAACGATGTCCGTCCCGGCCTGGAACTCGCCGGGTGATATGCAGGAGAAGTTTGCGGTCGCGTCCGCAGCAGACGCGTTGTCGACGCTCACGACGGATAGTGCCTGGCTGGTTCCTGTGGTGACCGTCTGGTACATCCAGTCATCGGCTCCGATCGGGCCGCAATCGCTCGTCAAGGACAGGCTGTCGTCGGGCGTGACGGAGCCGGGGATCAGCAGGTCGGCGTAGTGACCGGCCATGCTGAGCTCGAAAGCGAGCTCGCGCAATGCGTGCCGCGCATCGTCCTGCATCCTCAATACGTTTTCGTCCTGCTTGAAGCTGCGGCTGTTGGCCGAGAAAACGGAAATGACGGCAACGCTAAGCAACAGCGAAAGCAGCATCGCGATCATCAGCTCGACGAGGCCGAGGCCGCGCTGCCTGACTCTATTAATAGTGTGCATCGAAGTACTCATGGCGCTCAGATCGAGGGGTCAATGAAGGTGGCGACTTGCAGGACCCGGCGAAACGCGTCGCCGTCCCCATATTTTCCGGCGCCGGCGCCGCAGTCGGAGATGTCCGCATTGGCCATCGAGATCGGCCCCTGCCAGGCAACTGCGACGGTATATATCCCGGCGCCTCCGCCGACCGGTCCGTCGATACACAGGGTAGGCGCCAGCATGCCGCCCGCCGCGCCTTCGGCCCCGGTCTCGTGCTCGCCGTCGAGCACCTGCTCCCAGAACCACAGGTCATAATTCGCTTTCTGCGCGCCATTGCACGGCGCCGCGGCATTGTTACAGGTGACGGGTGGTGTGTCTCCGAGTACGCCACCGCCGAGATCGGGCGCCGCCAGGTAAGTGTCGATGCCGTCGCCGTTGGCGCGCATTTCCTCGAGCAATCCGTAGGCGATGTGCGACGCACTCGTGCGCTGCGTGCTTTCGTAATTCGACTTCTTGGCCACTGCCTGGAGGCCGGCGATCGACAGCAGGCCGACCGTGAATATCACCATGGCGACGAGCAGCTCGATGAGCGAGAACCCGATTTGTTTGTCGCGGCATTTCATAGCGAACCCATCCCTCAGAAACTGCAGCCCAGTGACACGCCCGGCGTTTCGTTGTCTGCCACCCGCGGACGGCCCGACAGGTCTACGAGGATCGCCTTGGCATGACTCACGCCCCGCTTGTCGCAGAAGGTGAATCGGCCTGAGTTTTCGCTGACCGTGTTTTTCATCGCGCGGCCGTTGGGTCGATACATGAGGAATGCCGGGTACTGATCCGCCGTGATCGTCACACCATCGATGTCGGACCCGACGCGAAGGATCCTCTCGTCACCGTCGACGAACTGATCGCTGTCGCGATCGATGAAAGCAATCCAGCCAGACTCCCATGCAACTGCTTCGCAAGTGTTCCCATTGCTGCTGGCACAGACCGTGACACGCGAGTTGGTCGTGATCGCCGTGTTTCGGGCAAGGTGCATGCCGGAGATCAGCTCGTTGACATGACCGGTCATGTTCGAATTCAGGCGGAACGAATTCATTCCCGGCAAGGCAACGGTAATAAGGATGGACGCCACTGCGATAGTGGTCATCAGTTCAATGAGCGAATATCCCTTTTGCCGTATCATTGAAGTGTCCTGCAGAACTTCCAGTAACTGACGCCCGTTCCTTCGGTGATCAGTCGGTGATCGCGTCACCTTTTCCCAAGCTTGGGATAATTATCCCACTTAATGAATGTCGCCGAAGTGAGACGAATCTCACAGTTGAAAATGTGAACTCGATGAACTGACGAACGGCACGTTCCGGCCGACGAACGGTCTGTTTCGCGATTTCTTATGTCAACCGAAGCCGCCCGAGAACTGGCGTTCAGCGGATTTCGCGCAACGCTTGTGGCTCATGGATCGCCGTATGCGCGTGTTGGATTCTGTCAAATGGTATTTTTGGCCTGGCGGGCAATTCAGTCACTTCATCGTTCCGGTATTGCCAGGTGCAAGACGGATTTCATTACATAACGCAGTGCATCGACGCCGACGTCGCTCAACTCGCTGCCGCGAGTCTTTCCAGGAACTGCATGACCTCCTGTGCCAGGATTTCCGTGCCTTTGCGGGTGGCGGCGCTGACTTCGAATACCGGCCCGTCCCAACCGAGCTCGTCCAGCAACGCGGTGGTGACGGATTCGAGTCGCTCTGCCGGCAGCAAATCGGTCTTGTTGAAGACGAGCCAGCGCGGCATCGATGCCAGATCCGCAGAAAACTTACTGAGCTCGGTCTCGATCGCGTGAAAATCCGCGGCCGGCGTCCCGTCCCGGTCCTGCGTCGCGATATCGACGATGTGCAGCAGCAACCTCGTTCGCTGCAGGTGTTTCAGGAAGCGGATCCCCAAACCGGCGCCCTCTGCGGCGCCTTCGATCAGGCCGGGCACGTCGGCCATCACGAAACTCTGCAACGGCCCGACCGACACGACGCCGAGGTGGGGATGCAGCGTCGTGAACGGGTAGTCGGCGACTTTGGGTTTAGCAGCAGACATCGCACGGATCAGGGTCGACTTGCCGGCGTTCGGCAATCCGACGAGACCGACGTCGGCGAGCAGCCTCAGTTCGAGCGCGAGATGGCGCGACTCGCCGGGAGTGCCGCGGGTCGTCTTGCGCGGCGCACGGTTGGTGCTGCTCTTGAAATGTGTATTGCCGAGCCCGCCGCGCCCGCCTGTGGCGACCACGAGCCTGCTGCCTGTGTCGGTGAGATCGCCGAGCAGTTCGCCGGTGTCGACGTCGTGGACGACGGTGCCACGCGGCACCCTGACCTCGAGATCCTTGCCGGATCGCCCGGTCTTGTTTTTGCCGGCGCCCGGCTGGCCGCTATCTGCTTTAAACTTGCGCGCGACGCGAAAGTCGACGAGCGTATTGATGGATTCGTCGGCGACCAGGTAGACGCTGCCGCCGTCACCGCCATCGCCGCCGTCCGGGCCGCCTTTTTCGATGAATTTCTCGCGGCGAAAGCTCAAGGCGCCATGTCCGCCGTTGCCCGCTTGCACGCGAATCGTAGCTTCGTCGACGAATTTCATGGGCAGATTCTAATGCACATATGAAAAACCCCGCGTATCGCGGGGTTCAAGAATTTTTGTAGGAGCGGCTAAAGCCGCTCCTACGAATATGTCGTTCAGCTCGGTTCGACGCTGACGAACTGCCGGTTCTTCGGCCCTTTTTTCTCGAACTTCACCTGCCCGTCGGCTTTCGCGTACAACGTGTGATCGCGACCGAGGCCGACGTTCACGCCCGGATGGAATTTGGTGCCGCGCTGACGCACGATGATCTTGCCGGCAACGACCCGCTCGCCACCGAAGATCTTCACGCCGAGGCGCTTGGATTCCGAGTCGCGACCGTTCTTGCTGCTGCCGCCTGCTTTCTTGTGTGCCATTTGTCGTTACCTTTTAGGCTTGTTCGCTAATTCTAGCTGTTCGCGGCTAAAGCCGCTCCTACAATTTACCTGACGCCGCTCCCACGTACTAATTTCGCTTCCTTATTTCTTTTTCTTCGCCGCCTTTTTCCTGGCCGGCTTCTTGGCCGCGGATTTCTTCGTCGCCGCTTTCTTTGGGGACGCCTTTTTCGCGGCCGGCTTCTTCGTCGCCGCTTTTTTCGCGGCGGGCTTTTTCGTCGCCGGTTTCTTGGCTGCCGGTTTTTTGGCTGCCGGTTTCTTCGCAGCCTCTTTCTTCGGCGCGTCCGCTTTCGGCGCGGCCTTACCGGCACCGGTAATAGCCGTAATCTCGACCTCGGTGAAATACTGCCGGTGCGTGTGCTGCCGCAGGTAATTCTTGCGGCGCTTGAACTTGACGACGCTCACCTTGTCGCTTTTGCCCTGCTTCAATACTTTCGCACTGACGCTGCTGCCGCTGACCAGCGGGCTGCCGACCTTCAGGTTGCTGCCCTCGCCAACGAGCAGCACCTCGTCGAACTTGACGCTGGCGCCTTCCTCGGCATCGAGCTTTTCGAGTCGCAATACCTCGCCCTTGCTCGCCCGGTACTGCTTGCCACCTGAGCGAAAAACCGCATACATCGCTGTACTCTCCACTGCGCAAGCCGCGGATTTGCAACTTGCTGAGAAATAGAAAAATTTTGGGATGCGGGCCGGCCGGTACCCGGGCCTAATGAGCCTGCCGCCACAAAAGAGCGGGAATTTTATAGATTCGGCCCTGCGCGGTCAACGGCCTGAAAAATAAATCTCACTTTATTTCAAAGGCTTGCATTTGCCCGAACGGCAGCCGCTGAGGCGTCACAGGTCGCCTCGATTCGTCATTTCAGGCATTATCAGTCGCGAAATGCAACTCGCCGAAAACAAAGCAGTTTCCTTAAGCTTCGACGAAGTCAGAGTGCTCGCCGAGGCCGACATGCGGGCGGTCAACGACCTCATTCGCGAGAGCCTGAAGAGCGACGTCGCCCTGGTCTCCGAGGTGTCCCAATACATCGTTACCAGCGGCGGCAAGCGCCTGCGCCCGCTCATCGTCTTGCTCGCGGCGCGCGCCTTGGGCTATGCCGGCACGCAGCAGGTCCGCGCCGCCGCCATCATCGAGTTCATCCACACGGCCACCCTGCTCCACGACGACGTCGTCGATTCGTCCGACCGGCGTCGCGGCCGCGACACGGCCAACACCGTGTTCGGCAACCAGGCGAGCGTCCTCGTGGGAGACTTCCTGTATTCGCGTGCTTTCCAGATGATGGTCGACATCGGCAGCATGCGGGTCATGCAGATCCTCGCCGACGCGACCAATACGATCGCCGCCGGCGAAGTCATGCAGCTCATGAACATGCACGATCCGGATGTGACCGAGGAAGCCTATCGGAAGGTCATCTATCGCAAGACCGCACGCCTCTTCGAAGCCGGCGCACAGATTGCCGCCGTGCTCGCGGACAGGGACCCGGCCGACGAAGCCGCCATGGTCTGTTACGGCCAGAATCTCGGCACCGCTTTCCAGCTCATCGACGACGCGCTCGATTACGATGCGGCGCCGGAGGAACTGGGCAAGAACCTCGGCGATGACCTGGCGGAGGGAAAACCCACGCTACCGCTCATCTATGCGATGGGGAAATGCTCGGCTGCGCAGCGAAAGATGATCCGCGCCGCGATCGAAGCCGGCGGGCTCGACAAGATGGACGAGATCCACAATGTCATCGACGCGACCGGGGCGATCGAATACACCACGGCGCGGGCCCAGGAGGCGGCCGACGTGGCCATCGACTCGATCGCCCATATTCCGGACTCCGTCTACAAGCAGGCCATGATCACAATCGCCGAGTTCGCCGTCAGGCGGCGATCCTGACGATCCGCTGCGCAATCCCTGATGGACCGACGATCCTTCATGGCGAGATGCGTCGGCCTGCTGGCCACGCTGGGCCTGGCCCCGGCGCAAACCGCTCGGGCAAACCGGGCGACCGCGAGCGGATCTTCCCGAAACGTCGAATTCGCGATCGTCGGTGCCGGACTCTTCGGCTCCGCGGCGGCGCGCTACCTCTCGGCCGAGAGCGACTCCGTGGCGCTGATCGGACCCGCCGAACCCGAGAATCGGCGCGATCACCGGGGCGTTTTCGCAAGCCACTACGACGCGAGCCGCCTGGTGCGCGTCGTCGATCCCGACCTTTTGTGGGCGACGCTGGCACAGCGCTCGATTGCACGCTTTCCAGATCTCGAGGCGTCGAGCGGCATCCGCTTCTACCACGAGATCGGCTACCTGATGGTGACGCCCGGCGGACTCGGCGCGGACTGGTTCGACCTGCCGGCCATGCGCCAGGTCGCCGCCGATCTCGGCGTCGGTATCGAAGTTCTCGGCGACGATGTACTGAGACATCGCTTTCCCCAGCTGCGCTTTACGCCCGGGTCGGGCGCGGTCTACCAGGCTCGCGAGGCAGGCTACATCGATCCACGTAACTTACTGAAAATGCAACAGAAAATCAGCATCGAACAGGGCGCGACCCTGCTCCGCGACGTGGTCACGGGCTTGCGAAAAAGCGGCGATCAAGTCGTTATCGACAGGCGATCCGGCAAGACCTTGCACGCCAAGCGCGTGCTCCTCGCGCCCGGCGCGTACTCGAACGCGAACCGGCTTTTCGCGAAAAAACTCGACATCAAGGTCCGCGCCGCGATGATCATGGAAACGGAAGTGCCGCCACAAACGCGCTCAGCCTATCCGGCAACGCTTTATGCCAAGACCGACGGTGAGGAGGATTTCTGGGGTCTCCTGATGCCGCCGATCCGCTATGGAGACGGTCGTGCCTATATAAAGACGATGGACGGCTATTACGGCGCTGCACCGCTCGAAACGCAGCAGGAACTCGATACCTGGAGTCGGGGCGACGGGCACGTGGATCATCATCGAGTCCTGAAAAGGGCGCTGCGCGAAGTCTTTCCGTCGCTCGAGGTCTTGTCCACCAGGTTTAAACCGTGCCTCATCACTGACACGGCATCGCGCTATCCTTATATAGACATGCTCGATGATCGGATCGGTATTGTCACGGGCGGCAACGGCAAAGCCGCCAAGTCATCAGACGAAATCGGACGCATCGCGGCCGAAATGATGAACACGCAAAACTGGCCGACATCGTTGCCGCGGGCGCCGTTCGTCGCGCGATTCAGTTGAATCGGCGCCAGCTCCGCAATTGGCGGGAAACGACGTTAGCCGTCAGTGCTTCTCCAGCCCCTGGCCTGCTGTGACCATGTCGTTGTCCAGTTCCCTGATTTCTTCAACCAGGGACTTGATTTCCCCACTCGTGAGCAGTTTGTCCGGCGATTCCTTGTCAATGGCGATGCCGGTATAGACGATGGATCCGAGCTTCGAGGTCAATGCGTCCCGCTTCGCCTGCAGTTTCCGAATCTCTACTTTGTGCCTGGTTTTTTCGGCGTAATCGCGGCCACGATGAAAGGCCCCTTTCATGAAGGTAGAACTTGCGTCCAAAGCCACGGTCGCGCCTTTCCTGACTTTATGTAACACAACGGAAGCCACCTCCGGCGCTTTCTCGCCGACGTAACCGACACCTTCCTCGATTTTCTTGGCCGCGGCGCCTGCCAGCACTTTGGCCTTTTTCGCGCCGCTTTCGGCGGTGCTTTCGGTGACGGCCGGTTGCAGCTGTTCCGACACGTTTTCCGCCGGATTCGATTCCGCCGGCTCCCGTGCTTTCGCCTTGCTTTCCGCAGGCGGCGTCCGTCGAGTCTTGTCTTTGCTTTTCGTTTCCTGCTTGCTCATTTGGTACCTCCGCAACGTGTCCCGACCTCATCGTACCAATGACGATCGGCGACCAAGGCTGACGACGCTGCAAGAGCGTCCCTCGTTAATTATCGCATGCCAGCGCAGACCGGCCAGTAGAATTTACCCTAACAAGTCATCGATCGATCATTCTTTCGGGCCGACGCCGGTAATTCGTCAGCGGAACTGTTCCACCGGACGCCGTACCAAATGCGCAACGATCGCTGCGAGATTCGACCGGATTTTTTGAAGCGTGCGCTTTTCTGTCACTGGCTGATGGCGCGACGCGCAGAACGTCGCTCTCATCCCGCTCATCGGGACCGAAAGAGATAGATATAACACTCTGATATATATATATATTTTATGATGATTTCACGGCGGATTGGTCGCGTAGCTGGAAGCGACTACGCGATGCCGATGTGGCCGGGCTTGCCTTTGACGACGTGACCGACTCGCCAGAGTGGTTGATCTGCTTTCGCAAAGTCGTTCTCGATCGTGTCCGTTGCAGCATTGTCGATTGCGACGAATAGACCGCCGGATGTCTGCGGATCGTACAGGAGCGCTGCCTGTGCTTCGCTCAGGCTTTTGTCGTCGGCGATCCAGCGACTGTAAAAATCACGGTTGCGTTTGCCGCCACCCGTCGCGATTCCCTGAATCGCGAATTCTTCCGCTTTCGGCAACAGTGGAAGTCGATCCCATTCGAGCTGCAACGAGACGCCCGACAAATGCGCCAGCTGGTGCGCATGTCCGGCGAGTGAAAAACCGGTCACGTCGGTCGCCGCGTGCACGTGCTCATGATTCTCCCGCAATACAATTGCTGCTGCCGCGTTGAGTCGCAGCATGCTGTCGACCGCCGGGGCAAAATCCTCATCTTCGATCGCCCCGGACTTGTGCGCGGTCGCGAGAATGCCGGTACCGATCGGCTTGGTCAGGTACAGCGCGTCGCCGGGTTGTGCGCCTTCGTTCGTCAGCAATTTACCCTCATCCGCAAAACCGATGACGGCAAGACCGTACTTCGGCTCCCGGTCCACGATCGTGTGCCCGCCCGCGATGACCGCGCCGGCTTCGCGGACCTTCTCCGCGCCACCACGGAGGATCTCGGCGATGACGGCTTCGTTCATGTCCTCGGGAAACGCTGCGAGATTCAGGGCCAGTGCGGGTGATGCACCCATCGCATAGATATCCGATAAGGCGTTGGCAGCCGCGATTGCGCCGTACGCATAGGGATCGTTAACAAGCGGCGGGAAGAAGTCCGTCGTGACGACCATGACGCGGCCGTCGTCGAGCCGCATCGCGGCCGCATCATCGGGACGCTCAAGACCGCGCAGCACCGACGGAAATTCCGCCGCTGGAAAAATCGACTTCAACGGCTGCAGGACCTGCGCCAGGGTCCGCGGACCCAGTTTGCTGGCTCAACCCGCGCAGTCGGCGTACTTGGTCAGCCGGAACAGCTCTTCTTTGGTCATTGCGTCATCCAAGGTTAGGGACGGTTGCCGGCGAGCGGCGCAACCATTATGCATAGGCCTCGCAAGAAGTTCAGCAGCGGACAGACGCGTTTCAGGCGTCGGCGCCGGGCGCGAACAGCAGGTTCGGTGCGAGCCGCCTGTAACCTTGCTCGTCGACCAGCAGGTCGAGCGCGAACGAGGCGAGGTCGTCGGCGAGCGCCTCCATGTGTCGGTCCCGCTCCAGGTACAGAAGCTTCAAATACGTCTCGCACTCGTCGCAGCACTCGGCCCTGATTGCATCGTTGGCGCCCTCGACATACAAATAGGAAATGCTCTTGGTCGATGTACAGGCACTGCACTTGACGCGCACGAGGTGCCACTCGCTGGCGCAGACGGAGCACGCCAGATAGCGCAGGCCGTGCTCCGCACCGCCACTGCGAATGATCCCCACGACGGGTGGCGAACCGCATACCGGGCACTGCCGCACATCGACGCCCGGACTCCGCCCTCTGCTGCCGAGCTCGAACGCTGCTTTTGTCCAGAAGAGTTGCAACGCTGCGCCGATGAACGGCACGAAAGCCGCGTTGATGTCGCTGTAGCTACCGGCAAGCACACTGGCGGCGCTTCGCTCCAGCTCCGCGCGATCCATTTCATGCAAGGCGCCGATTACGTGCCGCGCTTTTGCCGGTAATGCTTCGCCCGGCAGCGTATCCAGGAGGCTCGTCAGAATCTGCTGCAATCCCTCAAGGCTCAGGCTGTCGACCGACAGCGGTGGCAATCCGTGTGCCCTGCAATGCTCCAGGTGTGCCTCGTCGGGCAACGCCGCACCGATCAGTGAGCCGAATTGCGTTGCCTGCGCCTCGACGAGCGCCGCCGCGAAGCGCAGGTACTCCCCCATGGCGTGGCCACGGGCGAGATCTTTCAAGCGCTTCGCGCGATTGGCAAAGATGTCGGACGTTGCCGGGCGAAACTCGGGGACGGCCGCCACGCCACCGGTCAGGTCGGTTTCGGCCATGGATCAGTCGAGCCCGCGGCCGGCGCTCTCCCGGAACCAGGCGCGGTGATGTTTTTTCGCCCAGGCGGACGACACGTGACCGCGCATCATCGCGTGCATGCTGCCCTTGATCCAGATTGCCGCGTAGATGTGCACGATGATGCCGAATACGAGCAGGAACGCCCACAACGCATGCGTCAGTGCCGCAAGCCGCACGAGCGTGATCGGGAATGCTGGCGCGAAATACGGCTGCCAGATCACGACACCGGAGAGAAGCAGCAGCACCATGCTCACAACCATGGTCCAGAACAGCAGTTTCTGTCCCGCGTTGTAGCGCCCGGCCTCCGGCAAGCCTTTTTCGCGATTGGCGACGACGTCGCGCCAGCGCGCAAGCCACTGGCCGTCGGCGCGGGTGAACTTGTTGTTCGACCAGAAGCTTTTCGCCATGAGGAAAAACGAGACGAACATCGCAATGCCGATGAACGGATGCAGGATGCGCGTCCAGGTGCCACCGCCCAATACGTTCGTGAGCCAGTACATCGACGGATGAAAAAGCGCGAGGCCGGACAACGCGAGCAAGACGAAGGTGATCGCGGTAAACCAGTGATTCACTCGCTCATTGGCCGTGTAGCGTTCGATTTCGTTTTTCATGACACAGCCTCGTTTTCTTCTTCGGTCTCATCGACCTCGTTAGGCCCCACCCTGACGTAATGGAAGAAGGAGCCCAGTGCTGCGAGGCCTAACAGCAGCAGCGCGATCGGCTTGGTGATGCCCTTCCACAGCGAAACCAGCGGGCTGATGACGGGATTGTCGGGCAATCCGTAGAGCCCGGGCTGGTCGGCATGCTGCAGCACGTACATGACGTGCGTGCCGCCGACACCTTCGGGATCGTAGAGGCCCGCGTGCTCGTAGCCGCGTTCGTTCAGATCCGCGATGCGTCCTTCCGCATGGTGTGTCATGTCCTCTTTCGAGCCGAACACCAGCGCGCCGGTAGGACAGGCTTTGATGCACGCCGGCTCCATGCCGACCGCGACGCGGTCGGAGCACAACGTGCACTTGTAGACCTTGGAGTCCTTCTTCGAGATTCGCGGAATGTCGAACGGGCAACCGGCGATACAATAACCGCAGCCGATGCAATGCTCTTCGTGGAAATCGACGATGCCGTTCGCGTACTGCACGATCGCGCCTGGCGCCGGGCATGCCGCGAGGCAACCCGGATCCGCGCAATGCAGGCAGCCGTCCTTGCGGATCAGCCATTCGAACCTGCCCTGCGGTTCCTCCTCGTAGAAACGCATCACGGTCCACGACTTGTCCGAGAGATCCCGCGGGCTGTCGAACGCGCCGTTGTTCTCGCCGATCAGCTCGCGCAGGTCGTTCCACTCCATACAGGCTGCCTCACAGGCCTTGCAACCGATGCACTTCGAGATGTCGATCAGTTTCGCGACCGGCGTGGTCTCGCGCACGCTTGGACTCTCGGTCGTGGTTGCCGAGCGTGCTTTGATATCCAGTGACTGCAGTGCCATGTAAAAACCTCAGGCCTTTTCCACGTCGACGAGGAACGCCTTGAACTCCGGCGTGTTGGTATTGGCGTCGCCGACGAACGGTGTCAGCGTATTGGTCAGGAAACCGGGCTTCGCTTTTCCTTTGAATCCCCAGTGGATCGGCAGGCCAACCTGGTGAACGGTGCGGTCCTGGACCTGAAGCGCGCGCAGACGCTTCGTGACGACCGCTTTCGCGACGATCTCGCCGCGTTTTGAACGGATGCGGACCCTGTCGCCCGGCCCGATGCCTTTCTCCGCCGCCAGCGCCGAGCCGATCTCGACGAACTGCTCGGGCTGCAGTACCGCATTGATGCGGCAGTGCTTGGTCCAGAAATGGAAATGCTCGGTCAGCCGGTAGGTCGTCGCGACGTACGGGAACTCGCTTGCGTCGCCCATCTTTTCGAGATCGCCCGCGAACACGCGCGCCGCCGGATTGAACCTGGCGCCGGCGATACCAGGATGCAATGGATTTTCCGCGAGTGGGCTCTCGAACGGTTCGTAATGTTCCGGGAACGGCCCCTCGGCCATCTTGTCGACGGCGAACAGCCGCGCCACACCCTCCGGGTTCATGATGAAGGGGCCCATACCGGCTTCAGGCGGCGACGTGGCCGCGAAATCCGGCACGTCGATGCCGCTCCAGCGCTTGCCATCCCAGCTGATGACCCGACGATGCGGATCCCAGGGCCTGCCATCGGGATCCGCCGAGGCGCGGTTGTAGAGAATCCGCCGGTTGGCCGGCCACGAGAAGGCCCAGCCCGGCGTGTTGCCGAGACCACTCGGGTCCGCGTTGTCGCGGCGGGCCATCAAGTTGCCTTCCTCGGTCCACGCGCCGCAGAAGAGCCAGCAGCCGCAAGCGGTCGTACCGTCATCGCGCAGTTCGTTGAAGCCCGAGAGCTGCTGCCCGGCCGCGCGCAGCACCTTGCCGGAACCATCGGTAAGATCGTCGAGCGCCCTGCCGTTGTATTCGCGGGCGAGTTCCTCCGGCGACGGCGCGTCCGCGATCAGGTGGTTCCAGCTCAGGTTGAGGATCGGCTCGGGAAACACGCCGCCCTCTTCCTCGTACATCTTCTTTAACTTCATGAAGATGCCGGCGATGATCTCGGCGTCTCCTTTCGCGTCGCCGGGCGGTTCCGCGCCTTTCCAGTGCCACTGCAGCCAGCGCCCGGAATTCACGAGCGACCCGTCCTCCTCGGCGAAACAGGTAGACGGCAGGCGAAATACCTCCGTCTGGATGGCCGCGGAATCTGCCGGGTTGAACTCGCCGTGGTCTTTCCAGAACTCGGAAGTTTCGGTCTCCAGCGGATCGATGATGACGAGGTAATCCAGCTTCGCCAGCGCCTCGCCGAGCTTTTGCTTGTCGGGGAACGCGGCGAGCGGATTGAATCCCTGGCAGATGTAGCCGTTCAATCTGCCAGCGTGCATGTCCTCGAACACCTGCAGCACGTCGTGCACCTTGTCGAGCTTCGGCAGCCAGTCGAAACACCAGCTATTCTCCGCCGTCGCCGCATCGCCGAACCAGGCTTTCATCAGGCTCACGAAAAACTTCTCGTAGTGCTGCCAGTAACTCATCTGGTTCGGCCGTAGTGGTTTCAGTGCACGCGCCGCGATATATGGTTCGTAATCTGTCTCGGTCTCGTCCGGCAGAGTCATATAGCCCGGCAGGAGGTCGGACAACAGACCGAGATCTGTCAGGCCCTGAATGTTCGAATGGCCCCGCAGTGCGTTCATGCCGCCGCCGCTCTGGCCGATATTGCCCAAAAGCAATTGCACCATCGCCGCGCAGCGGATCATCTGCGATCCTTTCGAGTGCTGCGTCCAGCCGAGCGCATACATCACCGTCATCGTGCGCTCCGGCGCGGCGGTGTCCGCGATCATCTCGCACACGGTCAGAAAATCTTCTTCCGGTGTGCCGGTAATCCGGCTCACTACCTCGGGCGTATAGCGTGTGTAGTGTTGCTTCAAGAGATTCAAGACGCATCGCGGATGTTCGAGCGTCGGATCGGTGCGCGCGTAGCCGTCCTCGTCCAGCTCATACATCCAGCTCGAGCGATCGTAACTGCCGCCAGCGGCGTCGTGGCCGGAATAGAGGCCGTCCCGGAAATCGAAATCGTCGCGAACGATGAACGTCGCATCCGTATAAGCCCGGACGTAATCCATATGTAAATGGCCGGTTTCGAACAGGTAGTTGATGACGCCGCCCAGGAAGGCGATGTCGGTGCCGGTGCGGATCGGTGCATAGAAATCGGCGAGCGCCGCGGATCTCGTGAAGCGCGGGTCGACGACGATCAGGCGAGCCTTGTTGTGCGCCTTGGCTTCGGTGACCCACTTGAAGCCGCAGGGGTGTGCCTCGGCGGCGTTGCCGCCCATGATCAGCACCAGGTCGGTATTCTTGATATCAACCCAGTGATTGGTCATCGCGCCGCGACCGAACGTAGGGGCAAGACTTGCCACCGTAGGTCCGTGTCAAACGCGCGCCTGGTTATCGAATGCCAGTAATCCTAAAGAGCGGGCGAACTTCTGCGTCAGGTAGCCGGACTCGTTCGACGAGGCCGATGCCGCGAGCATGCCCGTCGACAGCCAGCGGTTGACCGTCACACCCTCGCCGTTGGTCGCCTCGAAGTTTCGATCGCGGTCTGCCTTCATGTGCCGTGCGATGCGCTCGAACGCCCCCTCCCAGCTGATGCGCTGCCACTCCGTGGCGCCGGCCGCACGGTATTCCGGCACCTTGAGGCGGCTTTCGCTGTGCACGAAATCCAGGAGCGCCGCCCCTTTCGGACACAGTGTGCCGCGACTGACCGGATGATCCGGATCGCCCTCGATATGGAAGATCTCTTCCTTGGCGTTGTTGGCATTGCTGCCCATGCTGTACATCAGGAGCCCGCAGCTGACCGAGCAGTACGGACAGGTGTTGCGGGTTTCCTTGGCACGGGCCAGTTTGAAGTCACGGACTTCCGCGAGCGCCTGCGTGGGCGTGAACCCCAGCGCGACGACACTCGAGGAGGCGAACCCGGTCCCGCAGATCTTGAAGAACTGCCGGCGAGTCAGGTTGGCACCCATCGTCGTTCCCCCTCGCATGTGATTGCCAGTCAAGACTATCGCAATATATGAGACATCCCCGATGCGGGCAAGGAGGATCGGGGTGGCGGAGGTGGATGGGAATCGAACCCACCACTCGCGTTGGGCGAGTCGCTGGTTTTGAAGACCAGGGAAGTCACCAGACTCCATTCACCTCCACGGCGATCAAGGGTGCCGCGCGCGAAGCTGGTGCAGATTACCGATGCGCATTGTAACACCCGTCGCATCGAGGTGTTCCATCAGCGGCACCGTGAACTTGCGGTTGGCGCCCAACAGTTTTCGAACTTCGGACACCGTAAATTTCTGCGGATAACTGAAATGCGATGCGATCTTTGCGACGGCCTCGTCGAAGATCGCGGTATGCACCACGAAATCCGAACCGCGACCATGGTTCTTCAGTATGACGAGCCTGTCCGTCGCACAAAGCAGCCTGAACAGATCCTGTTCTGCTTCGTTCCTGCCGACAACCTGGTCGCGGTAGGTCGGTGTCAGCTGACGCTCGCGAAACGCGTCTTCCATATCGGCCACGAGTTGCCGCGCGTTATCCGAGAGCCCGGCGAGCGGATCGAAGCCGGCGAGTCGCAGGATACCGCCGTGATTTTCGATGCGCGCTTCCGACACGAGTTCGCCGATCGCGTGCTGCAGGACGTCGTTCGCGGGTTCGGGATCGATGTTTTTGCGGAGATTCGCCACCGCGAGCCCGATATGACTCGGGCGTGCGTCGTGGTAACGGCCAAGCGCAACGAGGATGTCCTCCCTGAATCTCGAGTAAATCTCGCGATCGACGAGCTTGCCGCTATTGATCCTCACCGCTCGGAGTTCCGAAAGTGCCGCCTCGATCTTGGGCGCTTCGCATGCGAGCGATTCGCGCAACGTGTCGACTGTCGTGCCGTTGAGCCCGGCTCGGACAAGCAGCATCCGGACCTTTTCCACGGGACTGCCGTGCGCGCTGGTCGACAGGCTGTGTGTTACCCGCCGGTCGTAACGACGATGCCGGGCGGGATGCGGCTCCAGCACACACCCGCCGCCGATGGTTCCAAGCGGCGAATTACTCCTTAATATAAAGCGCTGATTCGGATAGGTCGTCAGCTTACGCGACAGGCGCAACTGGGCGAACGCTGCGGCGCCCGGCTCGAGCCGCTCGCGATCGAGCAGTCGAATCCTCGCCATCATCTCGCTCGTCCCGGCAAGAAACCTCACCGTCGTGCCGTTTTTCACCGTGGTTGGCTGGTTGTCGAGCAGTTCGAGTTGCACGTCGATGCGCCGGGTCGCCTCTAACCTTCCGCGCGCTGTCAGCACATCTCCCCGCTTGATGTTCTCTCTTTTTATGTGCCGCAGATTGACGGCAACCCGCTGCCCCGGCAGAGCCCGCTCGACCGCCCGGTTGTGTACCTGCAGACCGCGGATCGTCACCTGGCGTTTTGCCGGCAGGAGCTCCACCTCACCGTCGATGCCGAGTGCAGCGCCGCGCAAGGTCCCGGTCACCACGGGCCCGAAGCCCCGCATCACGAACGCCCGGTCGATGGGCAGGAACGGCAATCCGATGCTGCTTTCCCGGTCATCGGCCGGCCTGATTCGTTCGAGCGCACGTTGCAGGTCATCGATGCCCTCCCCCGATAAAGCAGATACACAGACAATCTCCGCATCCTCGAGAAAGGTGCCAGTGACAAAGGACCGTACTTCACCCATCACGTCATCTAGTTCCGCGGACGATACGAGGTCCTTTTTGTTAACGACGATGACGCCGCGATCGACGCCGAGCATTTGTGCGATGGCGGCATGCTCGCGTGTCTGCGGCATGATCGCCTCGTTCGCGGCCACGACGAGCAATGCGCCGTCGATGCCCGTGGCACCCGAGATCATCGTGCGCACGAAATTCTCGTGGCCCGGGACGTCGATGAGATCGATCATTCCCTGGCTGCCTTCGACGTATGAAAAGCCGAGTACGATCGACAGCCCGCGCTCTTTCTCTTCTTTCAAACGGTCGGTATCGATGCCAGTCAGCGCGCGCACCAGCGCGGTCTTGCCGTGATCGACGTGGCCGATCACGCCGAGCGTAAGCTGTTTGATCATGCCGCGGCGCGCTCGACGGCGCGGACGAGATCCGTTGTCTCCCTGTCGAGCACGGTTCTGAGATTGAGCAATAAATGATCGTCGGCGATGCGGGCGATCACCGACGGCTCGCCCCGGCGCAGGCGGCGAACCAATTCCTCCGCACTATGCGTTGCATGGCGCAGACGGATTGCGCTGCTCTCGATGCCTTCGAGCGGCATGGCGCCGCCGCCGGCAAAACTCACGTCGTCAATCAGCGAAGCCCAGACACCGGGGATCTTGGCAAGTTTCGCGAGTGCGTCGTTTGAACGCCGTTCCAGATCCGCCTTGTCCTCGCTAAGCATGCGCAGTACCGGAATTTTCTCGAACGGATCGTTCGGTGGGAGGTAAAGCCTGAGCGTGGCATTGAGCGCAGCGAGCGACAACTTGTCGATGCGTACCGCGCGCAGCATCGGATTGCGTCTGATCCGGCCAATCAGCTCGGCACTGCCGAGAATGATTCCGCACTGCGGTCCGCCGAGCATCTTGTCGCCGCTGAACATGACGAGATCCGCGCCCGCCGTGACGCACTCCTGCACTGTCGGTTCGTCAGACAATCCGGCCTGCCCGACTTTGAGCAACGCGCCGCTACCGAGGTCCTGAATCAGCATCAGCCCGTTTTCGTGCGCGAGCTCGGCGAGCTCTTCGAGCGTCGGCTTCGCGGTGAATCCCGAGATTCGGTAGTTGCTCGGATGGGACACGAGGATTGCGGCCGGCTCCTCGCGCAGCACCGCCGCATAGTCGTCGAGATGCGTCCTGTTCGTCGTGCCCACCTCGACCATGCGCGCGCCACTCCTTTCTATAACGTCGGGCATGCGGAACGAACCGCCGATTTCGATGAGTTCGCCGCGAGAGATGACGACGGCGCGATCGCGGCAAAACGTATTCAGCGCCAACATGACGGCCGCCGCGCAATTGTTGACAACGACTGCGGCCTCCGAGCCGCCGAGCCGCGTCAGCAGCCGCTCGACGTGCTGGTAGCGCGATCCCCGTCGCCCTGATTCCAGATCGAGCTCGAGATTGGAATACCCGCGCGCAATGCGGTCGATCGACGCGACGGCCTCCGCCGCCAGCGGCGCACGTCCCAGGTTGGTGTGGATCACGATACCGGTCGCATTGATGACGCGGTGAAAGTCGTCGCAGCGGCGCTTGACGAGCTCCGCCCTGACGACATGCACGAAGGCGGGCGATTCGAGGTCGCCGGGAGGGACGATGCCCCTCGATGCCTCTTCACGAATAGATTCGAGGCGCTCTCGCATGACAGTAACCACTTCGCTGCGGCCAAACTCCGCGCACAATGCTGTTGCCGACTGCGACTTGAGCCAGCGATCCAGTGCGGGCAACTGCCGGAGACGATCAGACATCTTGTCCATTTGCAGACTTGCTTGCGTTTCTTGTTGTCATTTCCCCTCGCCACCAGGGATCGCGCGTAGCGGCGCACCAGGCAACCCTATCATCGTGGTCGGACTGCGTCCCGGCGGCCTCGCCTCATGATAGTACGACACTTCGCGGGCTGGCCGCTCGCCGTCACTTTATCGAGTCATATCAATGCGTGCAGCCGTTCCAGGCGTTCCCGGAATTGCGCTTCGGAAAAGCAATATTTCATGTCGAGGAAGCGTTTGCGAAAGGACGCAACTTTGTCCTTCACGTCGGCGCCATTTGCGATGACGTCCCGCATCAGCCCGGCAAGCTCGCCGAAATCGGCGTCTTCCATGCCGAAGCGGGTCATCTCCGAGACGCCCATTCTCAGCGAACCGGCGGCGGTGAAACTTTCCTCCTCCGGCGTCGCCTGGTAGTTCAGGACGATGTTGTTTTCCTCGAGCCGCCGCGCGATCTCCGCCCCTCTCGCGTAACCAACGCGCAGCAGGACCTGGTGTGTCTCGGTATAGGACATATCCGGTGCACCCGCGACGTCCAGGCCGCAATCTTTTAAATGTCTAGCGAAGGCCTTGGCATTGGCCACGACCTTCTGCTGGTACTCTTCCTTGAAGTGGTTCATTTCATAAGCGGCCATCAGGAGACCGAGCAAGGTGCCCAGATGATGGTTGCTGACCGCGCCCGGAAATGCCCTACGTTCGATGGCCGCCCACAACGGCATGCGTACATCGTCCTCATCGTAGTCACACGCGATGATGCCTCGCTGGGTACCGAAGAAGGTCTTGTGCGTCGAACCGGTGACGATGTCCGCACCGTTCTGGAACGGTTGTTGGAAGTGTGGCCCGACCAGGCCAAGCACGTGCGCCATGTCGTACATGATGACGCAGTCCAGGCCGAGCGCATCGACGCAAGCTCGCATCTCCGCGACGGGCTCTCTGTGCAAAACCAGGCTTTTGCCCAGGATGATGAGTTCGGGGCGGTGTGCTGCAATGATTTCGCATGCAGCGGCAACATCGATCGCATAGGGGTTCTCCTTGAGGACCGGGAAGTTCACGACGGCCGCTCTCTCTGTCTCCGGATCACGCGCCACGAAATCGCGCAGCGCGCCCATCGGCTGCGCGCTGAGATGTCCGCCTTTGATGATGTGATTGTTCAGGACCTTGCGCATTCTTCGTTGCTCGCACTTTCGGTCCGTCCGATTCAGGTAGTCCACCATGGCGCTGAAGACGGTCGTGTTGGCCATCTGCCCGGAGATAACGCGAGCCTCTATTTGCCGGCATCCCAGGAAACGGCGCAACTCGGCGATTAACCGTTGCTCTACATCGGCAATGAAGTCGGTACCCTGATAAAAGAAGACTTCGGCGCCGTCGAGTGCTTTGATTTCCCTGTGTTCCGCATAGCGACCGGCCGGATCCATGATCGACAGGCGCCTGACCATTGGTGAAGGCGTCATCTCCGAGGGAATCAGGTTGATGCAGTGCTGCTGCCGCCACTCGGTGTTCTGTATGGCCCTGTCCAGCAAGTCAGCGACTTTTCGATCGACCGCGACGGCGGGCGCAGCTTGTTCCTCCGTTGGTGGATGATGCAGTGCGGCGCGGGCGTAGGGCGGCGCTTCGCTTCTCAGAAAACGGGAGACGATGACGGCGCGGGCACGCTTGCCGCGGATCTCGACCTGCACCTCCTCTTCCTTATGCAGATCGCTGTTAATGAGCGCCAGCGCAATCGCACGCTTTCCCGTCTCGTCGCTCAGTCCGCCTGTGATGCCATCGGCCTTGCTCTTCCAGTAGGGAACCATCGTTCCGCTGGTGACATAGCCAACATGATCTCCATTCCGGATGACCTTGTCCCCGGCCCGGGCGACGCCTTTGTCGGTCAGTTCCAGGCACTTGATCATGCGCGGCAGATCGTCGATGCGCGAGTAATCCTGCCGCATGATCCGCTTGAGCGCCTCGAATTGTCTGGCCAGTGGCTCGCGACCGACATAGTCATGTTTGCGAGGAGAAAAACTGACGGCAACGCGTGAGAAGCTCGCCGCAAAAATGGGGATATCCTTGCCATCCGGGTCGACTCCCAGCTCATGACCGTAGAGCGGCAGACCGGCTTCGAGTCGCAGCGTGTCCCTGGCGCCGAGACCGACAGGTACCGCACCTCGGTCCATAAGAAGGTCCCAGATTCGCAGCGCGTCGGGCGCATCCATGAACAGCTCGAAACAAATGGGCTCGCCCGTGTATCCCGTTCTCGCAATGAGTACCCGGACATCACCGATCGTCACGATGTTGAGCGAGTTCCGCATCGGTTCCGGAAGCTTCCCGGTATCGATTACGCTCAGCAGGATTTCCCTGGACCGGGGCCCCTGAAGTCCCAGCATGGCCAATTCCTGCGTGCGGTCCGTCATCTCGGCCTGCGGAAATTTTTTACGCAGCGTTTCGAGGTGCTGCCAATCCTTGTCACGATTGGAAGCGTTGACCACAAGAACATATTCATCCGCCACGAAACGGTACAGATACGCGTCGTCGACCGCTCCGCCGTTGTCGTTCGCCAGCATCGTGTACTGCCCGAGCCCGACATCGAGACCGGCCACGTTGCTGGTGAGCACATGCTGCAGAAACGGCACCGCGTCCTTGCCAGTGACGACGAATCGTCCCATATGCGAAATATCGAACAGACCGGCGCCTTTTCGGGTCGCCAGGTGCTCCTGGACGATTCCGCCCGGGTACTGGATCGGCATGTCCCATCCGCCGAAATCGGTCATCTTCGCCTTCAACTGCAAATGCCTGTCATGGAAAACGGTCTGCTGCGCTCGAGGCATGATCACCACCTGTAATTTTCTCTGATTTTCAGGGCGCAAGTAGTTGAAAATATTAGCAACTTCAGACCGTCGCCGTCAGCACTTTCAACACACTGCACTTACTGCAGATGATTGCCCCTGAAAGCTCCCACGCAGCAACGTCTGGGTTTCCCGCGATAGTATGCAAGTGTATGATGGCGCGCGGTTCGGGGTGTAGCTCAGCCTGGTAGAGCACTGTCTTCGGGAGGCAGGGGCCGCCGGTTCAAATCCGGCCACCCCGACCAGTAATTCCCATTACAGATCAATCCCTTGTTATGTTGCCGTGTCAATAGTTGCGTTTCGCAACCGCGTCAATCCGTGAGATTTGCGGGCAATCGGCCACTGCCCGATTACAACCGGGGAAGTCCCGACCGTT